>JAEOTR010000023.1 GCA_016839705.1 Promethearchaeota archaeon | reverse complement strand
TTCTTGAAATCAAGGAGGTTCCTTTAATATAGAAAAATTTCCATGTATTTTCTTCTTGAATTAACTCTAAGAAAATTCCTTCACTCATATCCGACTCAGATTCTATAGGGCGAAACTGACCGCTATCGTCAACCCATTTTAACACAAGTTTTTGTTCTTTCTCAGTCATCATAATAATAAAAATTCAGTCATTTCGTTTATTACTTAATTATTTCAATGTTATTTGATCGCTATTATAAAAATAATATTATTTTAATCTTATTTTAAGGATAAAAAAAATTTGATTATCACACTTTATTTTGCACAACAGATAAAAGTTTTAATCTTTTTCATCATTAGAATTGTTAAATAAGAAGAAATTTGAAAAATGAAAATAATTGATAAACATACAATCGCAGAATACCTATCTAAACATATTCATAGTTTTTCTTCAGAAGAAATTGAAAACCTTATCGAAATACCTCCCCCAAATATTAATTTTTCTTATGCCTTTCCTGTCTATCGATTAAGTAAAATTGAAAAAAAGAATCCAAAGGAGATTGCCCAAAAATTAGTCAAAGAATTAACACTACCAGACTTTATTGAACAAATTGAAGCTACAGGCCCGTATTTGAATTTTAAACTTAAATCTTCAATTGTGTTAAAAAATATATTTGAATTGAAAAATGATTATGGAAGGCTTTATGAAGTTTTAGGTGAAAAAATCAAAAAGCCATTAAGAATTGTCATAGAATATCCTTCTGCAAATACTAACCACCCTCTCCATTTAGGACACGTACGGAATATACTAATAGGCACTTCTATATCAAATCTATTAAAATATAAGAAGCAAGAAGTATTTGAGGTTAACTTAAGAAATGATAGAGGTATAAACATTTGCAAATCTATGTTGGCGTATAAAAAATGGGGAAATAATCAGGAACCAACGAAAAAGTCTGATCATTTTGCAGGAGATTATTATTTGAAATACCGTGAAATGGCACAAAAAGACGAAAATCTAATTAATGAAGCCTATACATTATTACGATTATGGGAAGCTGAGGACAAGGAAACTCGAAATCTATGGGAGAAAATGAGAAATTGGGCTCTGGAAGGTTTCAAAGAAACCTTTAAAAATTTTGATTTAAAATTCATTAAAGAATATAATGAATCTGAAATTTATACTAGAGGAAGAGAAATCATATTTGAAAATTTAGAGAGAGGAGTATTTAAAAAAACTGTAGATGGTGCAATTTTTGCGGATTTAGAGGAAGATCATGACTTACCAAATTTAATTTTGCTCCGAAGAGATGGCACTTCTTTATATCCTACTCAAGATATTTACCTTGCATATCTTAAAAAACAAGATTTTAATTATGATAGGTCTTTATATGTGGTTGCAAATGAGCAGAATTTATATTTTAAGCAACTATTTACTGTTTTAGAAATGATCGGATTTAAGGGAGATAATTTTCATTTATCATATGGAATGATTTCCCTCCCAGAAGGGAGAATGAAAAGCAGAGAGGGAACTATTGTCGAAGCGGATGAAATTATTGAAGAAGTCCTCGAAGTTGCATATAAGGAAGTAGATGAGAGATACCCTAACATTACTGAAGAAGATAAAAAAAAGAGAGCCAATATTATAGGCATGGGGGCATTACGCTTTTTCTTTCTAAAATTTAATCTTAAATCTGATTTTGTATTTAATCCAAAAGAAAGTATTTCCTTTGAAGGAGAAACGGGTCCTTATATACAATATTGCTTTGCGAGAATAGAATCGATAATTACGAAATCAGAAGCAAAGATAGATTTAGAAATCAATTGGGATTTGTTACAACATGAAACTGAGATAAATTTAATTAAGCAACTAAATTATTTTCCAGAAATTATAGAACAAGCAACCCAAAAATATGACATACATTTGATACCTCAATATCTTTTGACATTATGTCAGACATTTAATACATTTTATAGCCAATGTCCAGTTATTTCTGAAGATAAACAATTAGAAAGAGCAAGATTGCTTTTAATAAAATGTGTGCAAATTGTAATTAAAACTGGTCTAAACCTTTTAGGAATTGATACTTTAGATAAAATGTGAGATTTGAAGAATGAGATTTTTTAATTTTAAGGAAGAAATAAACGATGATACTCATTTTGTTATTTTTGGTATACCTTGGGATTATTTAACTTCTACTGATTTACCAAATTCTTCAATTACACCTGATAGCATTAGAAATATTACAGATGATATTGGATTTACAACTGAATTAGGTTTTCATATTACAAACTTTCAAGCTGCAGATATAGGAAATGTTGAGATTATCCCAACTAGTGTTGAGCTAAATATAAGGAAAATCGATACTTTTCTTAAAGAGATTTATACAGGAAATGAAGATATTATCCCAATTATGATTGGTGGAGATCATTTCTGTACTTATCCTGTGGTTAAAGCTGTTGGTGATCAGATAGAAAAAAAAGAAGAATTTGGGGTTCTAATTTTTGACGCCCATTTGGATTTTTATCAAGAATGGGATAAAGGGGTTTATTCCCACGCAACTCTTTCTCATAGAATTTTTGACTTGGAATATATTAATAATAAAAATTTAATTATAGTTGGTGCTCGAGATATTGATATTGAGGAATTAAACCTAGCAAATTCTGAAAACCTCAAGTTTCTTAATGCTTATCATATCATTGATGGTATAGATTATTACATCGATAAAATAAAGGAATTTTATCACAAATCAAATATTAAAAAGTTATATGTTTCAATAGATATTGATGCTTTAAATCCATCGATAGCTCCAGGAACGGGTTATGCGATACCTGGAGGGTTTTCTTACCGAGAGATGTGGAAAATCCTTAAGGAAATAGCTTTAAGTTTTAATGTGGTGGGATTTGATTTAGTTGAGGTTGCTCCCAATTTAGATTTAGAAAATAGAATGACTTTAATTTTAGCAGTTAAATTGATTATTGAATTTATGGATTTTATCAGAAGGAGTAAACTATGAACTAAAAATGACTCATAAAGATTTGAAAGAAAACTTGAAAGAAGTACATCAATTGAAAATTACTAATGAAACAAATATTGTTGAACTTATTGATTCTTTAAAGAATTCAGGATTTAACGCAAAACGGTTAGCTTTAGCTTGTGAAATTTATAATGAAATGGTAAATGATAAGGATTGCATAAAGTTTTTTGGCTTAGCAGGAGCTCTTGTTCCCGCAGGAATGCAGAAAATATTACATGATTTTATTAAGGAGGGATACATTGATGTTCTGGTTACTACTGGGGCTAATTTAACTCACGATTTAGCAGAAGCCTTAGGATATCATCATTTGCAAGGGGACCAAATAGATGCAAAAGGATTTAATGATTCTGATTTATATAAATCAGAAATGAATAGAATCTATGATGTATTAATGCCTAATAAAGTATATGAAGGAATAGAAGATTTTGTTTCGAATTTAAAGATACCTGATAATGAGATGACTGTGAGTTCTTTTTTACAATTCCTTGGCAACCAATTACCTAACAATTCTGAATCTATTTTAAATATTTGCGCTAAAAAAGACATCCCAATCTTCTGTCCTGCTTTTACGGACTCTGGTTTAGCTCTTCAAATTGGATTTAACCATCAACAAGTAAACTTAAACCACTTTAAGGATATGCTCAAGATGGTAGATTTAGCCTGGGATGCTAAAAAAGCAGGAGTGTGTTTTATCGGAGGAGGGGTTCCAAAAAATTATATCATGCAATCATTACAATTTTGTCCCACTTCTGCATCCTATGCCATTCAAATTACCATGGATCGACCAGAATCTGGAGGACTAAGTGGAGCCACATTGAAAGAAGCTATTTCTTGGGGGAAGGTAAATGAAAAAGCAAAATATTCAACAGTAATCTCAGATGCTACTGTTGCTTTACCATTAATATTTTGGTTTTTGAAAGAGTCAAAGAAAAAAAATTAAAAACAAAATAGAGGAAAATCTTCTACCATTATGATTCTTTTTTCTTCTTCATTGATTTTTTTTTCTTTGTAGTTTCTTTTTTTTCTTCTGTAAATATTCCTTTAAGTTTTTGATCAACAGTCTGAGTATCTGTACCGAAAATTTCGTCTAGTGTATCTTTAAATCCCCTAAATTGGGTAACTTCCGATAGATTTTTCCCTTTATGAAATCTCATAAATTCACTAATTACTTTTTTCAATAGTGGAAGAATAATTTTCTGCATGTATTTTTCCATTTTTTTCTCTTTATCTAGTATTACATAGGATATCAATGTTTCAAGTTCTATACCGTCTTCTGATTTAATTTCCGAATCAGTGAATGCGATAAGGAACTTTTTTCCTTCAAAATATTCTACAGAACCTTTTGTAAATGCGGATTCAGCAAAACTTTTAATAGCTGTTAGTAGTCCACTTCTCAGATCTGCATCTATCTTTCCTTTAGTGCTTTTATGGTAACTCCTCTTAACTAAGTTGAAACCTCTAAAAATTAACCCTGCTTCTCGAACAACCATTCTGAATGATATTTAATTTTTTTATATTAGTAGAGCTGGTAAGAAAGTAATTCATACAATAAATTTAATAAAACAACTAGTTTTAATAAACTCTTTGTCAAGATTTTGAAGCTTTTTTTAATTGATTTTACTCTTTTAAACGGGAGATATTTAAACAAGAAGAATTATTATGTTTATTTTAATAATATAATTCATGATTAATAAATCAAAAATCAAGTTATGCGCTGATAATATCGCTAATTACATAGGCATTAAAAAAGAAGGGGAATATGTTCTTATAAAAGGGGGTTTATATGCTCATGAATTATTAGAAGAAATAGGACTAAGCGTTCTTAGAAAAGGAGGGATTCCCCATATAACTTCTACAAGTGATTATTATGACGAATCAATTTTCCAAGATAATTTAATAAAACCTAGTACTATTGAAAAAACTCCTATGCATTACTTAAAGTTAATAGAAAAAATGGATTCATACATTGTAATTGAACCGCTTGAAGATCCATCAATTCGAAATAAAGCACCAAAAGAAAAATTAGATGCGTATACCAAAGCTGTAGCACCATATAAAGATATAATATATGGATTTAAAGAGGAATATGCCCCTGGAAAGAAATGGTGTTATGCGGCCTGGCCTTCAAAAAAAGCAGCTAAATTCTATAATATTAATTATGATCTCTTTGAGAAATTTATAGTTGAAGGAATGAGTATTCCGACTGAGAAAATGACAAACATCGTCACGGATATCGGTCAAAAGTTTGAAAACGCTAAGAGAGTTTATGTAAATGATAGTAATGGTACAGACTTTTGGGTCTCCGTAGAGAATCGCCCGAAAAATCTTGACAATGGAATTCTATCAGAAGAGCAAATTGCCTTAGGTGATATAGGTGGTAATTTACCTGCAGGTGAGGTCTTTTTTCCTCCTAATGAGACTGAAGGAGAAGGGAAGATATTTATTCCCCTAACTAAAGAACGATTAACCCATAAAATTTTAAAAAATGTAGAAATTTATTTCAAAGAGGGAAAATTAATCCTTGATAAAATTACGGCAGATTCTAATTTAGACATCTTGATAAAGGCTTTCAAGCAAGCTGAAGATATTGATAGACTAAACAATCTTCCAACCCTAAGAACGTACAATGTAGGTGAACTTGGGATAGGATGTAATCCAGTAATTACTAAAGCAATTGGATATATTCTTACAGATGAGAAAATAAATGGAAGTGTGCATGTCGCTTTTGGATTTAATAAATCATTCGGAGGTACCTCAGCTTCCCAAATGCATTGGGATTTTGTTACAGCCCCTTTAGCTAATATTACTGTAGAATATAAGGATAATTCCAAAAGAATTGTGATGGAAAACGGCAAAGTAGTATGATTATATGTGGAATATACCCTTAGTTAACCTTTAAGTTCATATCACGTATTTTCCTCTAAATAATCTAAAATTTTCTCTAAAACCCTTTTTTTAAACTCTATTCTAGTGGTATTAAAATTAAATTTTTTAATAATAGTTTCTTTCTTTGTTGAAAAACCAATATAGACTGTACCAACAGGTTTTTCTGGAGTACCACCAGTTGGTCCCGCAATACCACTAACTCCAATCCCTATTGCTACATTTGAAAGCTTTTTAATGTTAGATGCTAACTGTTTTACAACCTCTTTAGATACTGCACCATGAATTTCTAGGGTTTTTGGTTTTATATTCAGTAATTCAATTTTTGCTTGATTACTATAACAGACGATTCCTCTTTCAAAAACTTTAGAGGCTCCTGAAATATTTGTTACCATATGTGAAATATATCCACCTGTACAAGATTCAGCAACTGCAATCTTCAGATTTTTTTTATTCAAATCTACAACAAGTCTCTCTATTCTTTCT
Source organism: Promethearchaeota archaeon (assembly GCA_016839705.1). Lineage (GTDB taxonomy): Archaea > Asgardarchaeota > Lokiarchaeia > Sigyniarchaeales > SOKP01 > Loki-b32. The sequence continues at coordinate 90,757 of JAEOTR010000023.1, read as the reverse complement.
AAAACGCTCATAATTTCAATTACCTTTGAATTTCAAATTTTTTTCCGCAGGAAGTACAAAAATTAGCTCCTTCAGTCAAGGATTTACCGCAGTATGGACAATACCAATTATGGTTTATTTTTTGTGGGATTGTGAGATTAAATATTTTGGGTTCTTTTTCACCAAATGGTCGATACTCCAAATTTTTCTCATCAACAACATAATAACATCTTGGACAATTATTCTTTTTTTGAGCAATAAAATATAGCAGATAGGGATTAAAGATTATAAATCCCCACATGAAAAAAATAATTAGAATAAATTCAGTAAAAATAGAGAGAAATACTATTGTTATTGCTATTAATATTGCTAAAAAACTGATTGCTAAAATACCAAATATTTTAGTGTTGAATTCTGGTCTTGTAGGAAACACATTCATCTGACAGTTCCTACAAAACTGCATATCATCTAAATTTTGAGGCATTTATCCCAATATAAATATTTAAAACGAGTTGATATTATTAATATAAATTAATAACAAATAAAAATAAATAAAGAAAATATAACTTATAGGTTTTGAATTTAATACACAAATAACCAAATAAATCTTAATAAAATTCTACAGAGTGAAATATATGGGAAATGATGATGCTTCAAAAGGGTTTGTCTTCAAGATCACTGTCTTCAATATATAATTGTTGACGATCATAGTCATCGGTGATGGAGCCGTTGGAAAGACAAGCCTAATTAAAAAATATACCAAAGGTAGTTTTGAAAAAGATTATATTAAAACAATAGGAGCACAATTTAGTAAATATGATGAAGATATTGAAGGAAATAATTGTAAATTGTTCTTCTGGGATATAGCGGGTCAACGCGAATTTGACTTCATGCGCCCTACGTTTTATAAGGGTTCGAAAGCAGCTATTATTGTTTTTAGCCATACTGATGAAGAAAGTTTCAATAAAATTCCTGAATGGCATGAGGATATTAAAAGTCATGTAGGAGACCTTCCTATCGTGTTATTTGGAAATAAAATTGATTTAGTAAAAGAAGAAGATACTGAGAATGAAAAAATTCAAGAAATTGTGAAAGGAAGAGGTTTCTTAGGGTATTTTCAAACTTCAGCTAAAACGGGATCAGGTGTATATGAAGCATTTCAAGCAATAATAAAGAATTTATATAACAAATACAAAGAAGCCTAAAAAATGTATGATGCTGTTGACCAGAGCTATCCGAAAATTTTGTTTTTTTCATCGACTCACTGCGCACCGTGTGCTCCTATATCGGAAATGCTAAAAAGAATAAACATTTCCATGTTTGGGAAAAAATTAAGAATTGAGAAAATTTCTATCGATCTTGAAGAAAATAGACACTTTACTCAAGAATATCGAATAACTTCAGTACCAACATTGATAATAGCAGATAAAAAGTTATCAGTAAATATTGCAGAAGAGGAAATAATTGATGCGATTTTATACGCATTCATCTCATCAGTAAAATTATGAGAAATCAAGTTAATTATAATAAATTTGAAAAAAAATAAGCAAAATAATAAGAAATAGAATATTAAAAAGCAAGAGGGAAAGTGAAAGATTATGGACAGACAATTACTTTCTAAAATTTTAGCTCAAATGAGAAAAAATTTAAAAGATGGTAAATCTATTGGAGATATGAAGGTTGGGGCCTTATTAGCTTTAGGTCATCAACTTGAAGCGATTTTTTATTATCTTGGACATGAATTAGGGACTACATTAAAGGTTAAACAGGTCAAGGACATAAATCAAATTCCAAATGAGTTAAAAGACATAATTTCTCAGTTTAACCTTGGTGAAGTTGAAATTACAGAAGCAACCCAAGAAGTCATTCAACTGAAAATGAAAGACCATTCATCCATTAAAGATCTAGTAAAAAAAGGAATTAAAGCAACAGGAAGTTTTTGTTCATTTGAAGCGGGTTTACTAGCAGGAATAGTGGAAAAATTAAGTGATCAGCACTGCTTTGCTCAAGAGGTTGGGTGTAGTCTGCAAACGGGACAAAATTTTTGTGAGTTCATGGTGGTTTTAACACAAAAAGATTAATAGAATTGAATTAGATAATTTTTAATAACTGTACACTATATTTTGAATATAAACAAAATTTAAAGTTTATACGCCATGTGATAAGCAATGCAAGAAGAACCTAAGTATATAATAAAAATAACACTTTTGGGCGAAAAAAACGTTGGAAAAACATCACTTGTATATAGATATATTGAGAATAAATTTAGAGAGTCATACAAAGCAACGTTAGGGGTTAATTTACTAAAAAAGGACATGGAAGTCGATGGTAACGGTGTATCTGCTCAAATCTGGGACTTAGGAGGCCAGGAATCTTTTAAGTCCCTAAGAAAACTATATTTAGAAGGGGCCAATGGTGCCTTGGTAATGTTTGATTTAACTGATAGGCAAACTTTTGATAAACTCAACGATTGGATTGAAAGTTTTAAAGAAACAAGAGGAGAACAGCCGATTTTATTAATAGGGAACAAATCTGACTTAGAAGGGCAAAGAAAAATAACAGACATGGAAGCAAGTAATTATGCTAAAGAGAATAATACGGATTTACTTCTAACATCAGCTAAGACCGGTCAGAATGTTGAAGAAGCTTTTATTAAGCTGACAAAACGAATTTTAGACAAAATTTCTAAAACACAGTGAATGGAAAATATTTTACTAATTTTCTTTATTATAAATCTTTTAATGATCCCCCAAATTTGATGATTATAGCATGAGTCTTTTTTAAATCTACCACCTTTATAAAGGAGGATTTATTTAAATACAATTAACAAAAGAACCATACAAAAAAGATTGTTTTCAGTTTTTTAATTTTCAAATCACAAATCACGATAAAATTATTATGTCCGATGAAGAAAAAGATTTTGAAGATGATTTTGAAGATGAGATGGAAGAAGAGGGTGAAGAACCCCAAGGGGAATATGATTTTGAAACCGACTTAGATTACAAGATTGAAAATGTAGTAGCAACTGTTGTGGTGGAGATTACAGAGAAAATAGATCTCAATCAAATAGCTAGACGTCATGCCGATGTAGAATATAACCCAGAACGTTTCCCTGGCCTAGTAATGCGTATCGAAAAACCACGTGCCACTATCTTAATTTTCTCAACGGGAAAAATGGTTGTGACAGGATTAAGGCAGGCAGCAGAAGCAGAACGAGTTGTTGACAAAGTCGTAAAGAATATCAGGAAGGCAGGCATAAAAGTATCCAATCCCGAAATTACCATTCAGAATATAGTAGCTTCTGGGGATCTACACACTAATATTGATTTAAACATGGCTGCTATCGTGATGGAGTATGCTATGTATGAACCAGAAGTTTTTCCTGGACTTATATATAGAATGCAAGATCCTAAAACAGTTTTTTTAATTTTTAGCACAGGACGCATAGTCTGCACTGGAGCAAAAAAGAAAGAAATTGTGAGGGAAGCTGTTTTAAAACTTAATCAGCAAGTTAGGGATCTCGGTGTAGCGAAAAAAGATATTGGAGATTCTGAATATCAAGATATAACATTTATTTAATTTTTTTTCTATTTTTAATACTTAACCCTATATAACAGAATTGAAGTTATAGTATTGTAGATTTTCTTCTTTAAAGAATAAGGGGAGGGAAGAATAGGATTAAACATTAAATGGTTATTTTACTATTAATCGCATCAATTGAATTAAGATATTCCTTGTATAGTGCTTCAATTAATTTGTATTCCTTGGCTTTGTTGAAAGCTAATAGGAATAATTGGTTTAATGTTTTTTGATTATTGCTTTCATAAACATTTTCATCAAGGTCTATTTGGTCGCTATGTTGATCAAGGAAATTACAGAGTATATACCTATTTTCTTTTCTCATATTTACTTTATTTAGTGCACCATACATCCGTAAAATCAAAGGAGTCTGAAATCTTATTTTAGTATGAGATAAAGATTTGAATTCACTTAGGTTTCTATTTCCCTTTAAATAACCCGACATAATTAATGATTGAAAATCATCATTATTGAACAGTAATAATACATAGATATTATCTAAATATTATCAGCGAAAGGAGAAGTCCTGATTTCAAAATACGTAATCGAAATTGTTAAATTGAGGTTTGGGTGTTTTGTATGCATATTTTACAGGATATACTCGTGTATTTATTCATATTTGAATATAATAAACGTCTTTCTGAGAATTAAAGCCTATGATATTATTCTTCATAAGTGTTTCTAGTACATTTCTTAACCATACTGTACTTGTTTTTACAGATTTTTTTAGATCTTCAAAACTAAGGCCATCATTAATCGTTAATAAAAATAAAATTTTACCTTTCACAGATAAGTGATCAGATTTTAATATTACGCCGAATTTCACTTCATAATCATATTCCTTTGTTCTTAAATACGCTACTTCTTTACTTAGTTTTGTCATAACTGCTTCTATCGTTCGATAAGCATCTAAACTACTCTTAAATAAGGTTTCTAACCTGATCTTCAAGTTTTCTTCAGTAATTTCTTTATCTAATTCTCTATTAAATTCCTCAAGCAGAGATGAATTGGGGGGGATAAAATCATTCCCATCATCATATCGACTTAATACTAAAACAATTATCATCTCTTTATTATCATTATAATAAGAAACAGAGTTCCATTGTTTTTCTTCGGTAATTATATATGACTCTGTAAAATTATGGGAGATAGTTATTTGTTGTACAATTGGATCTGGAATTTCTAAGGTTTCTGGGTATCTCATATAAACAGTTCCACCAATAACCTCATCCCACTTAATTAAAAAGATACCTGTTGGCATTTTTTTCTATGATTGTATCATTAATAGATCTGGGGGAAAAAACCAGAAAAAATAACCTTATTAATAAAATAATATCATTTATCAATAAAAATTTAGTTGTTCTTAACTTAATCAATCAAAAGTTATTAGGATTCATTGTCTTTGGGTTAAAAATTGATTATAATTGGTATAAATTTATGGAGAATAACTAAAAAAATAAATAAGACAATAGTAATTTGTCACTTAGTGAAGACTTTTTGCCCGTTTTTTACGTCTATATATTAGAAACAATCGCGAAGAATGGAAAAAAGAGATTTTATACAGGATATACAAACAATCTCTATAGAAGATGGAATGAACATCGAAGTGGAAAAGGTGCTAAATTTTGTCGAGGAAAAAAGCATCTTGAATTGAAATATTTTGAGACCTTTACAAATAGAAAGGAAGCAATGAAGCGTGAATTAGAGATTAAAACTTTTTCAAGGAAAGAAAAAAAAGAGCTAATAAATAGTATCTATATATAATAGTCAATTGAGAATAAAGTTGGTAAATAAAAACTTCTTAATCTGTTTAACGGGATTACCAGCATCAGGTAAAACTACTTTTGCTACAAAATTAAAACTGATATTAAAAGAAAGGTTTACCAATTTTTCTATTCGAATAATAGATCCCGATATTATTCGCCGCGCAATGGCTCCTGACAAGTTTGACTATAATCTCGAGCCAATTGTTAGGGAAAGAAATTTAGCAGAAATAAGTAACGAATTAAGTAAAGGTAATGTAGTAATCAGTGATGATCTGAATTATTTCTCAAGTATGAGGCACGATTTGAAGATTCTTGCTGATAATTTTAATATAAACTTTTTTATTATCTACATCTCCACTCCTTTTGAAATATGCTTAATATGGAATAAAACTAGAGGAGAACCAATTCCGAATGAAATCATAGGCAATATTCAAATGAAATTTGATGATTTTGGAAAATATAAATGGGATTACCCGACAGTAAAAATTGATTTATCTCGAATCAAGGATTTACACAATGAAGTTGAAGTTATAGTAGATGGATTGATAAAAAAATTAAATGAATCACAAAAGAAATTACAAAAAGAAAGGAATTTAGAAGATTCATTGAATTGGGATAATCAAAATTTGGATAAAATAACTAGAATTTATGTGGGAAAACTTTTGCAAAACCCTAAGCTTTTGCCATTGAAAAAAAAAATTATTAAAACCCGGAAGATATTTGTAAAACTCTATAAAAATAAAGCTCTTAAGGAACTTGAAATTGTTACAGCTTTCAAAAAATACCTTGAATCAAACCTAACAATTAAAATCTCTGATAAGTTTATGTAAAAAAATTTTATAAAAATTAAGGCAAAAGAAAATAAAGCATTAATAATTTAAATACTTGTATTTAGATATTTTAATTGAATAACTTTTTCCTATTATTCCTAAAAATGACAGAAGAAAGAAAAATGACCAAGTTAAGAATTGAAAGATTGGAAAAAAGTCGTAGTGGACGCTCCTTATGCTATATTGATCAAGATGTAATGTTTAATTTAGGCTTAAGTACAGGAGATATAATTGAGATTAGAGGAAAGAAAAAAACTACTGGCATCGCGGTTTCAAGTGCTAATGATAGAGGAAAGGGAATAATAAGATTAGATGGGCTTCAACGCCTTAATGCAGGAGCAACGATTGGTGAATATGTTTCCTTGCAACTTGCAAAAGTGTATCCTGCCATTGAAATTGAATTAACACCCACAAGACCAAATATTGATCTTAAACGACAAGCTGATGCTATTAAAAGTAAATTAATTGACAAACCTGTAGTTATAGGGGATGTTGTTGATGTTTTAGGGACTTTTGTTCAAAGAGATGACGGAGAAAATCCAATGTCTGAAATTATGAAGATGTTTCAGCTGAGTGGAAGAAAGAGAACAACCTTAGGAACGCTAAGATTGATAGTTGAAAATTTAAAACCGGCTGATAAAGTAGTAAAAATAACTCGTGATACCTTAATAAAAGTAAATAAAAGAGTCGCTGTATTAAATGTTTCAGGGGGAGTTGTTACTTATGATGATGTAGGTGGATTAACTGATGAAATTCAAAGAATTCGAGAAATGGTAGAATTACCTTTGAAACATCCTGAGTTATTCCATCGATTGAATATTGATCCGCCAAAAGGAGTATTATTTTATGGTCCTTCAGGTACAGGTAAAACCTTAATGGCAAAAGCCGTATCCCAAGAATCAAATGCAAATTTTATTACGATTAATGGCCCTGAAATTATGAGTAAATTTTATGGGGCAAGTGAAGGTAGACTCCGTGAAATATTTAGAGAAGCTGAAGAAAATGCTCCGTCTATAATTTTTATTGATGAAATTGACTCCATTGCACCAAAAAGAGTAGATACATCTGGAGAGGTCGAAAGACGTGTAGTATCACAATTACTTTCATTAATGGATGGTCTACGTGGCAGAGGTGAAATTATATGTGTAGGAGCTACTAATAGGATTAATGCAATTGATGAGGCTCTAAGAAGACCAGGAAGATTTGATAGAGAAATCGAATTTGGTGTTCCTAATGTAAAAGGGAGAAAAGAGATCTTCCAAATACACACTAGAGGGATGCCGCTCGAAGATGATGTAGATTTAGATGGTTATTCTGAAATAACTCACGGATTTGTAGGAGCGGATATTATGGCAATATGCAGAGAAGCTGCGATGTTCTCATTGAGGAGGATTTTACCAAAAATTAATTTAGATGAGCCAATCCCAAGTGAAATTATACAAGATTTAAATATTAAAGATGAAGATTTTGTTAAAGCGACCAATATGGTTGAACCTTCTGCCATGAGAGAAGTATTGGTTGAAATACCAGATATGGGATGGGAAGATATTGGTGGATTAGAAGAGATTAAACAAGAATTAAAAGAAGCTGTGGAATGGCCTTTGAAGTATCCCAAGCTTTATGAAAAAGCAGGAATACGCCCTTTAAATGGAATTCTCCTTTTTGGACCACCAGGTTGTGGAAAAACCTTATTAGCCAAAGCAATTGCTAATGAAAGTCAATCAAATTTTATTGCAATTAAAGGTCCAGAAATTTTTTCTAAATGGGTAGGAGAGAGTGAAAGAGCTATTAGAGAAATATTTCGTAAAGCCCGACAAGCAGCACCTTCAATACTCTATTTTGATGAAATTGACGCTATATCCTCAGGAAGAGGGACCAATGAAAGCACACATACATTTGCATCAATCGTAAATCAAATTTTAGTTGAAATGGATGGAATTGAAAATAGAAAGGGAATTGTTATTATAGCAAGCACTAACCGTCCAGATATAGTTGATCCCGCCTTTTTAAGACCAGGACGATTTGATCGTTTAATATTTGTAAAGGATCCAGACTATGAAGCGCGTTTAAAAATATTACAAGTGCATACAAAAAATATGCCTTTAGCTGAAGATGTATCGTTAAAAAATATAGCTCAAAATACGGTGGGATATAGCGGTGCAGATCTAGAAAATGTGTGTCGTGAAGCAGGTATGCAAGCTATTAGAGAAAAAATGGAAAATCTTGAGAAGATTGAGAATAAACATTTTGAATTCTCACTTTCAAAAATAAAATCAACTCTACCTAAAGAAATTGTAGATAGATATGAACATATTGCAAAACAAATATCAGAAACCCGCAATCTTAAAGAATCTCAAGCTGATTTTTACAAATAATTGAGAAATGAATCAATAATTTACATTTCTTTATTTTTAATTATCCAAATTTTATTATTCAGTTTTAATTTTCATGTATGGTATTAGTTCTATAAATCCCAATAACTCATTTTTGTTTCATCATTGAATTCATATGCTGGACTGTTATGATCTATAATAAATCCAAATTTTTTAAATGGTAAAAAAGATATACTTTTTTTCGATAATTTGTTTGTATTAATCTTCTTCTGGAAGTAGAAATTCGGATATTTCTTTACCAATCAAAGTCCTTGCTTTCTTACTTGTGACTGAAGCTGCTATCTCGAATTTATATCCTTCTATATCATTAGCATACATAGTCAAACGTCGGGCAAAATAATTTATTCCTTCTTCAAAATTGTCATCTTCTACTTCGAATATCCCTGATCCTTTTAAACCATATTTAGTTGCCCAAGTTTCCCAGGGTGTTACAGGTTTTATAACCGGAGGGAAAGGAAATACCTTTTCAATTTCCAAATATTTTTTACCAACGTCTTCACTTTTCTCGACGGGATACCATACGTTTGTTAAAATTTTAATCATAATACTAATCTCATTTTTAATATTAATTTATCTTTTATGTTTTTTACAAATTTTTAACGAATTGTTCAATTCTATTCATAGCTTCTTCAAGTTTTTTTAATTCAGTTGCATATGAAATTCTGATCATATCCTCTGAATAGGCTCCAAAAATTGAGCCTGGTACAATAGCTACACCTTTTTCTTTCATTATTTTTTGAGAGAACTGTAACCCACTTATATTGAAATTGTTAGTGGAGGGCATTATGTAAAAAGCCCCGAGAGGTTTTACTACATCAAAACCTATTTCTTTTAATCGGTTATAGACAAATAATCGTCGTTTATCAAAACTTTTCCATACTTTAGTGAAGAATTCTATATCCATTTTCAAAGCTTCAATGAATCCATATTGAGCAGCGTGGTTCGTTCCTGCAACAGTATATTGGAGATATTTTTCCATTAAATCAATGATTTGTGCTGAAGCCACAGCATAACCTAATCGAAATCCTGTAGCAGAGAAGAGTTTTGACATCGCGTTAATTGTAATAGTACGTTCAAACATTCCATTTAAGGAAGCGGGACTGGTATGTTTTAATCCTTCAAATATATAGTTTTCATACACCTCGTCAGTAATCAAATATAAATCATTTTTTATTACAATATCTACAATCTTCTTTAATTCATTTATTTTTAACACATTACCCGTAGGATTATTAGGGGTGTTAAGTAGTAATGCTTTTGTTTTATCTGTTATTGCTTTTTCTATTCCATCAATGTTAGGTGAAAAATCTTCCCTCCTCTCTACTTCAATAACTTTTACACCATAAAAAAGTCCACAGTAAAAATATGACACAAAATTAGGAGAAGAAATGATTAGTTCATCCCCCGGATTAAATATGGAAGCATAAGCCAGGCTAATTGCGTGACTACCACCATTTGTGAGTATGATATTTTCTTCCCATTTAACTTGGATATTATTTGATTTTCTCAGTTTATTTTCTATTAGTTTTAGTAACTCTGGTACTCCCCTTGTCGGAGCATAATGTGTAATCTTTTTTTTTAAAGCATCAATATTTCCTTGTATAACTATATCAGGAGTTTGAAAATCTGGTTGACCAATACCTAAACTAATAATATCTGAACGACCTGCAGCAAGATCAAAAAGCGCTCTAATACCTGATTTTGGCGCTTTAGAAACTGTGTGAGAAATATCTTTCATAACAACCTCTCTATATAAGAATTTCTGAATAAGTTAGGATATATATAATGATACAAAAAAGAGTTTTTTCAGGCTATTAAAATTTGTTAAAGATTTACACCATGGTTACTTAAGATTTGCTTTACTAAAAGCAGAAAAGCCTCTTCTATATTTTCTCCTAATTTTGCGCTTGTTTCAATAAAATGATTAGCCTTAATATTTTCTGCTAACTCTTTTCCCTTTTCAGTAGGGACTACCCGTTGATCACTCAAGTCAGTTTTGTTTCCAATTAAGATATACACACTTTCTTTTCTGATATATTTCTTAAAATCTCTCAACCATTTAGATTTTATACTTTCAAAAGTATTATACCTAGTAACATCATACACTAGTAATGCCCCTTCACATCCCTGGAAGTACATAGATCGAATAACGCTATACTTTTCTTGTCCGGCTAAATCCCACATTATCAATCTGATTTTACTATGAGCATCTTCCCCATCAATATCAACGTCTTTTCTGATGATATTTGCTCCTAAGGTTGGCTTGTAATCCTCTTTAAATGCTTTTTCAACAAACTGATTAATTAAAGAGGTTTTACCTACTGCTGCATTCCCCAAAATAACAATTTTAAATACAAATTCGCGTAATTCCTTAGGCTTTTCTACCGTCATTTTGAATTTTCTGTATTTTTGCTTGGATATAAAAGTGTATCAATTTTAATAGATTGATTAATTTGTAATTTGACTTTTATCTTTATAATATTTTCTTCTATCAATAATTATAGATTTGAGAACCTGAAAAGTATATAATGTCTTCTCAGGTTCAAACGATAATAAAGATTTCTTCTATCGATCTTCTGCAATTTATATTTTGTTGAGAGTCTATTTAATATTTTTTCTCAATTTTCAATTTCAAAATAAAGGTATTATGATCTGGATGATCTACATTCTCTCTGTCTCCATAATATAGGACATTAAATTCTGAAGGTAATGCCTTCTCTAATGAATGTACCAAAAATCCTTTGAACAAATCACATGGAACTCCAATCTCAGAACAAAAAATGCACTTTTGAACTGAAATTGTAATTAAATCATTGCTCCTTTCTAAAATTTCAACTTTCCAATCTGTAATTATAGTAGAATTAATTTCTTGAATGATTTCTTCAAAGTTTTTACCATAAGGGAATAAATAAAAAGAAAACTTCTTTCCAATTTCAAACAACAGCATTGAAGAATCATATAATAAACAATTTTGGGCAGAAATAATTTTTTTAAAAGAAAAAAAATCTAAATATTGATTTTGATCCTCATCTCGTATATTTTTTAAATGGAGCATTTCGGCTTCTTTTAAAATGGATTTCATTCCATCATAATCAAGTATATCATGATAAGCCTGAAAAAGTGCTGTGATAACGTTATACTTCACTTCTCCCTTATAGTCTCCAATCATCTGTACTTAATTTCTATATATATTATATTAAAAATCAATATTATCTATAAATTACCTGGCTATTATTTTAATTCAAGATTTATGTCAAAATTACTTAATGCTTGAATAACTAGTTTTTTAAAAGTAGTTTCAACATTATCCCCAAGTTTTGCACTATCTTCAATGAAATCGCTTGCTTGAATTTTTTCGACTAATCTTTGACCCTTTTCAGTAGATACAGCATTTAAATTCTTTAAATCGATTTTATTTCCAATTAAAATATAGACTCCATCTGGTCGTGCAAATTTCTTAAAATCTTCAAGCCATTTTGATTGAATTCTGTCAAAGGTTGATGATCTTGTTATATCATACACAAGGAGACTTCCCGTGCATCCTTCAAAAAACATCTTCCGGGTTAAGTCAGATTTATCTTGACCTGCAATATCCCAAATGGCGAGTTGAGCTTCTATTTCCTCAATTTTCAATTTTTTCATTACAATATTAACTCCTAGTGTGGGTTGATAATTTTCTTTAAAACCCTCTTCTGTATAACGATTAATTAAAGACGTTTTTCCTACAGCGGGATCTCCTAGGAGTGCTAATTTCAAATCAATCTTTTTTTCTACCATTTTATATGTACCCGTTATTAAATATTCAAAAGAGTTAAGCCAAATTGAAGATCTTCGGTTCTGTTTAATTTTTTATCTATTTCAAAGATATATACTTCACCGGTTATTGAGACTATACTTGGTTGGAATAAATGACCCCCTAATATCGTATAATCTTTTGTGCCTATAGAAGCGTGGAGGTGAACTATTGGTTCTCCATCCTTAAATGATATGTTTCCCATACATGAAACTAATTCAACAAACTCGCCAAATTCTTTCCTCAAATATTCTTTTGAATTAAAATCAAAATATCCCAAGGTAAATTTTTTTAAAGCTCCTATACAATTAATTAGGCCCGATTTAATATTATAGTTATTTATCATTTCGATTATTGAATCAATTATATCTTCATCAGGTTCAACTTTTCCTACTATGACACGTTTAATCTTGGATTCAATAGACCTCATTAATTCACCTTAAAGTTCTTAATTTTAGAATTATTCAATATGATTTGAATGAATTATACTTATCTGATAAATTCATTTTTTTTATATTTGAGCTTAAGAATAGTTGTTATTCTTTGTGATATAACAAATTAGGTTAAACCACCATCATGTTTTTAAAATTTGCTGTCCTTATTTATAATATAAACATGGATGTGGATGCTATGAGTGAATATTTTAATTCCTTAAAATCACTAGAAAATATAGTTATAATCACATCCATTATTATTATTAGGTAAATTATTCTCTTCATGAAGTAGATTCTCGTAGCCTTTTTCCCACATCCTGCTTCATGAATAGCAAGGACCATGATTTAAATCTTTAAAATTTAAACAAATATTTTTTATAAAATTTTAGAACATTTGAGATCTAAAGATATGGTGAAAAAATATGTCTTATAATGAAAAAGAAATAGAACTCATCCAATTTTGGAATCATAATCGAATCTTTGAAAAAAGTGTGGAGCAAAATCCAGCGAATAAATCTTATATATTCTATGATGGACCTCCATTCGCAACTGGATTACCTCATTATGGTCATATATTAAGTTTTGTAACAAAGGATCTATTTCCCAGATATTGGACAATGAAAGGATACCGTTGTGAGAGGAGATGGGGTTGGGATTGTCACGGTCTCCCAATTGAAAGTATCTGTGAAAGAGCTCTTAATTTGAAACAGAAAAATGAAATTTTTAAGATGGGGATTGCAAATTTCAATGAATTTTGTCGTTCAAAAGTACTCTGGTATACTAGTGAATGGAAAAATACTGTAGAACGAATGGGTAGGTGGATAGAGTTTGATAATTCTTATAAAACTATGGATAATACATACATGGAATCCGTGTGGTACATTTTTAAGAAGATATTTACTGAAGGATTTGTGTATAGAGGCAAAAAAGTATTGTATTATTGTCCACGGTGCGAAACTCCCCTCTCTAACTTTGAGATTTCAATGGATAATAGTTATAAAGATGTAACAGAACAATCTATAACTGCTAAATTCAAATTAAAAGAAGATCCAAACACATTTCTTCTAGCTTGGACTACAACACCCTGGACTTTGATTGGAAACGTTGCTTTAGCTATAAATAGTGAAGAAAACTATATCAAAATAAAAGTTGGTGATGAATTTCTAATTTTGATTGAAAATAAATTGGATATCATTAAAAACGACTATAAAATCATTGAAACTTTTAAGGGAAGAGAATTACTTGGTAAAGAATATGAACCATTATATCCAATATTCACAGATACAAACGATAAAGGTTATATAGTTATAGATGGTGGAGAAGATGTACTATCAGATGAAGGAACAGGCATTATTCACATGGCTATTTATGGTGAATTTGATTATGAAATGATTAAAAAATATAATTTACCAATAATTCAACATATTGATGAGCAAGGACTCTTAGTGAGTGGTCCGAAAAATTGGATTGGACTATGGTTTAAAGATGTAGACAAAGAAGTCTTAGAGGATTTGGAAGGAAGAAATCTTTTATTCGATTCAGAAGACTACACCCATTCATATCCATTTTGTTATAGATGCGATACACCACTTATTTATAATGCCCTTGATGCGTGGTTTATAGATGTTCAACAAATAAAACCACGACTCTTAGAAACCAACAATCACATCAATTGGTATCCGAAAGAAGTTTCCAAAAGATATCAAAACATAATTGAAACCGCTCCTGATTGGTGTATTTCTAGAAATCGATTTTGGGCTACAGCAATGCCAATCTGGGAATGTCCGGACTGTAAAACCGTTAAAGTGATTGGTTCTATTAAAGAATTACAAGAGTGTGCAATCGATGAAGTCCCTGATGATTTGGATTTGCATAGACATATCGTCGATGAAATCCATCTTAAGTGCCCAAATTGTGGTAAAACTATGAATCGTATCTCGGAAGTTTTTGATTGTTGGTTAGAATCAGGTTCAATGCCATATGCTGCAAAACATTATCCCTTTGAAAATGTAGAATGGTTTAATAATAATTTTCCAAGCGATTTTGTTTCAGAGTACATTGGACAGGTGAGAGCGTGGTTTTATTATATGCATGTAATATCAATTCTTTTGTTTAATGATATTCCTTTTAAAAATGTGGTAGTAAATGGTATCATACTCGCTGAAGACGGTACTAAAATGTCTAAATCAAAAAGAAATTTCCCCGATCCCAACTTAATGATTGAAAAATATGGAGCAGATGCTTTGAGAATCTATCTTTTATCTTCACAGTTGATGAGAGCTCAAGATCTAAATTTTAAAGAAGAAATAGTAAAACAGGTTTTTCGAAGATTCAATTTGTTGTTAATAAACGTTCTGCGGTTCTACTCAATGATTAAAACCAACGATCTAACAAATTATTCACACCTTTCAAATAATATCTTAGATAAATGGATTATAAGTCTAATGAACGTCTTAATTCGGGAAGTAACGGAACGAATGGATGACTATGATACTGCAGAAGTAAGTAGGCTATTCTATAATTTTGTTGAAGATCTCTCAACGTGGTATGTTAAAAACAGTAGAGAGCGGTTTAAGAGTGAAGATATACAGGAAAAATCATCTGCGATGAATACATTATCATATATTCTTTCGAATTTATCAAAATTACTAGCTCCTCTAACGCCGTTTATAGCTGAGATGATATATCAAAAATTAAAAGAAAGAGGATTTGTCCATTCAAATTCTGTTCATTTAGAGTTTTGGCCTGAATTTGATGATAAACCAATCGATCTGAGGATACATGAGAAAATGGAATTATCAAGAGAAATTGTAAAGAGATCATTAGAATTAAGAGAAGAATCTAAAATTCCTATAAGACAAGTTTTACAGAAATTAATATTAAGAGGAGCAACTCTTGAAGAAGAGTATTTAGAAGTCATTGCAGGGGCTATAAATGTGAGAAATGTGAAAATTGAGGTTGGGGACAAGAATGATTTAATAGTCGAACTCGATACAGAAATTACATCAGAATTAAAACTTGAAGGTATTGCGAGAAATCTGATTAGACATTTAAACAACTATAGAAAAAAATTAAACTTATCAATAAGAAATAGAATTGATCTATTTTTAACTACAAGTAGTACTGAAATTCTAGAATCACTTAAATATCATGGAGAAAAAATTAAAAAATTGATACAAGCAGATAATATATTTAATACTGTTGAAGGTAAGGAGGGTGTTAAGAAAATCAAAATAGATAATCAGATAATTGAAGCGTATATAGAAATAAAAAATTAATTTCTATTTTTATCAATTTTACAATTAAATTCAAACTCCATAAAATTATTATATTTCTTTATACTTTTCTTAGTCATGCTCAAAATCTATAATACAATGACAAGAGAGAAGGAAATTTTTACCCCTCTCGAAGAAGATACTGTAAAAATCTATACATGTGGTCAAACCGTTTATGATGATGTACATATAGGGAATGCAAGAACTTATAGTTCCTGGGATGTGGTGATTCGATATTTGCGGTATAAAGGGTATAATGTATTTCATGTTCAAAACTTTACAGATGTGGGTCATTTAACTGATGACGCAGATCAAGGAGAAGATAAAATTGAGAAAAGAGCACGAGAACAAAAAGTTAATCCATGGGAACTTGTTGATAAACAAATAGAAGAGTATTGGCATGTGATTGATGATTTAAATATAAATAGGCCCAACATTACTCCTCGAGCAACTTCACTTATACCTGAAATGATTGAACTGGTTGAAACTCTTTTGGAAAAAGGGTACGCCTATGAAGTACAAGGTAATGTATATTATGACATTTCTAAATTCAATGATTACACCAAACTTTCCCGGTTAAAACTTGATGAAGAATCAGCTAAAGCTCGAGTCGATCAAGATCCTTTAAAAAGGAACTTTTTTGATTTTGCTCTGTGGTTAAATGCTCAGAAGGGTGATCAAGTACATGTTATGAGATGGAACTCTCCATGGGGTGAAGGATATCCAGGATGGCATCTCGAATGTTCTGTTATGGCAATGAAATATTTAGGTGAGACAATTGATATTCATGGTGGAGGAATAGATCATATCCCTACTCATCATCCAAATGAAATCGCTCAAGCTGAAGCAGCAACAGGAAAAAAATTTGTTCGTAATTGGATGCATGCTGAATTTATAACATTAAATGGTAAAAAAATGAGCAAAAGTCTTGGTAATTATGTGACTGCTCGTGAACTAATTGATAAACATGGAGGATTAGTTGTACGAATGGGTTTAGTATCTGGTCATTATAGATCTGCTGTTGATTGGAATCCAGATGTTATAGAAAATGCTAAGAAGAACATTTCAAGAATTCAAAACAGTTTAAGCTTGATAAAAGATTCTCCTGGGGGAAGTAATACAAACTTAAATCAAGCAATAGATGATGTAAAGAAAGTCTTTGAAGAAGCGATGGATGATGATTTTAACTTCCCTAAAGCACTCGCTGCGATTCATGAATTTATTACAAAAATAAATTCATCGCTAGATAATAAGAAAGAGATTCTTGATGAAGCGGGAAACACATTACTAGAGTTACTAGGTGTTTTTGGCCTTGATTTTACTAAAAAGAAAGGAGTAGATGATGCTAAAATAAATAAGCTAATGGACCTCATAATCAACATTAGAGAAAAAGCAAGAAAGGAAAAGAACTATGAATTAAGCGATCAAATAAGGGAAAAACTGCGAGCTGTAGGTATCCAAATCGAAGATAAGACAGATGGTCCTCGGTGGAAACTGACTTAAACTGAGCAAATGGGAAAGTGTTAAATTATTTTTAAATTATTTTAGATTTAAATTATCAAGATTAGTAAACATAATATCAAAAACTAATTTTTAAGAGGGGGTTGAATTAATTGGAACTAAGATCTATGACTGTTTGTATTACAGGTGCCGCAAGTGGTATTGGGCATGCAATAAGCTTAGGATTTCTCGAGGATGGAGCCAAAGTCGTAGCGGTAGACATTAATGTTGACGGTTTAAAACCTCTTGAGGATAGGGGAGCAATTACAAAAATCGTGGATGTGACTAATTTTGCTCAAGTCAAAGGAATGGTGAAAACAGCTGTTGATGAAACAGGACGTCTTGATGTCCTCTTCAATAATGCTGGAGTAGGAAGAATAAGAAATATTCATGAATTCAAAGATGATGAATATGAGAACGTAATTCGTGTTAATCTTTTTGGTCCTGTGTATGGGATACGGGCTGCAATTCCTGTTATGAGAGCTCAGAACTTTGGCCGTATAATTAACCTTGTATCTCGAGCTGCTGAAGCGGGAAATAATAGGATGTCTCCGTATAATTCTTCAAAAGCTGCTTTATGGTCGGTTACAAGAAGCGCTGCAGTTGAAAACATAGATTATGATATTTTAATTAATGGCATGATTCCTGGACCCACTAAATCAGGCATGATGGCACAAGGACAAAATCCTGAGGTTGTTTATCCTTCTGCTCGATGGATGGCAACATTACCTAGAGGAGGGCCTACGGGTAAAGTTTTCTGGAATCAAAAAGAGTATGTTATGTTCAGAAAGGAGAATGTCACCTATAATTTTGTTAGAATCAATTGGAAAACCGGTGAAAGAAGACCCTTAAATTTGAATGAGAGATGATCCTGCTTGAGTATTGAAACATTTGATTTGGGAAACGTTCAGATTGAAGCAATTATCAATGGAACGGGTGAACTCTTTATTTTGTTAGCAGCAGGTGGACAAGAAGCTTCAGCATTTAATAATTTTACACCCCTTCTAAACAAAGCGGGTTACAAAACAGTTGCGATAAATAGGAGAGGATTTGCTGGAAGTAAAGGTCCGCTTGAGGACATAACATTACATGATCTAGCTAATGATATTGCTGGTGTGATCCAAATGCTGGGAAAAAATCCTGTGCATGTATTAGGATGGGCATTTGGAAATCGTGTGGCTCGATGTTTAGCTGAAGATCATCCAAAATTAGTCAAATCGGTAATTTTATTAGCTGCAGGAGGTCGCGTTCCCTCAGAGCCCGAAACATTAAAAAAAATTGCAATATTGGGGAATCCAAATAGCAGCGGTGAAGAAAGATTAGAAGCACTCAAATTCTGGCTTTTCTCGTCCTCAACAGATATAGATATCGTAATTCAGGTATTTAGAGGACGCAAAACTTGGCCAAAAGCACAACAAGCGCATAATAAAGCTTCCCAAGCGACTCCTCTTATGGAATGGTGGAATGGTGGACAAACACCAATGTTGGTTATTCAAGGTCTCGATGACCGGGCAGCTGTTCCAGAGAATGGTCATATTCTAAAAACAGATAATGAAGAACGGGTAAGATTAGTAAGCATTGAAAATGCAGGACATTTTATGATTTATGAACAACCTAAAAAAGTTGCTTATGAGATAATATCATTTCTTTCAAGCTTTTGAAAATTAGATCTAGCTCTTAAAATAATTAGTAATAATAAAAATAAGATAAAAGAAAAAATTTTAAATTATTTCCCGATAGTTTTCAGAAGTTCCTCAATTTCTGCTTGAATAACTTCTGGTTTCTTTGCCGTTTTACCCTTTAACGCGAGTTGCCTTTCTATGACTGGTCTATGGAGCGTGTTCATCGCACAGAATGGGACCTCTCTGACTTTTGTAGAATCGTCCGGATCGATGACTCCGTAATGGACGAGGCACCGGCACACCCTTTCAAGATCAAAATTGTAAGAGTCTTGGAAGTGCATGCTTGATATCATTAGATTACGGTCATTAAAGAATTTCCCTGCAGATTTTAAGTTTGGGGCCATTACCAAACGAGCAAATGCTTGATACGTTTTACTTGTAAGAATTTTTTGTGGACTTTTAATAAATCGTGCTGCTCCCGCAAAGTAATATGCTTTCATAATTTGTCGGTATCCCAGGCTGGTCATATCATCAATAAAGTTTCCAATTTTGGAAGCAAACTGTCCAAAGTCCGCTAGCTCCACACCCTTTAGTAATCCAGTAGGTTTAGGGATTTCTTGCTTTTCAACCATATCCCACACTTGATTAGACCATCGAATCAATCCTTCAGCGTCAAAAAAGTTTTCGATAGGCTCCCATTCCTCCTTATCGTTGATTACACATATCGTGGCAAATCCACAGTCTGCGTGCGACGTCATACTGAAGGGTGGCATCTCGTCAAACCAAGCTAGCAGTTTTGTAAACTTCGCTGTGAATGCAATAGGGTAAAACTTGGTTACTGAACCATTAGTATACTTATTAATTGCCTCTTTTAAATCAGAAGTAGTATATCTAATATCCATTAACTCTTCGAAGCTAATACGTCCAGTTAATGAAACTGGTTGGAAGATAACACCTGATACGACATCACAATTATCTTTAGCAAAATTTAAAATGTTCCCAATTTCATGATCATTTATTCCTTTAGCGATAACTGGGACTAACATAATGCCATAAAATCCAATTTTACGAGCATTTTCAAAAACTTTCTTTTTCAGAGGCCATAAGTTAACTCCTCTGATCTTTTTCCATACTTCAGGGTCATCAGTAGCATCAAATTGCAGGTATACCGCATCCATTCCAGCATCTACGCATTTTTTCATAAATTCTGGTGATTTCCCAAATCGAACACCGTTGGTGGTTACAAGGATTTCGGTAAAACCCAATTCATGTCCTTTTCGAATAATTTCTGGGAGATCATCTCTAACGGTAGGTTCACCTCCAGATAACTGGAGTAAAACCGCGGGAATAGGTTTCATAGATCTGAAATGTTCCATAATTCGAACGAGTTCTTCGAATGTAGGCTCTACTACATAGCCCTTTGCTGAGGCATTTGCGAAGCAGATTGGACAAGTGAGATTACATCGATTAGTTATATCAATTAAACAAATATTTGGTGCACTTTTATGATTGGAACAAAGTCCGCAGTCATATGGACACCCCTTATTTATTTCTTTAATTCCAGAGGATACATATTCAGGTTGAGTAGAATTATTTACAGTTGAACCAATTTCGTCTGTAATATTCTGTTGCCATTTATATTCTTCGGGATTGATTGATAGTTTATCTTTGAATTCTCCGTGATCTTCGCAAGTTTTTCGCATCATAACCCAATTAGTTTCAGGATCTACGTAAATGTCAGCTTCGAGGTGTTTTGTACACTCAGGACAGATACTTATAGTCGTTCGGATGATTTCTACATCCTCTTTCGAAGTTTGAGTAATTCCTTCAGTCATAATAATCAATACATGTTTTATATTTTAATTAAAAAAAGTATGTTTTAATTAAATTAGTATTTTAATAAACATTGAAATGATTTAAATATTTTAATAATATCTATATTCGTATCGGTATTATTAAAAAACCGTAAAATTTTTAATAATATTGAAAATTTAGCGTCCATTTTTCGTGTGTAATCCAGATATGTGGCAGATTTTAATGCTTTATACATAAATGTATAATCTTTGGGAAGATTACATCATAAAGAGTGGATTACCTTCAAATTCTAAAGGGAGAGATTAAATCGGTTAAGAAGAGTTAACAAATAAAAGAGAGCCTCCTGCCAACGGACGCAATATGCGTCAAAAATACAATAGGGGGAGGAGGGCGAAATCAGAGTGTAAAAATTTACACTACCAAAAGACAAAAATCCAGGGTGTAGGCAGGAGGCATGGTTTTATTTTAATTATTTTAATTCATAATTTGTTAATGTATTTTAAACATTGTAACAAATTTTCATCCTAATGATATTAAATGAGTAGAACCTTATAAATTAATTCTAATAACATTATAATATCTTATTTTAAAAAAGGATTAGTTATATAATTAAAGAGCTACTAAAAGAAATGGGAATTCTAAGACATAACTCTATAACAATCATTTATTTAAAACAATTAATTTTTTCAGTGTTAAAATTATATAATTAATTATTTTAGTATTAAAATATAGGAATCTGAAGCACTCTATGTCAAGTGACAAGAAGGACCAGACTGTGGGAAGACCGGAGCCAGAATTTAAGTTTGGCATAGGAACTATCATTTGGATTGCTGTAGGTTTTATTGCTTCATGGGTGAATATGTTAGTTATTCTTAATTCTATGCAAATCTGGTCATACTTAACTGTAATATTTACTACGATTATCCCTGGTGTCATTATTGGATTAAAAGATAGATACTGGGGTTATGGCTACATGGGAGGTTTTGCAATTGCTGGTATCCCCTTTGCATTTCATAATCCTGCACATGGATATCTATTTGTTGGATGGTATACATTCGCCACTGCACTATTTATTTTTTCAATAATTATGCTAATTTTTTGGACAGGTTGGAGATCAATTTCAGCAATTAAACGAGTAGAGCAATAGAAAAAGTAATTTTAATTAATTCTACTTGTTTTTAGGAGAAGTGAATCTTTATAAAATTTTAAGAAAAAATAAATTGTTTATTAAGTAAACCTTAGGATTATGATATTGAGGGTACTGCTTCGATATGAACATCTAGAACGTTTGCTACAGCCATAAATTTTTCTTGAATGTTATCAACAGATAATTCCCCAGAGTCAATAATATCTCCTATTAAATAAGTCTCGTAAAAGCATTTTTCTCAGGTTGGAAGCTTGGCGTCCAAATCAATAGAGAAAATATTTAGATGTCTTTTAACTTTAATGATTCCCATCAAAAATAAAATGTTAATAAAAAGAAGTTTTAAAGTTATAAAGAAGGTACAGATTCTACTCGAACATCCATTACGTTGGCTACAGCCATAAATTTGTCTTTCAAACCATCAACTGTTAATTCTCCAGAGTCAATAATGTCTCCTATTAAATAAGTCTCGTAAAAGCAACGCTCCATCTCATAGCATAATCCGGTTGTATGTAAGATTTCTTTGCTTAAATTCAGATCATTTAGCACATTAGATATCCCTTTCACAAGATCAGGTGAAAATTCCTTTAATTTTATTAGAATTTTTTTTATATTGTTATTCTTTGTGGGAAAACAACTGATTTTAACAACATCTTCTCTTGAAATGAAGATAAGCAAATAATAGGGGGAATTTAAAATTTCCTCTTTTATTTCAGCAGGAAAGATAGGATTATTGTTTAATTCATTGTTAGGTATAATTTGTCCTACAGAAATTTTATTTTTTTGAGCTCCATTGTCAGTTTCCATAATAATCAAAAACTTTAGGGTAATTAATGGTAATAGTTTAATGAAACTATATAAATTTTTATTATTTATTACTTTTTTCAGATTCTTAATGTAATACTAAGATATTATTTGTATTTTATATTTAAATCAGTTTTAGGTAAATTGATACTATCTTTTTAGAAAATACTATAAAATGAATATTTTTGTTTTAGGGTAATAAAATGTCTTTCTATAAAAATACCAATGGGGATTATGGGTTTGATTTACAAAAAATTAATTCTCAAGAAAGTTTTTTTCATGCGATTTATTTTTTAGATTATGAAACGGGATCCTTGCTTGTAAGTAATAGATTTTCAAATAATTTGAGCTTTTTAAGGGATGACCTAATTTGTAGCTTCTTAAACGCAATCAATCTTTTCATCAATGAATTAAAGGAAGGTGGAAATGAAGAACTTCAAGAAATCAACTTTAAAGATACAAGGATTTTATATGAAAGAGAGGGGAGACTTCTGGTTATAGCAGTTACGAAGAAAAATGATATCCAAATAGAACGTGGGATTGTTAGGGAAATATTAGAAGATTTTTATTTACGCTTTAAGCAGAAAATTAACACTTTTAATGGTGCTATTTGTTCTGCATTTATTGATTATAAAAAAAGACTTGAATGCATGAACTTGAATAGTATGTTCAAATTCAATTCAAGATTTTAAATCTTAGAGGTTAAACTTAGCTTTCGTTTTCATCTTTTTTAAGCTTATTAACGTCAGATTCGAATTTTTCTACAATACTTTTTGCTTCCTTTTTTATTCCAATTCGGTGGTCATTAATCTCCTTTTGTTCTTCAATTTGATGTGCTTGTTTTTCGACTGTTCCAATTATTTTTTCCCCTACACTTTTAAGATCAGGATGAATTCCAGCACGTTGCTCATCTATTTCACGTTGCTTTTCAATTCGAAACGCTTTCTCACCAATCGAGCCCTCAATTTTTTCAGCTACGCTTTTAAGATCAGGATGAATTCCAGCACGTTGCTCATCTATTTCACGTTGTTTTTCAATTCGAAATGCTTTCTCACCAATTGAGCCCTCAATTTTTTCGGCCACGCTTTTAAGATCAGGATGAATTCCAGCACGTTGCTTATCAGCTTCACGTCGTTTTTCAAAAAGGTACGCTTTCTCTCCAATTGAACCCTCAATTTTTTCAGCTACGCCTTTAAGATCAGGATGAAGTCCTGCACGTTGCTCATCTAAATCACGTTGTTTTTCAGCAAGAAAAGCCTTTTCACTAATTGAACGCTCAATTTTCTCCCCCTTACTTCTTATATCTAAATGAAGTCCCGCACGTTGTTCATCTAATTCACGTCGTTTTTCAATTCGAAACGCTTTCTCACCTATAAAACTCTCAATTTTCTTTCCTTTACCTCTTAAATCGGGATGTATCCCAGAACGTTGTTCATCTAATTCACGTTGCTTTTCAATTCGAAACGCTTTCTCACCTATAGAACTCTCAATTTTCTCACCAGTTCCTCTTAGATCTGGATGAAGCCCTACGCGTTGTTCATCTAATTCACGCTGTTTTTCAATTCGAAATGCTTTCTCACCTATAGAGTTCTGAATTTTATCTCCAACACCTTTTAAGTCTGGATGAAGCCCTACGCGTTGTTCATCTAATTCACGCTGTTTTTCAATTCGAAATGCTTTCTCTCCAATGGATGGTTTAATTTTTTCTCCCGTTCCAGTAATATCTGGTTTTAATTCTTTTAATTGAGAAAAACTTTCTTTCTGACGATCTACAAAAAATGCTTTCTCTTCAATTGATGGTTCTATTTTCTCTGCCGTTCCAGCAATATCTGGTTTTAATTCTTTCAATTGAGCAATAGTTTCTTTTTGGCGATCAATCATAAACGCTTTTTCATCGATTAAATCCGAAATGTGATCTTTGCCCTCCTCAAAAGACTTCTTTCTTTCTTCTTCAATGCTTTTTAAAAAAGCCATTCTCTCTTCTTTTTCTTTTTTGTATAATTCATTTACAAGTTTTTTATGTTCTTCAATCTCATCCTTAGTTGGAGGTTTTTCATTTTCACCCATTCTTTTCACTTCTCAAAGTCATGAAACCATTTCTAAAATAATAGTAAAATTAATATTTATTTCTTTTTAGATTTAAGATTGAATAAAGTTTTGGATTTTTATTAAAAATTTAAATAAGTACCGATTTTATAATCTTTTATCCATCATTTAATAGGAATTGGCTCAACTGAATCATCAGAAAACTGATCCATTAAGCTTAGCATTGTTAATTTCATAGTAAGCATTTCCAACGCCTCCATCCTTAAATTATTTGCTTTTTCGGAATTTTGAGGTATATTATATTGAAAAAAAAGTTTATCTAACTCTCCAAGTAATCTTAAACTGAGTTGTTCTTGATCATCCAAGTTAATTTCCTGAAATTTAAGCCAATTATCTATTTCACTTTTTATTTCTATATCAACATCGTTGATCAGACTATAATCCACTTCCACTTCTTCAGCAGTGGATAATTCATTAAGATATTTCTGATCCTGATACATGGGTTTAATTAACAATCCAAGGTTCATGATTAGGGGTTGGGTTTCAAGCTTTTCTAATGAATCTGCTAAAAAGTTTAAAACTTGATCTTTTTGAGTGAATTTTGAATATTTAATATGCTCCTGAACGAAATGGATTATTGCATTTTTTACTAAAAATTCCTCAAAATCATAAATAGATTCAGGCTTGATTTCAAGGGAGTTCTTTATACATGTGTAGAGGGAATTCATAAAAGGTTCAATATCTTGAAACATTGAAAATTTGTTAACGAAATTCAAAATATCACCCAAGATTTCAAGTTTATTGTCCGCCGACTCAGTCTTAAGGCAGAAATTAATGACTTTTTCTAAATCGAAGTTTTCATTAGAGATTGACAGGAGTCGTTTTATCTCAGAATAAACAGAACTAAGGTTCACAATAATTTTGTTCGTTAATTATCTTTAAAAAAATTTCTTTATTTTGAAGATTGTGAGGATAAAAAATTGTACAATATTAAGACTATAAGAAGCTTTTATATCATACTTTTATGCTTCTATTTTAAAATAAAAAAGTTTTTTAAAATTGTATCTTTGATATATATCAATTAGTGAGATATTCTGAAAATTAGGGGAATAGCTATCGCAGAGAAAATTGCTGAGAAATTTGAAAATGCAATGAAAACTGGTTTCATTAGTGCCCTAATTTTAATAATTCTTGAAAAAGATCCTTCATATGGATATAAGATTGGCAAAGAGATTGAAAAACGTACCTTAGGAATATGGGATCCCCCATCCTCAACAATCTATACCGTGTTAAAAGGTATGACCGAAAAAGGTCTAATATCCTATACAGAGAAGCAAGTAGAAGGGCGAAACAGGAAAATTTACGATGTTACTCCGAAAGGTGAAGCAACTCTTAAACTCATGCTCGAAAAACAAAATGTTATTGCCGAATCAATTGAGACTTTAAAAACAGCTATGCTTGGTGATGAAAAAGGGGTAATTCCTAAAGGATTTCATAAACTTGGACCTTTTAATCTCATTTTAGATAGATTAGATGAAAAATCTGATAAAGAAAAATTAGAATTTTTAGAAATTCAGAAATTACGGATTTCTCAAGATATTTCAAGGTTAAAAGAAAGGTTTCAAAAAATCATAGAAAGTATTGAAGAAATTAAAAAAAAAATATAGCGTTAATTGGATCTGTTTACAATGTTAATTAAGACAATAGAGGAAAAGATATAGAGATTAAATTATATGAATTCAGCTCGGATGATTTTTAAATATTGGTTGAGATCGAGGAAGTATTTCATTCTTGAATTTATATATTTAGTAGTTTCAACAATTTTTTACATGATCACCCCAGTTTTTATTGGGAGAATGGTAGGGGGACTCCAATCAAGTCAACCTGCAATAACGTTTTTAATTAATTTCGGATTTATCTTGTTGTTTTCCTTTTTAAGGTATATAACGAATAGAGCTTCCAGACTTAGAGGTGCAGAAGTTTCTTCAAGAGCCATTTATCATCTTCGCACAGATATAAGTAGTGCCATTTATCGGCAATCTTTCTCTTACTTCGATAAAACTGAAACGGGTCAATTAATATCTCGTGCCACAAGCGATATAGAAGAGACTCAAATGATTTTTGGGATGGGTTTAACATTAGGACTTCAATCCACACTTCAAATAGGAGGAGTTATTATTATGTTTGTACTATTTAATATTCAATTATCTTTTATATTAGTAATTGTAATTTCTTTTTCACTTTTTCTCTCATATTTTATTGCGAAGAAGCTAAAACCAATTTTTTTGGAAACAAGGGAAAGCTTTGGTGATTTAACAAATACAATACGGGAGAATATTGTTGGTGCTGAAGTAGTACGCATGTTTAGTACTCAAGATAAGGAACGACAAAAATTTTTAGTACACAACAAAAGGTTTTATGATGCCAGTGTTTCCTCAGTGAAATTCAATTCGCTATATGCACCTGCAATTTACATAATTATTGGTATTGTGACAATATTTAATCTAGTAATAGGTGGTATTCAGTTTATTGAAGACCCGTTGGTATTGGTGTCTGTAGTTACGCTTCAATCCTATATAATGGCTCTTGGTTTTCCGTTAATGATGTTTGGTCAGATAATGTTAGCTTACATTCAGGCAGATGCGGCACTCACTCGTGTCAGAGAGGTTTTGGAATCAACTCCAGACATTAAGGACCTTCCTGACGCTATTCCAATAGTAAATGGTGAAATTGTTGTTGATGATGAATCTTTTGAATTAAAAGGTGAAATTGTTTTTGATGATGTTTCCTTCGGATATACTCATGATCACAGAATCTTAAAAAATGTATCATTTAATATACCTAGCGGAAAAACAATAGCAATATTGGGGACAACAGGATCAGGGAAATCTACAATTATAAACTTAATACCACGTTTTTATGAAGTAAATGAAGGGAGCATAAAAATTGATAACAGAGATATTCGTGAATACGTAGTAAAGGATCTACGTAAAAATATTGGTATCGTGTCTCAAGAAACATTTCTTTTTAATAAAAGTATAACAAAAAATATAGCCTATGGGAAGGAAGAAGCAACCGAGGATGAAATAATAGAAGCATCTAAGATTGCTAATCTACATGATTTTATTGAGACTTTACCTAAGGGTTATGATTCTATTGTTGGGGAAAGAGGTACAAGACTATCAGGAGGTCAAAAACAACGTTTATCAATAGCTCGTGCTTTACTAATCAAGCCAAAAATTTTAATTCTCGATGATTCTACAAGTTCAGTAGATGTAGAGACGGAATATCAAATTCAAAAAGAATTATTAAGAATTATGAAAGGAACGACTACAATTATAATTACTCAAAGAATTTCTACAATTAGAGGCGCAGATTATATTGTAATTTTGGATAGGGGTAGAGTAGTAGGATTTGGTACGCATGAAGAACTAATAGATTCAAATGTTCTATACAACCAAATTTACCAAACATTGTATCAAAAACAAAAATCAAAAATTAAATTAGAAGAGGGAACCAATTAGGGAGGGTAAAAATTTGGTAATTAAAAACCAACAGGAAGAAGTTCAACAGGAAGAAGATGAGGAAGAACAACAAGAAATAATCCAACCCACTGCAGGTACTCACCATAAATTCATGATGGACATTGACGCATCAGAGTTAGAGCATTCAAGAGGTAAATTATGGAGATGGTTATTTTCATATTTAAAACCATTTCGATGGAAATTTTCTCTTTATCTAATCTTTTTACTAATGGGTACGATAATAACTTCATTCACACCAATGATTACAGCTAATATTATTGATAAAGGGATCATTGCGGGTAATATCCCGTTCATACTATTGATGAGCGTCATCTACTTCTCATTATTATTATTTATGGCGATAACTAGTTTCTTTTCACAATATGGGATGGGAAAAATTTCTCAGAGAGTTACTTACGATATAAGAAATGATTTGTTCTATAAATTGCAGGACATGTCCCTAGCTTATTTTGATCAAAGATCATCGGGAGATATTATGTCTATAACTACTAATGATGTTACTTTGCTTAATCAGTTAGTAGGAGGTCAATTTGTTCAAATAATATCGAGTATAGTTTCAATTGCGTTTACTGTGCTATTTATGTTTATACTCAATCCATTTTTAGCTTTAATTAGCCTGCCAATTTTCCCGATATTCCTCCTTATAACAAGATTTTTTAGGAAAATGGCAATTGGATTATTTAAGGAAACTAGGAAGACGATTAGCAGGGTAACTTCCTCAATACAAGAAAATATTGGTGGTGCAAAAGTAGTTCAAGCTTATGGACAAGAAAAAAAAGCGTCTTCAGAATTTGATCACGCAAATAAAGCAAACTACAACGCAATGATAAGAATACGGAGATATATGGCAACAATATTCCCGTTAATAAATGTAATAACAACAATCCTTACTGCGTGCATTTTATTAGCTGGTGGATTTGTAATACTAGGCAATGTTTCAATTTTCGGTATTACAGTTACAGTAGGTGTGCTAAGTGCATATATTACTATTTTAGGGCAATTTTTCCAACCGTTTATGATGTTGATGCAAATTCAACAGGTCATAAATTCTTCACTGGCAGCAAGCGATCGTATCTATTCTTTATTAGAAGAAAAAGTGGAAATTGCCGATGATGAAGAACCATTATTTTTTAATGAGGTAAAAGGCTCTATCGAATTCGAAAACGCGAGTTTCGGGTATATTATAAATAATGAACAAACCAACACAAGTGAGGAACCAGTAAAACCCATGGTGCATGATCCTAGAAGTATGGAGCAGGATCCCATGATGAAACGAGCCATTGAATTTATCAAAACTTTTCCCGAACCATATTCATCATTTATTATGAAAAATATAATGCATATGCCACAAGACTTAACACGAAAATTAATGTTTAACTTAATGGGAGCAAAGTCTGAAGAAATTCCAAATAAAATTGATACTTTTCTTGGAGAGTTAAACTATGCTGTTCCTGATACTGAATTTGCAAAAACGCATCCTGAGTATAAAATCTCCTTTACAGGCGAGCATGAGAGTGAAATAAGTCAACCGTTGAAGGAAGGAACAGAAAGTGCACCATTTTCATTTGGGAGTATGATGCCTCCAGAAGCAATTTCTATGATGGTGAAATTTTTAGAGAGATCCCTTACTTCAAGTAAAGGAATACAAGGAAGTAGTGGGATGGGGGGAGAAGGAGGCGGTATGATGGGGGGGAGTATGGGTCAAATGTCACGTCAGTCTATGCTCCAAATGCTTGCAACGATAATGATTCCTCCAGAAATATACGAAGAGATTCCAAAAATAGTTAAAGATGCCATTATTGAGCAGAAAACACTCATCCAACATAAACAATCTACGGGATATGTTTTAAAAGATATTTCTGTTAAAATACCAGCAGGAATTACGGTAGCTATTGTAGGGGAAACTGGGGCGGGTAAGACGACATTAATTAAACTAATTGCTCGATTTTATGATACGAATAATGGAAATATACTAATTGATAATATTAATATCAAGAACGTTCGTAAGAAGGATCTAAGGGGTTTGATTGGATTAGTTCCTCAAGATGCATTTCTTTTTACGGGAACTATAAAGGAAAATCTTCTGTATGCATATGAAAATCCAACTCCAGAAGACGAGGAGAGAATGGTTGAAGTTTCAAAATTTTTAGGTTTACATAATTTTATCGAGACTTTGTATAAAAAATATGATACAAAGCTAAAGGAAAATGCATCAAATATCTCCGTTGGGCAAAGACAATTAATTGCTTTTGCTCGAGCATTAATAACGGATCCTAAAATTTTAATTCTAGATGAGGCTACATCTTCAGTAGATCCCTATACAGAGACATTGATTCAAGATGCCTTAAATAAAGCACGCGAAGGACGAACTACTATCATTATAGCACATCGTCTTTCGACAATAAAAAATGCGGACCTTATAATCGTTTTAGACTCTAAGAAGAAAAATGTAATAGAAGAAGGAAATCATGAGAGTTTGTTAGCTTTAAATGGAAAATATAAACGTCTCCTTGAAATGCAGCGTAGTGATGTTAATACAAATGAATAAATTTACCAAATAATTTTCATATTTGTTATAACAAAATATTTAGGTGTGAATTTATTCCGTTTTTTAACTATTCTGGAAAAAAGGTATTTTATCAGATAAAAAGTAATAATTCGAACCAGGTACTGATTTTTATACATGGTTCAGGTGGAAATTCAAATATATGGAAGGATCAATTAAAACTAGGAATAAGTTATAATATATATGCACTTGATTTACCTTCTCATAATAATTCTGATGATTTTCAAGAACTCTCCTTAAATTTATACACTGATGTCCTTAGATCGTTTATAGATTATTTAAAAGTTGAAAAGGTGATTTTAGCAGGACATTCCTTAGGAGGAGCAATTATTCAAGATTTCTACTTTAAATACCCTGATGATGTTTCTGCTTTAATTTTAATTGGGACCGGGTGTAGATTGCGAGTTTTGCCCTCAATCTTGGAAACTGTGAAAAATAACTTTCAAATGTTTATAGATGATATGGGGGATGATCTTAAAAAGGAATATTTGAAAACTGACCCGAAAGTTATATATGATGATTATAGAATTTGTGATGGATTTGATACACTTGATAAAACTGCCTTAATCAATACTCCTTGTTTAATATTAGTTGGTAAGGAAGATGATATGACTCCTGTAAAATACTCCGAATTTTTTCATAAAAAAATTAATATTTCTGAACTTGTAGTAATTGAGAAAGCAGGGCATTTAGTAATGTTAGAACAACCTAAACAAGTAAATAAAGCAATAGAACATTTTATTAGATATAATTTAAAAAATAATTAATCAGTCTAAAAGAATGAATAATACAATTGGAATAAAATTGATTTATCAAATTACTAAGAAAGTTTAGTATGCGTGATTACACTTATGGACCTTTTCAATCAAGACGATTAGGCCTTTCATTAGGAATCAATGTTTTACCAAATTATAAGGTTTGTACTTTTAACTGTGTATATTGCGAGATAGGTAGTACTGATAAAAAAAATTTAGTACCTCCAAATTTTAGAATAAAATTTCCACCCTCTTCCAAGTTTAGAAAAGAATTAGCTTCTATTCTATCACTAGTTCCTCATTTGAATTCAATTACTTTCGGTTATAATGGAGAACCAACTTTGAATGATCATTTATTGGATTTTCTAAATATAGCTTATGAGGTGAGGGAAAATTGTGAATGGACAGGGCAAAAACCCTTACTTACTCTTTTTACTAATTCCAGCACACTATATTTAGAAGAGATTAGAGAAAGAGTAAAACAATTTGAGTTTATATTAGCTAAACTAGATGTGGCTACAGATGACGATTTTAAAAGAACTAATCGTCCCCATAATAAATCACCGAATATTGAAGCGATAATAAATTCATTAGTGAAACTTCGAGAAGAAAAGACGGTTGATCATAAATTAGTTATTCAAAGTTTAATTTACAATTCTTACAACAGAGATTTTACATCAAATAATAATAATTCAAATTTAGACAAATTAGCCCTAGCATTGAAAAGGATAAAACCTGATTTAGTGCAAATATACACAACCGCAAGGATTCCTGCTGAGTATTATGTATATAGCATTGATGATACCAGAAAAAATGAAATTGTCAAATATCTTGAAGACCTGATTCAAGATAAGAGTATTACAATCAATTTTTATTAAAATAGATATTTTTTATCAACGGTTTTGTATATATTTTAATGAAAAACTATTATTGATTAAGATTATTTAATCAGATAACAATAAATTGATATGGGTGAAAAAAATAGTAGAAGGATATATTGCAGGTGTTGATATTGGTGGTACCTGGATTCGGGTTGCAATATGTACAATAGATTTGAATGAAGTAAATTTAAAGAAAAAATCAACGAGAACCTTAAAAGAGAATAAATTCTCTATCAGCACTTCAATATGTGAGATACTTTTAAAATTATTGAAAGAAAATCAAATTAGGAAGAATGAGCTATTAGCCATAGGCATTGCCTCTGCAGGCCCTTTAAATACTGACACTGGAGTTGTTTTCAACAATGCAAATTTAGGTTTTCGGATCATCCCATTAAGGGACCCAATTGAAAATCAATTTCCAAGGATTCCTATATACTTTATTAATGATGGTAGCGGAGGTGTTTTAGGTGTTCATTATTTTGAAGCAGAAGAAAATGAAAAAGATAATGTAGTATATATTACGATGTCGACGGGAATTGGAGGAGGAGTTATTTGCGATGGCCATTTATTACTAGGAAAAGAGGGTAATGCTGCTGAAATTGGACATGGAATAGTCAATCCCAAAAGTAAAGTTAGGTGTAATTGTGGGGCTTATGGGTGCTGGGAGGCATATAGCTCTGGAACTGGAGTAAAATTAAGAACTTTGGAAGGGATAAAAGAAGGAAAGTTAAATGCGGATTTATTGTTAGAAATTATAGAGAATGATACAACTAAAATCACTGCCAAGGAAGTCTTCCAAGCTGCAAGAAAGGGAGATATTTTATCTTGTAAAATTGTTGATGATTGTATTTTTTATACGAAAGTGGGTATAGGTTTAATAAACAATTATTATGATTGCTCATCAATTTATTTGGGAGGAGCAATGATGAATGATAAAGATTTGATAATCCCGGAGTTAATTGAACAGTTCGAAAAGGATCCTATTAGGTTTTCTATAAATCATCCCCCCAAAATAAAACTCACAAAATTTCAAGATGAAATTGGCTTAAGAGGAGCTTTGACATATGCAAAGTATTGTATAGAACAAAATAAAATAGTTATTTAAAAATAAACTAATAATAACGCAGAAAGGATGGAAAAAGAAAATTTACTTTTTACTCCAAGCGGAATTCGTGGTAGAGTTGGAAAAGATCTTAATCCTAAAATTGTTAAGAAAATTGTGATCGCATTTGGTTTGTGGTTTAATGACAAAGATAAAAGAGTTATAATAGGTAGAGATACTCGACCAAGTGGAAAAGAATTTGAAAAGGTGGTTATTGATGGTTTAATTGCAACTGGTTTTAAAATATTTAATGCAGGAATTTGCCCAACTCCCATTATAATTCATGCAAAAAGTAATCTCAACATTCCAGCCGGTATCATTATTACCGGATCTCACAACTCTCAGGAATGGAATGGTTTAAAATTACTTTCTAGCGGAAATTTTCTACAAGCCGCTGAGATGGAATACATTAAAAGCAAGCTAAACTTAATTAATGTAAAATCCTATTCAGTTAAAAGAAAAAAAGTACATGATAATATAGAGAATCTGAATCCCTATATACAATATACTCAGGATCTTTTCAAGCAGATTGATCTTGAAGATATTACTAGAAGGAATAAGCTTAGAGTAGTGATTGATACTGGAGCGGGAGCAGGAAAGTTTGCAACTCCTCAGATATTAAAAGATATGGGCTGCAGAGTTAAATTGATTAATAATAAATTACTTGTTAAAAGCGCATTTCCTCGAGGAATTGAGCCAATAGAAACAAATCTTCGAGATTTAATAATGGAAGTATGGCAAGGTAAGTTTGATTTAGGATTTGCTCACGATTCAGATGCAGATAGATTAGCTATTATTGGGGATGATGGTGCCTACTATTCTGGGGATATTGGTTTATCACTTATTACAAAAGATTATCTAAAAAATCATTATAATTCAAATAAAGAAATTATTATTATTACAAATCTAGCTTCTTCTTTACGATTTGAAGCACTAGCAGAAGAATATAATGCGAAAGTATTTCGAACCTCCATAGGAGAGAGATATTTAATTGCAAAAATGAACACTTTGATTAAAGAAAGGAGAAATGACGCTGAAAATCTATTAGTTTTCGGAGGAGAAGGTTCAGGTGGGGGATTGATATATCCTTATTTTAACAAAACCAGAGATGGTATTTTTGCAGCCGTGAAAATTACAGAAATTTTAGTGAAAACCGGAAAAAAGATATCCGCTCTGGTAGCTCAATTACCTAGGTATTTTTCCCATAGAAAACACATAAAAATTAAGAATAAAGATGTAGCTTTGATAATCAAATTGGTAAAAAAAGAGCTAATAGATGAGGGTGAAAATGTAGAACAAATTGATTTTGATCTCCGATTTGGAATAGGAAAGGAGTGGTTTGTTTTAATTCACCCTTCAAATACCGAACCCATAATAAGAATATTTAGCGAGGCCAAAAGAGAATCCCTGGCAAGAGTTTATTGTGAAGCCACAACTGAACTTATTAAGCTCTTTATAGCCAGAATGTAATTTCTTCTAGTTCTTAAAAGAAGTATAATTGGATCAATACCCACCCTTTTCCCACTTAAGTCATAGAATCGAAATCTTCAGTAAGATTTAAATATTAATATATAATATATATTTTTTAAACATATTTGTTGAATAAATCATGGTACTTAAAGATCATAGATGGATTGGATTGTTCGATGGAGATACTCTAATCCGTACTCCGTCTATATGTAAATCAATGGCCATGACATTAATGTATATGTACTTTAAGGTACATAGCATTAATACTATATCCTAATAAATACACGAAATTCGGCAAATATTAGCTTTTACTCTTTAACACTTTCGATACAATTACTACACCTATTTCATTATTTGATCTAAATTCTTGTTTCTTTTTTTTCTTTGATACTAGACAAGATAGAGTGCACAATAACTTTGACTTAGGATAATCAAATATGTTGTTTTTTTAAAAATAAAATTAAAAAAAAAAAGTAAAAAATATAAAAAATAAGGTGAAAATTTTGTTAGAATTAAAGGAATGGGCAGAATTAAGAGATAAAAAGAGCCTAGAAAGAGCAAATGGAGAATTAAATGAAAAATTGATTGAGCTAATAGTACAAATACTACGAAAATGGCAGGGTAAATTAGAAAACCAAAATCGTAAATTATGTCAGCTTAGAATCAATGAACTATATAATTTGAGATATCGTGAAGAAAAGGAAGCTTACTTGCGAAATCTAGAAGCGAATAAAGCCTGTTATAATCTTCTTAACTTCTGCTAAAAAAATAAAAAAATACTCAGAATGGATCAAAATGACAGCAGAATATTGTGAAAAAAATGAAGAATTCGAAAACTTGAGCATAGAAAATGGAAACACAGAAGGAACCCAAAGTATTGTTCATGATAAATCAGATTTAAACAAATGGAATGCAAATCTATGGAAATCGTATCTATTTAATTTTCTCATGGGTCTTCATTTGATTTCAGGAGTATTATTACCGTTTTTCATGACGTGGGGAAAACTTACTTTCGTGGAAGTAATGCTTTTGCAAAGCTACTTTACAATGATGGTTTTATTATTTGAGATTCCATGTGGAGCAATAGCTGATTATGTAAGTAGAAAATTCTCTTTAATACTCGGAGCATTCATTACTGCGGTTGCAGCACTGATCTATGGAAGCTATCCTAATATAATCATCTTTGTTATTGGTGAAACACTGTGGGCATTTGCAGGAGCTTTAATATCAGGAACGGATCAAGCCTTTATATATGATTCTTTAAGAAAACTTGGAAGAGAAAATGATATATCACAGGTGATTGCTAAGAATAGGAGCTTCATGTTGATAGGAATTGGAATTTCAGCTCCAATCGGATCTATGATAGGCGCGTACTTTTCATTAAACCTTGTGATGATTTTCATGTTTTTCCCATTTATCATAGCAACAATAGTTTCGCTAACGCTAAAAGAGCCAAATCACGAACTGGAAGAAGTAAAAGCGGAGAAATATTTAACTGTGATAAAATCTGGATTTAAGGAGCTCATAAATAACAAAATTCTACGGATATTAGCATTTGAAATGATAACAACTGAATCTATTGTATTTTTCTTAATATGGACATATCAACTATATCTAGAAGCATTGAATTTTCAATTGGTATTTTTTGGATTCATTGGCGCATCAATGACAATTATACAAATAGTGTTTTTCAATATTATTCCTAAACTCGAAAACAAGGTGAGAAATAAGAGAAGATTTCTACGGTTATATACCATAGTACCTGGAATTGGATTTATTCTAGTGGCGTTGATCTATTACATTCCAATTAGTATTCCTTTAATTCTATCAATAATTGGATTCGGATTCTCGAGGAGGATAATATTTATTAAAAGCATTAATAACCAGATCGAATCACAGAATAGAGCGACAGTTATAAGTACAATAAATATGATTTCAAGTCTCATACGAACGATACTTTATCCCCTTATTGGATACTTAGTAATGTGGAATTTAAGCACAACATTTATATTATTAGGAGCGATAATAATCATCTGTGCTATGCTCTCGAAGATAAAAACTGAATATTTATGATTAAATCCTTTTTTTTTTTAATATTAAGACTTTTACTCATTAAATTCTTTCAGAATCACTTTAGCTAATTTTTTCCCAACAATTTTTGATATTTCTTCAAAGGAAGCATTTTTTATGTTGTTCACACTCCCAAAATGATTAAGTAATTTATTTCGTGAAATTGGGCCCACTCCTTCAATATCATCTAATATAGAACCAATCATTCGTTTCTTCCTTTGTTTTTTATGGAGTCTGACAGCAAAACGATGAGCCTCATCCCTGACTCTTTGAAGGAGCTTTAAGATTTGTGAACTTTTTGGAAGAGTAATTGGATCCTTTTGGTTAGGAAAATAGATTTCTTCATATCTTTTAGCCAAACCTATAATAGGGATTTCGAGACCTAATTCTTGTAAAACAGAAATCCCTGCATTCAATTGACCTTTTCCACCATCAACTATTATTAAATCAGGAAGCTCTAAATTTCTTTTTAAAATCATTTCGTATCTTCTTTTTATTACTTCTTTTATCATTGCCACATCATCAGGAGTTGACTTGGATTTAATATTAAAATGCCTGTAATTCTTAGTGTAAGGCTTTGCTTCCAGAAAATAGACCATTGAGCCCGTTGCATCGGTACCTTCGACATTCGATATGTCAAAACCTTCAATAATCCTAGGTTCATTTGGTAAGTTCAGAATTTCTTTTGCTTCCTTTAGAACTTCTTCCCTGAAATCGATTTCATCCATTTTAATCTTTTCCATTTCAACCTGTTGTTGAACTATAACTTCGGCATTTTTATTTGCGATTCGAATTAAACTGATTTCGTAATCATCCTTCGGAGTTCTAATTTGTATATCTGGTTTTAAATCTTTTAAATAATTGATTAAAATTTTAAATTTCTTATTTAACTCAGCTATAATTATCTGATCTGGTAATTTTGTTTTAAAATCTTGATAATATTGTTCTAAAATTGAAGCAAAAATCTCAGTTTTGTGAACTAACTTTTCTCTTAAATCGAAGTTAAAAGAATTTCTATTAATTATTCTTCCTTCTCTAATATGGATGACAACCAAAGTCATAAAGTTATCCTCAGCATAATTTGCAATTATATCCTTATTGGCTTCATAATCCATAAAAACATGTTGTTGATCTGTTGCATGTTCAATATCTTCTAGTTTGTCTCGCCATAAGGCTGCTAATTCGTAGTTCTGTTCTCCTGAAGCTCTTTCCATTTTTTCTCCAATTTGTTTTTTTATTACACTTGTTTCGCCTTTTAAAAATAATTCGATTTTTTTAATGTTATCGTGATATTCTTCTTTAGTTATATCGGAAAAACATGGACCAGGGCAAAGTTTCAACTGGTAGTATAAACAAGGTCTTTTTCCTTTTCTAACCGGTTTTTTGCATGAGCAGTAAGGGAAAATTTTTCTTAAATCTCTTAAGATTCTAATAATCTCTTTTTTATCCGTATAAGGTCCCAAGAATAAATTTTTTTGAGAGTATTTATGGGGATTTCTAAGAACTCGGATACGCGGATAATCTTCAGAGTAAAAAATAGCAACCCAGGGATATGTCTTAGAATCCCTCATAATTACGTTATATCGAGGTAAGTATTTCTTAATTTGAATATTTTCTAAAAGGAGTGCTTCCTTTTCATTTTCAGTCACTATATATTCAACAGATTGAATTTTATTAACTAATTCCTTTATTTTTTCTTCATAATAAGGGTCATTATAACTAGTTTTTAGAAAATATTGATTCACTCGTTTTTTCAAGTTTATAGCTTTTCCAATATAAATTATAGAATCCTCTTTATCCTTGAACAGATAAACACCAGGTTCATTAGGTAAACTCTTTCTCTGCAATTCAATATCTTTCATATAAAAAAATAACTAAATCTGATTATAAATATATCAATCTGTTGTATTTAACAACAAGTAGGGTGTCCTATTATTAAATAGTAAGAGGGGATAAATTTAATTTATTATTATAAAACTTAATTATTTAAAATAATCTAATTCAGTACTAGCTATTCCCAATAACGATTTATCTCACTTAATAAATTCTCTTTGATTGGTTTTTTATTATATTTCTGACAATAATACATAATGTCAGAGAGGAAATCTTCGATTGTGTATAAACGGGAATAATTCTTCATATGTTTTTCATTTATTGATCTACTATTACAGATAAAAGCAACAATATCGAAGTTTGTTTTAATATTTTTTAAATCCTTATAGCTTAATTGCAGATAATATTTCTGATATCTTTTTATTTTTATTGGTACCCATAATAGATATATTAAAACGATTCCTAGATTAAATTCAATTAAAGAATTAAGAATCATCAAACCTAAATTCCATGTTCCTTGTTCTTGACGTATACCTGAAACAGCTAGTGTGAGTTCTAAAGCAAATTCAACTAAGGTTCCTACTAAAAATAAATATAGAACATCTTCTAAACGCAACCTTTTTTTAATATATAAAAAAACAGCAATTATTATGTTAACAAATACCATCATCGTCATATTAAATCTTTGGTTATCTACATTCATATCGCGATATACTCTGATAACAGTATCATCAATTGGGAGTAATTGGGATCCGACTGATACTATTATCCAACCAATATAGAAAAGAAATGTAAAAAATAGTAAATCATGTCTATTTCTTTTTTCAAACATCAAAATAACATATGAGAATTGAACAAATCCTGGGGAAAAACAAAACCAAATAAAGAATATAAGGGGATCTAATGGTCCAATGTATTGTCGTGTTTGGGTAATCAAGTACCATAGAATATAATCAGTAAAGAGATAAACAAACCATCCCAACAAACCCCAAGCAATAGGAATCCAATATTTTTTTTTTACTAAAAAAAGAATCCAGATGATAAGAAATATTATATCAAGGTAAATGTAATCCAATCCAAAAGATCTGGCAACCACTACATTTGTCATAATATTAGGATTCGATTTAATTCTTTTCTAATTAAAAATTTATAGAAAAATAATTATTCTTAATATGTATTTTTTCTTAAAGATACAAAATTAGTTGTATTAAAATTATGGTAGATATTAGAATTTGCCCCAAATGCAAAGAACCAAAATTAAGAAATGCTGTTAATGTTTCGGGCTGGTTAGCCCCAAATATGTATGAATGTACCAATTGTGGCTATCTAGGACACTTTTACATAGAAATTGACCCTGAAGATTTTGAATTAGATCAAGAAAACCATGAGAAGAATAATTTTGAAAATTGAAAAAAGTAGTAAGTGACAATCTATGAAAAAATTATTGGAAGATGCGGAAAAAATCAGATCACTAGAAATACAAGGGGCTACAAATATAGCTTTGAATGCGATTGATTTTTTAAATAATTATGCAAAGCGGTTACAATACAAATCTATCGATAGGTGTATTGAAAGCCTTCACAAAGCAAAAGATATTTTAATTGATACAAGACCAACTGAACCTGCAATGAAAAATGGTTTATATTTTATAGTGCATAAATTAGAAAGGGAAAAACATAATTGTAGTCTAGAAAATATTCCAGAGATAATTGAAGGATATAAAAACGAGTATAATGAAATGCTCCAAGAATCTAAAAGAAAAATCGCTGAAATAGGTGCAAGACGTATTCCTAATGCAAGCAAAAAATTTGTTATAATGACACATTGTCATTCTAGTCTTGTAACTGCTATTTTATTAGAAGCAAAGAAGCAAGACAAAAATTTTAAAGTAATTAATACAGAAACTCAACCCAGATTACAAGGAAGGATTACTGCAAAGGAATTAATTGAGTCAAATATCGAAGTTATTCATGTTGTTGATAGTGCTATGAGATGGGCTGTAAGACATTTTCAAGTTGACCTAATTTTAATTGGTGCAGATAGCATTACTAGTGAAGGAACAATTATCAACAAGATCGGATCAAGACTTTTAGCGTTAGTAGCCCATGAAGAGCATGTTCCATTCTATGTTGCATCACCACTTTTGAAATATAATCCTGAGACAAATCTGGGAATTTTAGAGACTATAGAAATGAGAGATCCAAAAGAAGTCTGGGAAAATCCACCCAATAATGTTAATATTTTAAATCCTGCTTTCGAAACTGTATCTCGTAGGTATATAGATGGCTTAATTACGGAAGCAGGAATATTTGCTTCGAGTCATATATCAAATTATTTTGCCAAACTGTACCCAGAAATTATAGAATAGATAAATTGTTCAAATTAACCCCATTTTT
Organism: Promethearchaeota archaeon; assembly: GCA_016839705.1. Taxonomy (GTDB): domain Archaea; phylum Asgardarchaeota; class Lokiarchaeia; order Sigyniarchaeales; family SOKP01; genus Loki-b32. The sequence continues at coordinate 49,159 of JAEOTR010000023.1, read as the reverse complement.
TAATAGCTCTGGCTAATTCGGCGTGGTTTTTAGAATATTCTTTTAAACCATAATCTCCTAAAACTGCATCAATGGCTTGTCTTATTGCTTTAGCCCCCATTTCTGTTCCATCAGGATGACCATGACAACCCCCTCCAAATTGAAAAACCATATCCTTTCCCAAAATCTTCATCAATTCTGGTGCATCTAAAGGGCTCAAACCGCCTGATGCTACAGGTAATATTGGTTTAATATTATACCAAGCTTGATCGAGGATTGATAAATCATTGCCAATTATTTTGTTTTCGGTTATAACCTTGTTGGTTTCTAAAACTTCTTGTCTTCCACCTTCCATTTTCCCTACAATTGTTCCAGTATGGAGTTGATCCATCCCAATTAGTCTCATCAATTTAGCTAAAGCTAACATCGTCATCCCATGTTTTTTATTACGAGTAAAAGCAGCATGCATTGCCCTATGTGCGTGGAGTACTACTTCTCTTTTGTCTAAATACTCTCTAATATCTTGTAAGGCAGAGAATCCGATCGTAACAATATCTATCATCACATATTCACCACCATTATCAATAACAAAATCAGCTCTTTTTTTCATAGTTGTGAGGGGTGCGGTGATATTTGGCATATAAATTTTTTTTTCTCCTACTTCTTTTTCAATCTTATCCCGTATCTTTAATGTTTCGATGACTCTTTCTTCAAATTTATTAAAAATCATACTGGTTAAATTTTCATCGTCTTTCACTATATCTAATCCCCCTCTCCAAGCATCACCACACACTTTTGCATGTTCTTTTTCATTCAATCCAACCTTTGGTTTTACAATTGTTCCTAGGAGGGGACGATCGTTAACTTTAGTCAATTTTCTGATTCCATTGATTCCATGTTTCGGTCCCTTGTACTTTTCAACTATATTTTTAGGAAAACTAATATCTAATAATCTCAAGTATTTTAGAACTTTCATTCCAAAAATATTTCCAGCTACAGCACTTAAAATTTGTGGCAAATTCTCTGCTTCGAATAATTCTTCTGTGTAAGCTATTTTAACAATGCTATTTTTTGGATCGATATAAAATGCTGAAGGTTTCAATCGTTCAGCGATATCAGCAGAAAGTGTAGCAATTTCAGTCCAAGTACCTATTGAGCTTTCCTTTGCAATTTCTTCACATGCCTGCTCTAAATCTGTACATTCGGGTGATAATTCTACATAGTACATAGCAATAAGATCATTGTTATTTGGTGTATAATCTAAATTTACATAATTTACCAATCTATTCCACCTTAACTAATATAAAATTAATTTTCTTTTGATAAACTCAAAAATTCTCAATAAGAAACAACTTTAATGAATTAAATTATTAAAATCATAAAAAATTTATAATATTTTTAATTAATTTATTCAGTGAATAGTATGAATGAAGTTGAAAGCAAAACAGTTACAATTTTTGTTAAAGATTTAAGTTTTAAGAGCGATCAGCATGTAGTTGACTTAGTCAGATTTTTAGCAGAAGCATTACCACAGATTAATCTTGATCGTGATGGAAATGAACTAAATGTTTCGCTACCCCTAACTTTATCAAAGCGAGCTTTAAGACTTAGGATTAAAAAATTCTTATATAAAAAAGGTTTGAATAAAGAATTTAGACCAATTTCATATAAATCATCTGAAAAAGAAGGATATTCAATAAAAGAGAAAAAAATAATCGATTTAAGTTATTACTAACTCAACTTCTTTCTCAATATTATTATATAAATTGAAAACTATACTTAGTTGTGTCTGTGACAAAACCCATTCTCAGTTTATCTATTAAATCAATTGATGATATAACGAGGAGTATTAATCTCGCAAGCTTATTAGAATTAGCGGGTTGGCCAAAGCCTGGTAATGTGCATCGTACTCAAGATTTTAAAGATACAAAATTTGAACATTTTTTAGCGGGAATTACTGCAATCCAACCAAGTTTCAAGGTTTTGTGTAACAAAATATACCAAAGTTCATTTAATATTGAAAAAGATTATGAGTCTATTGGACTAGGTCTTTTTTATAAGAATGCTACTAAAGAAATGATAAAATGGCAAAGTGGGGGTAATGTTCTACTAGGACATATTTTAATACTATCTCCTCTTGCTGCAGCTGCTACTATATGCTTAAAAAAAAACACATTCAAATTTAATGATTTTAAATATCATTTACTAAGAGTAATTGATGAATCAACAGTAGAAGATACACTGAATTTGTATGAGGCTATAAGAACCTGTAATCCCGGGGGTTTAGGGAGCGTTGAAAAGTATGATATTACCAAAGAAAATTCAATTAAAGAGATTCAGGTTGATAAAATTAACTTAAAGAAGATCTTTGAAATCTCAAAAGAATATGACCTAATTAGTTATGAATATTCAACGGGATTTAGTATTATTTTAACTGAGGGATTACCTTACTTCCTTGAAACACTTTATCAGTTTCATAACACTAATATTACAACTGTAAATACTTATTTGAAGTTATTATCAAATCATCCTGATACCCTTATAATCAGAAAATCGGGTATTGATGCTGCTATAGATATATCAGAGAAAGCAAGAATAATTCTACAGCATGGGGGCATCTCATCTGAAGAAGGTTTAGACTTAACTTTTAAATTAGATAGGGAAATTCAAGGGAAAAACAGTAATTTAAATCCTGGTACTACTGCAGATCTTCTTGCAGGAACAATCTTTTGTGCTTTGATTTTTGGATTTAAACTATAAATGAATAAAAATTATTTGGGATAATTAATTTTTTAAATTTAGGTATTAATCATTATTAGACGGATTAAAGATTTATGGAATTCTGCGACAAATGTGGAAGTATGATGCTCCCTTCTAAGCTAAATGGGAAAAAAATTTTTAAATGTAAATGTGGAGCAACGAAGAATTTAACTGAAGAAAATTCTGGAGCTTATAAATTAACGACTAAAATAGAACATTCTATCAGGGGTGAAATTACAAACATTTCTGAATTTATGGCGTGGAAAGAGGAGTATTTAAGGAGTAGCATCAAAGATTTTAGGTGTCCACGTTGTGGATATAATAAAGCACATTTGGAAACTCGTCAAACACGAAGTGCTGATGAGGGAATGACTCACTTTATTATATGTTTAAAATGTGGTAAAATGAAGAAAATTGGGAGTTAGAATACTTATACGATTAGTTTAGAATAGATTTCTCGTTCTTCAACATCTTCTGAAAAATTTATTTGAATTAACTTTTTAGAACTTTTTAAACCACTAATAATTTGAATTTGATTTGAAGATATCTCCAGTTTTCTCTTTATAAGATCTATTAACTCTTTATTTGCCTTGTTATGGATTGCTTTCGATCGAACTAAAATTGTAAGAAATTCCCCATTATTAATGACATCTTGTTTTTTCGAATTAGTTTTTACTTTAATATGTGCTAGGTATGAACAATCTCTTACTTTTTCAAGAAATGTCATTTTTAATGCAAAAATCTTGTTTTAAAAATATTAAATAAAATCTGTAGAATATTTTTTTAAACGATTATAGGATGGGACGGATAATCTAATGCCTCCAGCTAATTTATGACCTCCACCTATCCCACCCAATTCTTTTTTTATTTTAGAAATAATATTATTTACACCGTTCTCATTATGATTTTCAAGATATTTTCTAGAACATCGAATACTTAATTTGATCGTTCCAGATTTTTTTTCTAGACCACCTAAAAATAAAATCTTCTCAGGACTAAAAAGTTCATTAACAGCACTGAAACTAGCTGTATCTGACCAATTACTTGGTGGTATTTTTCCTTTTACCTCTAAAAAAACAGCTTTTTCTGTTTCATAAGATGGTGGATCATTAGAAATCGTTTTTAAATTATTTACGAGATGGTGAATATATTCAGCATACATATCCTTAGCATAACGAGTTATTGATTTTAATTGTATAATTGAGAGCGCCGCGCTAATATTTTTAAAACAGAGAATATTTATTAAGAGGGCATGCTCGAAGGCAAACTTTAATAATCCTTCTTTTTGGGGTATTAAAGCAAAATGGCCATAACTATCGGCATTTATTTTTTGCTGAAGAATTTTGATTTCATTGACATGTAAGTCAATAACTTTTGTTTTAGGATTAATTTTTTTAGAGTTAAGAAAAGAGATAATAGGTTGATCAGATTCCCCCCCAAAACCTTTAATAAAGGGTAAAATACTATATTTTAAGCCGTTTTTGATAGATTCATGCATATTTCCAAAAATAGTGAGTCCATTTTTATCTTCTATAAGTTCCTCGTCAATTAATTCTTCATACACTTCCCGATTAAAGGATTGAAGTTTATCCATAGACTTTAATGAATCTCCTGCAATTCCTATTACCGTTAACCATCCTTGTTTTATTATTGAGTGTTTTATTTGTTTCGCAAACATAAATGCTAGAGTAGCCCCAGAGATATGGTCGAGACCATCATACCCATGAATAGTGGGATTAACAAAAATTAGATTCTCAGGTATCTCATCAATACTAATTGAATCTTCTACTTCATGATGGTCAAGTATATAAAAATGTTCCTTTCTATTTCTGATAATGGGAACTAATTCTGCTAAGTTAGACCCTAGATCGGTAAAGATCAAAGCTGTCTTTTCACTTTGCCTTTTTGAAAGAATTCCATTTAAATAATTATCCCAAGAAACAGATCGATTATATATAAAATAATCATAATCTAATTTTAGCTTATGTAATAAATTTTGGATAATGTGTAAGCTGCTTATACCATCAGCATCATTATGGGAAATGTTAATAACTCGAGTATAGGAATGATCAATAAATTGATCGACTGCATGGTTAAAAACCTCTAAAAATTTAGCTCTGTTTGGGCTCTTGGTCATTTACATCAATTAAATATTAGATTACAAAGAGTATTGTATTATTTGTGTAAATTACTAGAAAATCGTAAGTTAAATCAAATTTTTTTATTCTGATTGAAATCTGATAAATTCCAAATAAATTCAATTATTATAAATATTCCTATTTAATATCGAATTTTTGATGAAATCAAGGAAAAAGTTAAAATCTTTAGAAAATTTAATTAATAAGTTTTAATTTTCTGTTTTTAAGATTCTATAACTAAAAGGTCTACTATGTCTCCTAAGACAAGGAATTATAATATAATCTCTCGAAGGACTTTTTTAATTTCCTTGTTAGTTATCTCATTTATAATTCCCATCTATGCAGGAAATTTCATCTTTAATCCTACTTTAGAGTATAACCCTTATAGTAACGATCTTGGTACCAATGAGTTCTCAAAAGACGATTATAATGCTATATTATCGAAAGAGGAGTATGGATTGGGAAATGTCACAATAGATAATTTACATTTTGATTTTTATCAACTTGGTATTGTAAATGATTCTGAAGACCATCCTCTTCTTGATGAGGATTTTAATTCATTTTCTTTATTTTATTTTCTACCAGAATCAGGAGTAGAATTCATTGAAACTATCAGTCAAGCAACGAGTGATAATTTAAACGGAACTAATAGAAATTCAATAGGACTTAAATTAAATGAAACTCTCGGTGTTTATTATAATAATACACAAGCGGGATATTTACTATACCGTACAGCTTTTGACAACGCAATATTACTGGATTTTTACGTTGATGACGGTACTTCAATCATTAAACTAACAAAAGGTTCAGATTATTATTTAAATAGTAAGGGATATATTGTTTTTTATTATGAGGATTATTTCAACAAACCCATTTTTAATTTTGAAATGTACCTAATTTGGGAGTACAATGTAGCACTGGGTGACTGGAGTTTAGATCAAAGGGAAGAAACTCCTTTAATAATGACAGAAATAGAACAGGAGTTTACGTCAAGATTTACTTATCAATTTTATCTCCTTGGATATTATCTACTTCCAGACGCGGAAACTATAATGCCAATAGAATTTATAGATGCGGCTTTAACGATTTTCCCACCGGAAAGAGAGTTATTGAGTTATCAGGACTTTATTATAAATACTGTTGATGTGAATGTCAATGATTATCTTAATCCCGATAAATCTATAAGTATTAAAATATCGGATCAATTTCAACTAAATAGAAGTTTTATCTCATTGAATTTTACCTATACTTTTGGCTTGAAGTTCGAAGAGCCCGTCGGGAACTCATGGGCTATTGATAGATTGCTAGCCGAGAGAAATATAAGAGAGAGAATCTATTTTATATCAATAATTACAGGACCACGGTATATTTATCTGAAAAATGTTGCGCTATATGACACGGGTATTATTTTTGATCCATTTGTAACTTCGAGTTCATTATTTAATAGAGAAGTGGAATTTTTTGACCTTAATGATACAGTTCCGGGACAATCCGGTCTGAAAATGAATATGCCTTATCTAATCATGGGTGAAACTTGCCCGTTTTCAATTAGATACAGGGCAACGCAAACACTGAATCTTATTGTTACTGATAACATCAAAATGCCTTTAGTGGGTGTAACTGTTGAAATACTTCATTTTGGTGCGCCGTATGGAACGTACATCTCAAATAAGACAACACAACCTATTGATCCCGGTAGAACCGATGAAAATGGGCAAATTATATTACATGATATTCCTCGTGGGAATTATACTGCGAGAGTGATATGGCAAGGAAAGATAGTAAAAGAAGCCATTATTACGACAGATCAGGAAGTTAATTATGTTCTCACTAGTGTTCCTCACTTCCCTCTATGGATTTTAATTTTTGGAATGACAAGTGGGATTATTTTAGTAGTAGGTGCCTTATCCTATCTTAAATTTAAAAAATTTCGTTAATTCAAATTGATTGTTATCTTTTGTGACAATATTGATGATTTTATTAGGTTTTTAGACAGACGTACAATAGACGAGGTTTTTTACGAATTTAAAGAAATTACAAGCAACTCTCTTGTTAGCCAAGTAAATATAGAAATTGTTCTACATTTTCTTGCTAAAGTAGAAAATACTACTATCCTCTACGAAACTAAACAAATTATAACGAAATCTAAAAATTCTGATGTTGATATCGAAGTTGTAAAAACATTAAAGAGTGTGTTTAGTAGTGTTGACTCATCATTAAATCTAGTTAAGGGAAAGATACGTGAAATTTTTCTTTCGTATTCTTCATAGATAAAAACTATTTGTGGTTTACTTCTTCACCATATCCTATTAAACGATAACGTCTATTTATGATACGAGAAATTGCATATATAAAATCTTCAGGAGGGCAGATTGGCGGTGTGAGATTTATTATTGTACTATTCTTTAATATTTTGGTAACAGTTCCACCCGTTTTCTCAGTTCCAACAACTAATAACAATTTTTCACCATGTTTTAGTGGTTGGACCTTCATCTGTACTTCTGAACCAATTACTCTGTCTAAAAGATTGACTTTTAATTCAACTTCTTTAAGAATTTCGGGAAGTGTTCCTGGTTTTCCAACTAGGTGTCCAATTAGATGATCGCCTTTAGTCAATGCTGGATCTAAGTTCGTACCTAAACCAATTAGTCCACCTGGTTTTGCAATTTCTAAATTTTGATCTCCTTGACTAATACTTACAACTTTTGATTTAATAGGAATATACTCCTCCTTAACGCGTATACCTGGTTTTATTTCAATTTGAGACCCAATTTCAATATTACCCTTTAATACTGAACCGCCTATTACCCCACCTTGTAATTCTGCAATATTTTTTCCTGGTTTGTTGATATCAAATGATCGAGCAATTAAAAATTGAAAGGTTTCCTCCTCATTAAAAGTAGGAGTAGGGATAATTTCTTCAAAAGCTCTTATAACTAAATGGAGGTTCGCCTCAAAAACTGCTGAAACTGGTATGATTGGAGCATTTTCTGCAACAGTGCCTTTTACAAATATTTTAATTTGCTGAAAATTCTCTAAAGCTTGTTCCCGAGAAACTGCATCAATTTTATTTTGTAAGATGATTATTTTTTTAATCCCCGCAATATTTAATGCGGCTAGATGTTCTCGTGTTTGAGGTTGGGGGCATCTCTCATCTGCAGCGATTAGAAGGCAAGCACCATCCATTAAAGACGCACCACTTAACATAGTTGCCATTAAAATCTCATGACCAGGGGCATCAACAAATGATATATTTCTTCTAAATTCTAAATTCCCTTTACAGTTTTGGCATGTAAACCGAGGTTGACCTTTTGCTCTTTTTATTTCTATAAGATGGGCGGTAGTATATTCATCACAAACAGGACAGTAGAGAATTGTAGCATTAGAATAACCTAATTTTATTGAAATGCCTCGTTCTTGTTCCTCAGAATGTCGATCAGTCCAATCTCCCGTTAAAGATTTAACAAGTGTAGTTTTTCCGTGATCTACATGCCCAACAAGACCAATATTACATTCTGCTTGTTGTTTTATTAATTCTTTTAATGAAGTTCGCTTTTCTTTAGAAGTTGGTTTTGATTTAGATTTTGTTGCTGTTTCAGGTTTAGATTTTGGTTTTGGTTTCTCATCAATTTTTTCCGTTAGCACTTTTGAGGATTTTTCTTTTTTGCTAAGCTCTTCAAGAATTTCTGTTGCATCTGAAATTATGTTTTGAGCTTTAGCCTTACCTACACCTTTGATTTTTAACTTTACTAAATCTTCAGGTTTAACTCCAACTAATTTTTCAATTGAATCTATCCCTGCCGCTCTCATTTTTTCTGCGGTTGTTTTCCCAATTCCTGCAATATCTTCTAAATCAAATGACATATTAGCACAAATTTTAGGTATTGTATCTACCGTTTATAGTGTTTCTTATAAAACATTAAGTAAATATTTTTTATTAAATTAATCAAAAAACCCTTTTAATTTAGAAAAATTTGAGAAAAAATCTTTTATCTGGTTTCAATTGTTTTTTTCCCACCTATCTTCTTCTCGAGCTCTTTATATGACACTCTCAAGAGGCTATCTACATAGAAAGTAGATAATTTCTTACAAGAATGGCATACTATATAAACGGGAGCAGGATATTGACTAGAATCTATATCTTCTATTTCAATCTTAAACGTAATTTTATTAGAACAGTGTGGACAAGTATTGAATCTTACAGGCATGATGTAATAACCCGACTTTTTCTTTTTATAATAAATAGATTCTTATTTTTATATTTTTATTTCTAAAATTAAATATATACCTTAAAACATTTTATTATTAATATTCCATGATACATATTCACTCAAAGAAGCCAAAATACTCTATTGCTTTCCTTTTAATCCTATTGTCGATTGTAGGGTTAACTTTAAATTCTTCTATGATGGCTTTAAAATCATCAAATTTTTTTAAAGTGAATATGTCTACTAATGGATATCCTGAAGTTGATGTATCTTTTGTTCCTGATATTGATTATGAACTTTTACATGATATGTGGTACAACCCCAAAATTGAAATGTTGATTATTTGTCCTAACAGATCGGATTTTATTGATGCGTTAAAACCTTTAATGGATTGGAAAAATGAAAAAGGTGTTAAGACAATTATCTTGAGTAATTTTTCTCTGTATGAGGGTAGGGATGATGCAGAAAAAATAAGAAACATGATAAAATCTTATTACGAAAAAGAAAACATTCAGTGGGTACTTTTAGCTGGAGATGCTCAAGAAAATTTAATCCCAATCAGAATGGTGTATAATCCAGATGTTCTGAGGTGGGGAGGAGGAAGGACTGAGTCAATTTCAGGTGAATATTATAAGCCCACAGATTTTTATTATGCAGATTTATCAGGAAGTTGGGATAGTGATGAAGATAATATTTGGGGTGAAGCTCCCCGAGATAATCTCTATGGTTTAGATGAAATCTCTTGGACTCCAGAAGTATACGTCGGTAGATTTCCTGCAAATGATGCAAATGAACTTGAAATTATGGTGAATAAGACTTTAAAATATGAAAAAAATCCACAAATAGGAGATTGGATGAATAGAATGTTGTTAACTGGGGGTATTTCCAGTTATAGTGTTTCTGGTCAAGATTCGGGAGAATATGAAAGTGCTTTAACTAATTTTATTATTCAACACTATGCTCAATATGACATTAACTATTCACATCTAGTCAAAGAAGAAGGGAATCTTACAAGGTCAAATCTTAAAGCATTCTTTAATAATGGTTATTCAACAGTTATTATGGCAGGACATGGTGCCCCAACGGTTTATTATATTGATCCTTCAACTATTGGTTATTCTAGTTCAGATGCAGCTTCAAGTTCTAATGCTTATATGCCTTCTTTAGTATATATTGATGCGTGTTCTACATCTAGTTATGATGCTAATGATAATAGTATAGGGGAAACCCTAATAAAAAGGATTAATGGAGGTGCCATCGGGGCAATTGGGGGATTAAGAGTAACTTGGTATTTCGAAGATGATGAGAATTTAGAAAAACTTAATCGTGGAAATGCCAAAATGTTTTGGAAGGAATTTTTTCAGGAAGAAAAATTCCAACAAGGGAAAGCACTTTATGATTCTAAAGTTTCCTATATAAATAGTGATTATTATACGCAGGGAACTGGATCAACTAGATACGATTTTGAACGGAAAAATATTTTAAGCTATAATCTTTTAGGTGATCCCGAAGTTGATATTTATACAAATATACCTCAACAAGCAGCTAATCCTTTTTACGAGAATATTTATGAAGGTCAACTTGCATCTATTACTATTATGGATATTCACAGTAAAACAATACCATTTGCAAGAGTTTATTTTACTAGTAGTGATGGTAAATTTAATACTGTCTATGCTGATAAAAACGGGATCACTAAATTCCGACTTCCAGCATTAGCAAATGAAACTTACAATGTAACTGTAACTGGTCATAATTTAATACCAACTCATTTCAATTTTACTACACTTCCAGATACAAGTAAACCTGAATTTATAGGTATTGAATGTATTCCTAAAAGCCCAATGACCTCAGACACAATAAATTTTAAAATCGAAATACTTGATAATTATTCGGGAATAGAGAGTGTACATTTACTGTTATCTGACAATAATTTTGAAAGTTATGAATATTTCAGTAGATCAAATGGGTTACTTGAAAATCAAAACCTATTGACATTTAATCTTAATAAAGTTAAACCTGGAGATTATTCCTATTGTATTATTTCAAGAGATTATGCGAATAATTCAAACATCTTTCAAGATTTAGGATTTAAATTGATAATCCCGACACCCATAATGGATTATATTCTTCCTATGTCTTTAATTCTAATTATTGGAATTACTGGACTTTCTGTATTCCTAATTTTTAAGGAAATAAGGAGATATGCTCGAATTAATGATAATTAATTAAAATCCTATCTGTCGTTAGCGTGATTTGTTTTGCTCCTTTTAAATTTAATCTTTCTAATGAAAAAATTTAATTATTAAGCTATATTTTTTCTATTTACATTTTACCAAATAAGAAGGTATTTACAAAGAAAATAACCGTCCTTATTAAATGGTAATCTCGTGGTTTTATAACCACATAAATAACATAAAGTAAAGCGCCGGAAGTTAAACTTTCTCGCGTTGTAGATAGTACTGCGGTTGATATCTGTGGGAAACTACAAACTGTGAGTTCGCTCACGGTCATGGTGATTTAGGATAATACCCGGTCCCATCCGAACCCGGAAACGCTTGTTTATGTGGTTATTTGAAACTTACTTACTTTATTTATATAAAGATTTACCTAGAAATAATTTTTTTATGTGATCATTAATGTTATAGATCATAATAACTAGTGCTAAAGTAGAAAATTATGCCAAAAAAATATATTGTCTTTTTTAAAACTATTGGACGTAAATGGTTTGCATTTCTTATTATTGCCATTATAATAATAGCTTTTTTTAATCCAGTTACCGCAATTTGGATGGCGGTTATTACTATAATACTATTCTTCTTATCTTACATTCCTAGAATATTCTTTAAAAATAAATTACACAAGTTCATGAAGGGATTTTATAAGATCGAGGATGAATTAATTGCTCGTAAGCTTAAAAAATCTCTTGAAAAAGTTAGAGAAGAAATGTTTGAATTATCACAGAACCAGTTGAAGAAAAAGTGGTTGATAGTATTTCTAAATAAACAATACATTTTTTACCATCAGGAAACTATTCAAGCGTTCAAGGAAGTATACAATAAGGGTTTTACTGAAAAAGAAATTCTAGATAACCTCAAGGATTATAAAGTAAATACTCGAACGGAGATAAAAGCTATAAAGGAGGGTTTAATTAAACTTGAAAGGCTCAGCGAGAGAGAAACCTCTGTTAAAGAACATCAAGATAAACAAAGATTTTCTTAAATAATTTGAAGCTATTTGCTGAGAATTTAAAAAAAAAGAATTTGAATTTAATTAATCTATAGCACCAAAATCCAAATCAAAATTAAAGTATTTTCTTATTGGTTTTTTTACATTCCATACACAATTTAATCCCTTTTCGAATTGAACAAGATCTCCTTTCTTAAATTCAATTTTTTCACCGGTTTTAGAATCTGTTACCTCCACATCACCTTCAAGTATGTAACACGTTTCAGTATCACCATAGGACCAATCAAATTCACTAACTTCCTTACTCCATGTACCCCATGATTCAACGTCTAATTTTTTTAAATCCGCTTCAGTAGGGATTTTCTTTTTCATTTTCATTTTGAATCACATTCCATCTTTTTATAAATGATTAGTAGAAGTATTATTTCTATATTAATAAAATTTATTTTGTCATCGTTTGTTTTAGAATTATGGCTAAAAAAAAGGATAAAGAACAAAAATAAGAAATTATTTTAAGAATTAAATTAAATTTTAAAATTTCTATTAAATAAAGAATATTAAGTAGTAATAAGATTATAATTATAATAAAAAAAGATTAATCTCATAATATGCACAACAGAAGATTAATCTTAAATGTTATTCGTCCAATAAGTAAAATGAGATTGTAAAAATGCCGAAGAAATTCATACTTAAGATCTTAACAGCAGGAGAGGGAGGAGTAGGGAAAACAACACTTCTCCATAGATACGTAGAAGGAAAATTCTCTGCTGAAACAAAAATGACGATAGGTGTGGAATTTTTTTTAAAAGAGACGTTGATTGAGGAGAAACAATGCACACTGCAGCTCTGGGACTTCGGTGGGCAAGAGAGATTTCGATTTTTACTTGAAAGCTATGTTCTAGGCGCAAAAGGAGCACTGCTCATGTTTGACCTCACAAGGATGACCACATTAGAAAATTTGGAACAATGGCTCAATATAGTAAGAAAGGGTGACCCAAATCTTCCCGTTCTCTTTTTAGGGACGAAACTGGATTTAGATGATGATATTCAAGTCGACGATGATTATGCTAAAATGTTTCTTAATGAATATAATTTAATTGACTTTCTCAAAATCTCTTCTAAAACGGGTGAAAATGTAGGGAAAGCTTTTGAGATTTTAACAAAAAAAATATTAGAGCGACAAACTTATTGAGATCCAATCTTGTTTTAATTATATTAGATGCTAATTTTATACTTCTTCCTTTTCAGTTTAAAATCGATTATCTAAATGAGATTCGAGCCAATTTAGATGGGAAACTAAAGTTTATAGTTTTCCAACAAATTCTAAATGAACTTGAAGCAAAGAGAAAGAGAGAACCTAGGGTAACGAGATTCATAAGATTACTTAAATCTGGTTTATCGTATTTAGAAAAAAATAAGGACCGTTTTGAGATTGAATTTATTCAAGATATAAAAGCTATAAATGAAACAACTGATGATTTTATGATTAGAAAGTTAACTGAATTAAAAGAAAATTATCAATCTGTCTTTCTTGCTACAAATGATTCAGAATTACGCCGAAGATCAAAAAAGTTAAGTATTAATGTTATTTTTTTAAGACAAAAGAAATATTTATCTTTTGAGAGAGCTTAATAGGATTGTGAACTACGCAAATTGAAGCGAAATAATATGCCCAAACCAATACTATTCAAAGTTATTACAGCCGGTGAAGGAGGCGTGGGGAAGACAACCCTCCTTTATCGCTATATTGAAGGGAGGTTTCTGGTTGACACTAAGATGACACTCGGGGTTGAATTCTTCATGAAAGAATTAGAGATTGAAAAGAGAAAAATTAATTTACAAGTTTGGGATTTTGGTGGACAAGAGCATTTTAGACCTTTATTAAAAAACTATTCCAAAGGGGCAAGAGGGGCTCTTCTACTTTTTGATCTCACACGTCCATCTAGTTTAGATAAAATAGAACAATGGGTAAACATTTGTAGAGGAGAAAATCCAAATATTCCGATAATTTTCCTAGGAACTAAATTGGATTTAACAGAATCAATTTCTGTAAACGATGATTTCGCGTTAACTTTTCCTAAAAAGTATGATTTTTTTAAATATTTAAAGATTTCCTCTAAAACAGGAGAGAATGTGAATTTAGCATTCGAGTTATTAGCAAAAGAAGTTATAAAGAAACTTTATGTATAATACCAAATTAACTAAAGTCGATTCATTATAATAGATCTAATCTCCTCTCGGTTTAAATTAACAGGATTGTTTTTTATTCCCGTTTTATTAAGAATTTTATCAACATCATCTATAATAATACAATATTTACCTAATCGATCTAATTTTAATTGGTCAGTCCAATCATTAAGAGTGTTGATTAAATTTGAACAGTGATCTTTAATATCGCGGTTTTCAACAGTATTTTTTCCCTTTATTAAAGCACCAACTTGGGCATATTTTCTTAACGCTTCCCTCCCACTAACTCCCATTTCTTCTAGCTTTTTTATATTCATTTTGGAAGCTTCAGATAATAAAGTTCCACAAACGACGCCGTGTGGTATATCAAAATATCCTCCAATTGAAGAAGCTAATCCGTGAACAATGCCTAAACCGGCATTAGCAAGAGTAATTCCAGAAATAAGCGATCCATATGCCATTGCAGTTCGCACCTTAATATTGGATGCTCCTAATGAACATGCCTTTAATAAATTTTCACACATAAATTTCATTCCATTGATCGCTAAAGCGTCTGTTATCGGATTTCCTTTAGGTGATACATACGCCTCAATTAGTTGAGTTAAGGCATCCATACCGCAAGCAGCTGAAATTGAGGGGGGGCAAGAGATCATCAATTCAGGATCTATAATCGAAAGGTTGGGAATTAAGTTATCATGTCGTAAGGATTTTTTAAACCCTTTTGGTCCAATTTCACTGATGACAGCATTTTTAGAAGCCTCGCTCCCTGTACCAGAGGTTGTAGGAATTGCAATGAATGGGAGTTTCTTTCCATCATGAATTTTATTACCAATTCCTTCTAAATAGTTTTTTATCGAATCTTTTTTAAACATCATTGCAGATATTGCTTTTCCCGCATCAATAACGCTACCCCCACCTATACTAATAACTAAATCAAGCTTTTTGTGTTGAAATTTCCCAACTGAATCATCAATAAGACGTGGTGAGGGTTCTCCTGTTATAGATATCTCATAATAATTAAGTGATTTATGGATTAATTCAGTTACTATTGCATCCCATCTGCCTGAGTTTTTAAGTGAGTTTTCACCAATAACGAAAAGTACATTTTTTCCGAATTTAGGAATAATTTCAAAAAGTTCATTTAGTTTTCTGGGACCAAATAGTATATGTGGAATTGTGGTGAAATTAAACGATGGAATCAAACTACATACCTCTTATCTATTGATGAATTCGTCAATATTTTTTAACAGAGAAATCAAACTATGAATCTCTTTGTAATAGATAAGATTTATAATTTACTCTAGATAATTTTTCTCATAGTATAAATTACACTTCTGGTGAATTGAAATTAAAAAAGTACATGAAACCGATTTTGAATATCGAGGTGGAACCTCAGGTGTTAAATATTTAATGCGAGGCCCTTCTATCGATTGGGGTATTATTTTACTTAATCCTGGTGAACTAATGGGTGAAAAACCACATGGTCATAAGTTTATAGACGAAACTTTCTATTTTGCTGAAGGGGATGGGAAAATGATAATTGATGATAAAGAATATGCTGCACCTCAAGGGAGTGTGTTTTTATGCGAAGTTGAAGAAATGCACAATATAAGAAATGATTCTGAAAAACCAATAAAAATTATTTTTATAAAGGGAGAGTATAAACCCGAAGATAAAATTTGAATTTAAAAATCTAATTAACAATAAAAGATAGATAATATTATGGCTAAAAAAAAAGGGAAAGAAGTAAAAAGGGGAAAAGGAGGAAGAGGAGGATATACACCACCCGTTATTACAAGAGTTAAATACCCGAGTAAAAGATTAGGAGAAATGTTTGGAGTTGTTGTTGAAATTCTCGGTGGCGAGAGAATGCGAGTTTTTTGTGAAGATGGAAAGCATAGAGTAGGAAGAATTCGTGGTAAAATAAAAAAGCGAGTATGGATTCGGCGTGGAGACTTAGTAATTATAAACCCGTGGGAATGGGAGACTGAAAGCAAAGATAAGTTAGGGAAATGTGAAATATCATGGAGATATACAAGAGCTGAGATTTCCTGGCTTGAGCGAAATAATAAAGTTCCTGATATTTTAGATATTAATAATATTCAATTTTAATCCCCAATTACAACTATTCTTCCATAAAAGTATGCTTCTATTGGTTGGAATCACCACTATTGACTTCTAATTAAAAAGCAAAATTTTATAATTTAGTATTCCCATACTAGCATATACTTATTTTTCTAATAAATCTTTTAAAAACCTAAATTCAAATGAGATTCGTGAGAAAAAGTGGCAGATCAAGAAGAAGATATTTCAAGGAATGAGGAAGAAGAAATTAAGTTTGATGAAACCCTAATTATAGAAGATGCGGAAGATCTTACTACCCTATTTGCTGTAAGGACTACAATTAACCAAGAAAGCAATATCCTCAGACAAATTTTCTATCGATTTAAAATACTTGATACAATTCCTGATATTAGAGCCATGCTTGTTTCTCCATTATTACCGGGTTACATTTTTTTCGAAGCACCCACTAAGAGAGAGGTTCAAATAGCTGTTCAAGGAATTCCACACATTAAAGGAAGGATTGTTCAGAATATTGAATTAAGTGAACTTAAACATGTCTTATTGCCAAGGAGTGTGACAGAATACTTAGAAGAAGGTGATACTGTAGAAATTATCAGTGGCGTATTTGAAGGATCGCGTGCTTTAGCAATACGCTTGCCTCATGACTCCTCCCAGAGTGAAGAAGTCGTTGTTAGACTTCTCCAAGAGGAAACTCCAATAACTATCAAGATTCATGGAGATTATCTAAAATTAGTTGAAAAGAAAAAGCCGGTTAAAGAACCTGTTCCTGAAATAAAGGTATCAGCTGATGTTATAACTGATCTAGAACAATCAATTACATTTGAAGATGAATTTGAAGAATTTGAGGAAGATGTAACAGAGAGCTATAAAAGCAGTACGGTTGAAGATTATACTGATGATGAGGATGAATCTGACGAAGAAGATGAATGGGCTAAATTTGATGGATTTTAGAGTATTAGGGCTGAATCGATTAGTTTTCTATAAAAAGCAAATACTCTTAAATTAATTACGAACTTAAAGCGTTTTCTCGATAAATGTCGTGAGATTAAAGAAACGAAAAGTTAAATGTCTGTTGCGTTTGCCTTAAGAAAGGGATTAATAAAAGGATTTTTATATCTGAACTTTTTTTAGAGAAATAACAAGGTTTTTTAAAATCTTTTGAATAGAAAAGTCTGGGTTCCATGATTAAGAATATCTTCATAATGAAAGGCAACACAGGTGAATTAATCTTTTATAAAACTTATGAAGATATATTTAACGTTAAATTAACTAGCAGCTTTCTCAGTGCGATATTTTCATTTGTTAAGCAAACCCTAAAAACAGAAGAATTATCTGAAATAGAAGTAGGCCTTTTTCGCTTTATATTTGAAATTGAGAAGATTAAGAGTGATGAATTGCTTTTTGCCTTGTTTAGCGATAGAACAGATAATTTAGTTGAACTTAGAAACCAATTGAGAGAAATTAAAAATCAATTTTTGAATAAATTTGATCTCAATCGATTAACTGATAATTTTGATGGTGAGATTTCTCAGTTTTTCGATTTTGAGCATAATATCAATAAAATAATGGAAACCGGAAATCAATTAGTCTCAGAAGATGTGAAAAGAGATTTACTGGGGATTTTCAATGAATTACACACTTTTTCTTCTTTCGTTGTAGCTTCTGCGCTACTAACTCAGACTGGGAGGGTTATTGTTTCTAATTTACAGCCAAATGTGGTTTCAGAAATTATTAAGCTATTAGAAGGTAGGTTTCTTTCAGGGAATTATAGAGTTAATGAGCTTATATCCCTCGAAAAATTTGGAGTTCTATCCTTAATAGGAATTGATGAACATTTTATTTCAGTTATTCAGTTTAAAAATAATTGTCCGTTCGAAACGGCTCTTATTATATCAAAGAGATTTTCAAACAGACTACAAAAACTAATTTGTTGAATGTATTGAATATTCAAAATGAAAACGGAACAATATTAATCATTCTATAAATAAGGATTTAAAAAAAAGTAAAACAATTTGCAATATTGAATCAAATTATTTTAGAAAACCAAAAATTAAAATTACTTTTTTCATGAATAGTATTTACAATTTTAATAAACTAGAGGGGTAAAAGGTATGTCTAAATATATGAATAAAGTCATAAATGACGAGATTTTAGATAAACTCAGCCTAAAAAATCGCTACAATTTCTTAAATAATAACTTAATGGCAATCTTATCTCCTGAACAATTTAATCATTTAAAGAAAGTTCAAAAGTTTTGTCTAAGATTCGAGAAAAAAAATGGAATCACTCATGGTCCAGAAGAAGATATTTATGATTGGATCCCTGCATTTGGGGCAGAAGGATATATTACTCGAGCGCATAATTTTGAAATGATTGATATAAATTATGATTATCATGGAATGACTGCGGATCTTCTTCGATATTTTGCGATTGATATGTTTGATCCTCAATTTGCAATGGGAAGTGGAGCAACCGTTTTAGCAATTAATCCTATATTAGAACATCATGAAAATATACCTGCTAGATTAGAAGCATTAGAAGATCTTGCTACAGGAAAGGTATCAGGATGTATTTGTATCACAGAACCGGAAAGAGGTTCAGATGCAGTGCATCAATTGACTACTTGCGATGAACAGGAAGATGGCTCATTTATTCTAAATGGTGAGAAAGTATTTAACACTAATGCTCCCAAATCAAAATGGGCGGTTGTTTACGCGACAGCAGAACAGAATAATGGTAATTTAATGGCACAATTTTTAGTTGATACATCTTGGGAGGGCTGGAAGTGTGAAAGGGTAAATATCCCGTGGGTACCGAAATTATATTTGGGTCATGAACTTCTTGAAGACTTAAGAGTACCCAAAGAATATGTATTAGGCGGGGTGGGCAAAGGAAGGGAGCATCTTTTTGAAGGATTAGTGCCTGAAAGACTAGGAATAGCAATTGGTGCTATTGCCCAATGCTGGGGAGCTGTTTCTCATGCTGCGATTTATGCCAATTTACGAAAACAGTTTGATCAAGAAATTCTAAAATTCCAAGGAGTTGGATTCTTATTAACTGATCTTTGGGCAAGAACAACGAATTTAACATTAGGGTTGTTGAAGTTTGCGGAAGCTTATGATGATAAAATGGAGAAATTTGCGGGAAAAATACCTGGAAATATCTCACGAGCGATGGTGGCCAGTGCATCCCAATTTAAATATCATACCACAAACCTTTCAAAAGAGGTATGTTATGAAGCTGCTAATTTAATGGGGGGTGCTGGATTGTCAGATAACACTTTGATGCATGATTACGTAAATATTTCAAGAATACAAGAAATTCTTGGAGGAAGTAGGCAAATTCAGCAATATATTATGAGTATGGCTCTACGACAGCTCTTTAAGATGCTCTAAGCTTTAATTTTCTCTTTTATTTCTTTTTTTCTTTTGAATCTCCATTTAATTCCTAGAGTATTAATAATTACATATTTTAATCTGAATGGAGTTAAATATGGAAGATTTAGAATAAGATTTAATTATAATTAATTCATTCATTATGATATTTTACAGCAATAAAATAGGTCTAATATGTATTTTAATGGTTTTGATATATTTAAACTAAGTAAAAAAGCTAGCAAAAGAATTTCAAGTTGGGACAAATCAGGAGGAAATCAAGATTATTTACGTATTAAAGGTAATTCCACTAAAATCTTGGCAGAAATTGAAGGTCCTGGTATAATTAAACATATTTATTTCACCATGATCCTTCAAAATCCATTAGATTTCAGGGGAGCAATCATAAAAATATACTGGGATAATGAGAAAAATCCATCGGTGGAAGTGCCTTTTGGAGATTTTTTTCTAATTGGTAATTGTAGAGTCCGTGAAATTAATTCATTAATGATTACTGTAAATAAAGGTATCGGGGGCAGTTATGGGTTTAATACATATTTTCCTATGCCATTTTCTAATAAAGCGAGAATAGAAATAGAAAATCAATCTTCTTCTACTTTTGGTGGTGTATATGGATCGTTATGGTATCATATTGACTATGATATTTTAGATGAACAATTTCCAGAGGAAATTGGATATTTTCATGCGTATTGGAATAGAGAAAAGTTAACCAAAACTTCTAACGCGATTACAGAAAACGATATAAATAAACAGCTATGGCCAGGTAAGAATATAACTGGATATGATAATTATGTAATTTTAGATACTGAGGGAGATGGAAAATTAGTTGGTCTATTTCTCTGTATTGATAATATTGCAGGAGGATGGTATGGCGAAGGAGATGATATGATATTTATTGATGATGAGATATGGTCTCCATCTATACATGGAACAGGGACAGAGGAAATTTTTGGTGGTGGAGCTAGCCCACAAATGGAGTTTTGCCGTCCTTTTTCAGGATTCCACCTAATCGAAAATAAAAATTATTCTGGGAACAATGCCATGTATCGATGGTTTATTCAGGATTCCATAAGGTTTAAAAAAAATATTAAATGGACTATTGAACATGGCCACGCCAATAATTTTGAAAATGATTATTCAAGTGTAGCTTATTGGTATCAAAAAGAACCCCATAAAAAATTCAGATCCCTTTCTAGTACAGAGAGTAGAATTCCAAGATTACCGAAAAATTTTAAATCAATTTGGGCTAAAGCTATTAATATTGGTCAAGAACTAATTACTAATCTCTCTAAACTAAATGACGAGGAGAGAAATGAGTTAGTAAAACCTGCGAATGATGCAATATTTCAATTTATGGAAGGGGATTATATTAATGCTTTAGAAAAATTAAAAAAAGCAAAAGACGTTATTAAGCAAAAAATTTCATAATTGATAATTAAGAAGAAGAGCCAATAAATACTATCTTTGAAGGTCTTTGAATTTTTAAATGATTTTATATGCTCTAAAATCTTATTTTTCCTTATTCTTTTGTTATTTGATATTCCTTTTAACTCATTCAATATTAATAAATACATATTCCAATTTGAGAAGAGTTTAAAATGGAAGATTTATTAAACATTGCGAAGAATGCTTTTCCTTCTGTATCTGGGATCGAAAAAGTAGAAGGGATTCAAGATGAGGTTGAGATATTGTGGGATAAATGGGGTATCCCGCATATTTATGCTAAATCTGCAAATGATGCTTATTTTGCTCAAGGTTATATCCATGCTTCCCATAGATTATGGCAATTGGAATTTTTTAGGAGAGTCACTTCTGGGGAATTATCAGAAATTGTTGGTGAAGCAACATTAGATCGAGACAAGCATTATCGTACACTTGGATTGCATCGAATCGCAAAGAGAAGTGTGGAAAATTTAAGAAAAAACCCAAATAACGAAATCTTCCAAGGTTTAAAATCATATGTAAAAGGTGTAAATGTTGGAATTCAAAAGGCCTTGGAAAACCTACCTCTCGAATTTGCCATTATTAATATTAAACCTCAAGTATGGACTCTGGAAGATTCGCTTAGGATTATGAGTTTAATTGAATGGGGTTTGGGAGGTTGGAGTTATACTCTAGAATTATTACGGGAGCATTTAATTATGGATTTAGGGGTTGAAATGGCAGATAAAATAATCCCCCTCTATTCTGGAGCAAAGATTGATAGATCTAAGGGAAGTAACGGATGGGTTGTTAGCCCCAACAAATCAAATTCAGGATCAGTTTTATTTGCTAATGATCCACACTTAAATCTCACTTTGCCATCAATTTGGATACTCATGCATTTAAGTTGCTCTGATTTTAATTCCATTGGGTCATCATTTCCAGGTGTTCCAGTTATCATTTTAGGTCACAATGATAAAATTGCGTGGGGAGCTACTACAGTACACACAGATAATGTTGACTTGTTCAAGCTCGAGATTAATCCAGAAAATAAAAATCAATACATGTATAATGGCAAATGGGTCGATTTTGAGGTAGTTAATGAACCAATAAGCATTCAAGGTTCTTCTAGTCCGCTTGATTATAAAGTAAAATTAACTAAATTTGGACCAATTATGAAATATCTCGAACTTGAAACCAAAACTCATAAAATTAAGCTCCCTGGAAAATATGCTATGAAGTGGACCAGTTATATTGCAAATTTAGAGGATTCGTTAGAAGGCTTTAGAATGATAAATTCGGCATCTAATTGGGAGGAGTTTCGTGAAGCAGTAGGTAAAATAACGGTTACACCTCAAAATTTCATATATGGTGATGTGGAAGGGAACATTGGTCATCAACATGGAGGAAGGCTTCCTCAACGTAGATTTGGAGATGGAGCAATGGTAACTCCTGGGACCGATGAGAAATATAATTGGAGTGATCTTGTACCATTCGAGAAGATGTTTTCAATATATAACCCGGATTATGGGTTTGTGTATACTGCTAATTATAATGAAGAAAAAGCACCTAACGGTGTATTATTAGCTCAGGATAGTAATAGACCTTACCGACAATTGAGGATCAAAAAATTACTTCAAGGAAAAGAAAAATTTTCGTTTGAAGATTTTAAGAGTTTTCAATTAGATCTTTTTACTGAAGAAGCACAGGAGTTATTACCTATAATGCTTAATTATGTCAAAGGTAAAGTACAATCCAATCAACTAAGGGAGGTTATTACTTTATTAGAAAACTGGGATTATTACCTTACGAAAAATACGGTGGCAGGAACTATTTACAAAATTTGGTTCCAAGAATCTTTAAGAATAATATTAGTTCCCCTAATCGGAAAGGAGCTCTTCGATATCTATTTAACATCAAATCCATTCGAGCTCAAAAGATTATTTAAGATTTATGGTGATAACAATGAAGAACTTGAGGAAAAATTATTAGCTGCATTAGAAAATACAATTATGTTCTTATCAGAGAGATTATCATCAGATATTAATAAATGGAAATGGGGAAATCTTCATAAAGTGGTTCTAACTCACCCATTTTCTCAGGCAAATGAGGAAGCTAAAATGTTAAATATTGGGCCATTTAAAATTGGAGGGGATGGAAATACTCTATGTAATGGTTCATTTGATCCAATGAATAATTATGAAAACATTGTGGGGCCCTCATTCCGACATATTCATGATTTATCTGATTGGGATAAATCTATCGGAGTTATTCCTGGAGGTCAATCTGGTTTACCTTTCCATAAGCATTACAACGATTTGATGAAACTATGGTTAAGAGGGAAATATGTTCCTTTACTATATACTAAAGAAGCAATTTCTAAAAATCTCGAAGGAATTTTCAATTTAATCCCAAATTAAAAAAAATTTTTTCGAGGTAAAAATTTATACAAATTAAAAAATCAAAAATAAAGCAATTGAATAAAATGAGTGAGAAAAAGCGATTTGAAACACAAGTTATTAATGACGAAATATTAGCAAAATTAAGTCTTCAAAACCGATATAATTTTGTAAATGATAATTTAAGAACGATACTTTCTGAAAAAGAATTTAAATTTCTTAATCAAGTGCAGGAATTCTGCCTCAATTATGAAACTAAGAATAAAATAACACATGGACCAGATGAGGATATCTATGATTGGGTACCAGATTTTGGGAAGGAAGGTTATATTACTCGTCAAACACCTTATAAATGTATTGATTTAAATTATGAAGATTATGGAATGGCTATTGAATTTATGAGAATCTTAGCCTTAGATAATTTCGATCCTCAATTTGCAATGAGTACTGGGGCAACAGTTATTTGTATCAATCCTATTTATGCTCACCATGAAAATGTTCCTGTGAGACTAGACGCATTGAAAGAACTCGTCACAGGTCAAGAAGTAGGATGTTTATTAATAACAGAACCCGAAAGAGGATCTGATGCCGTACATCAATTAACAACTTGTGATAAACAGGATGATGGGAGTTTTCTCCTAAACGGAGAAAAAATATTTAATACCAATGCCCCTAAAGCAAAATGGGCTGTTTCTTATGCCACCGCAGAGAAAAATCAGGGAAATTTAATGGGACAATTTTTAATTAATACCTCCTGGGAGGGTTGGAATATTGAACGAGTAAACATTCCTTGGACACCCAAGTTATTTATAGGAAAAGAACGGCTTAAGAATCTAAGAGTACCAAAAGAATATGTTTTGGGAGGAATTGGAAAGGGGAGAGAACATCTTTTTGAAGGTTTAATTCCTGAAAGAATTGCAATTGCAGTGAGATGTATAAGTGCTTGTTGGGGAGCATTGGCTCATTCTACTATATACGCCAATATGAGAAGACAGTTTGATAAAGAAATTTTGCTTTTTCAGGGAGTTGGATTTACCTTAGCAGATTTATGGGCTAAAACGGCAGCAATAACTCACGGTGTTTTAAAATTCGCAGAAAAATATGATGAAAAAGTCAAGAAATACGGTGGAAATTTGCCTGATCCGGTAGCTCAATCAATGGTTTCTTCAGCGAGTCAATACAAATATATATGTGCTAAATTAGCGAAAGAGGTATGCTTCGAATCTGCAAACTCTATGGGAGGTGCGGGTGTATGCGATAATACCTTAATGCATGATTATATTGGAGTTTCGAGGATTTTAGAAGTGGTCGGAGGTACGAAAGAAGTCCAAAAACTGATCATGTCCAGAGGTTTAAGGAGATTATTCAAAAACCTATAAAAAAACTTATCCTTCTTTTTTTTTATTGAAAAGAAAATTATAAGTAAGAAAATAAAGGAAAAAAACTTAATTTTAGAAATTTGAGTGGTTAATCCTCGTCCTCGCCCAGTAAATCTTCGATTTTATCTTCAATTTCTTCTACCTTAGTAGAAAGTGCTTCAATTTTAGCAAAAGTTTCACATCTTTCGCAGCCATCATCTTCCTCACATATTGGTAAAGTATCACATTTTTCTTCGAGGGCTTCTATTTGGTCCAATAACTCATCTCTTTCTTCTTCAAGTTGGGTTATACTCATATTTCTCACCAAATTGATTTATATTCAGTAGTTTATTATCATTTATTTCTTTTTCTCAAAATATAACTTGTAAGAATTAACAAATTAATACTAATAAATAAGAATATGGTTCATGACTATTATTAACCTATAAATATATCCAAAATTGTCTTAATCTTCTTCTTTTTTTCGAATCTTTTTGATCCTTTTCTTTTTAGTTGCGCTTTTCATTAGGGTGAGAGTTTCATTCGGGATATCCTCTTCTTCAATTTCAAGGTCTTGGATCATAAAATCTAATCCAACAGTCAATTTGTAATTTTCTTCAAATTTCTTTTTGGTAAAAACATTTATTAGCGTAGATTTCCCAACAGCTGCAGCTCCAACGAGAAGGATTTTAAACCTAAAGTGATTAGAATCGATTATCTCTCCTAATCTTGGTTTTATATCTATTAAAGATGTTAAAGCTAATCTATAAAATAGTTTTTCTACGTTTAGGTTTTCTAATGCGGATGTCTCGAGATACTCAAACAAATTATATTGATTCACCATTTGTATTATTTTATCTCGTGGAATAGTTTCCCCAATATCTTTTTTTAAATCATCCTTATTTCCCACTAAAATTATAGGAATATTTCCAGAGAGTTCTCGGATATCTCCGAAATATTCATCTACCGATTCAAATGTATCTGGTCGAGATAAGTCAAATACTAAAGCAACAGCAGCAACTCCCTTGAAAAAATCGGTTTTGAAAAAGTTGAACCGCTCTTGACCCCCGGTATCCCATAAAGACAAGGTAACACTTATCAAATTTAGACCTCTGTGGTTTTTTCCAACTCCCAGTATAAATATTATGGAGGAGAGAGCATATCCATTTTTTCTGCAATTTTTTTATCTAATTCAGTCATCTTCTTATCTAATGTTTTTAGTTCTTTCTTAATTGCTTCAAACCTAGTTTCTTGAGTACTCAATTTTTTAATGTATCTTTCTTTTAATGAAACAGATTGGGTGTCATCACCTAAGACAGAAATATTTTCTCTTAACCTTGCTTGTTCATCAGTCATCAAATCTCTTTCTTCATTCAATTTTTCATCATTTGCTCTTAAATTGTTTAGAGTTTGAATTAATTCCGCAACCTCTTTTAATTGGGTTTCAAGTTCAGTATTAATAAATTTCTGTTTAACATAAAAACCAACTCTTTTCAAGAAATCTTCCTTGTTAAAATCCCATAAATAATTGCTAGAATAATCTTCTCTTTGCTCTTTAATCTCAAAATTAATTGCATCTTTAGGTTTTAATGTAATCTTAAAACGCCAGTAATTAGGAGTTTCCTCAGGGTCAATAGGCTTATCTATAAATTTATATCCATGCGTCTTGGGATGATCTAAATATATTTCCTTTTCTTCGTCAGTTTTATTTTTAATCTTATAGGTTGTCATTAAATTAGTATAATAATATTCATAGGAATATCCACTCCCAAAAGTTACCCTA
Source organism: Promethearchaeota archaeon (assembly GCA_016839705.1). Taxonomy (GTDB): domain Archaea; phylum Asgardarchaeota; class Lokiarchaeia; order Sigyniarchaeales; family SOKP01; genus Loki-b32. The sequence continues at coordinate 22,256 of JAEOTR010000023.1, read as the reverse complement.
TGTACGCTTTTATTCTCAGATTTTTGTTCATGGGTAATAAGTACCGCTTGTTCTACCGCATAATTTAGCAATCTCGTATCACCTTTATTTAAGAAGGGAATGATGGCTTCTCCTGCGAGATTATCGTCATAGATGATCGTAGAGGGACCTCTTTCTAAAGTTAAATTCGTATTATTGGTGATTTCTAAACACGCGTTGGGATTTTTATCATGGTCATTCATGTTGTACAGTAAAACTCTTTTTGCTTGTATTGATTCAGTGAGTATTGGAACTAATCCGGATTGTTTTCTTTTTATCGTCACTGGATTTGAAATGGTATATTCAAATAATTCTCCTAGATCTTTTGTCTGAATCTTTGTCTGTGATGAAATTTTATCTAAGAAAGCCTCATCAGACATTCCTCCCCCTATAATCCCTAATGCTCGTGATGGAGCAGCTCCAGGAGGACCCCTTGGGGCTCTAGCCCTTTTTTTAGCTGAAACCATTTCTGCGGCGGGTAATGCATCCTCCATCGCTGTACCGTATTCTTCATATTTTTCCATCTCTAAACCTTCTTCAATTTCAGTAGGACGTGCGCTTAATACTTTTGGGGGTTGAATTATTGGGCGCTGAATAAATATTGGCCGATAGAATTCATAAATAAAAGAAACGGGCATTCCTGCTACTAAAGATAATTCTACACCTTCCCAATCTTGATTTGTAGTGTTTTCTATAAGACCCCAACCAGAGAGTAGGCATTTCTGCTCCAATGCTTGCTTCTTGCTCATAATTAAACGATATGACGTTTTCCATATAGGGCTTTCGCGAATATATGAAACAAAAATATTCCTCTCAACTTCATCTTCTCCTCCAGATTCGCAATTAATTATTATATTCTTAGCATCTTTCTTTTTTCCGGCGATTACAGTCTCTAAGAAGAATTTCAAATCTTTCTTAATCTCATCATTCATTATATCAATTGATTTGATTTCTAAGAAGTCATGTTTAGTAATTAAACCATCATCTTGTAGAAGTACTAATTGTTTCTCTGTAATTTTTTCATTCTTACTTAATTTCTCGTAAAATTCAATCCCCATTATCTTCCCTGATATTTTTTTAGCCCCTCCAATTGTAATACTGATATCTGCTCCTTTAATCTGACTAACTAACGAGGAGAATGAATCTAGATCTGGTATGTTTAACATTATGGATTTTAATAATTGAGACGTCTCTAAAGCCGCGTCATAAGAAATAGATGATATATATCCTTTTTCACTAGTGTCTAAAACAAAAAGCGACTTCAGTACATCATTCATCTCATCGATTTTAAATTCAAGTTCAAATGTACTTGAGCCTTTCAGTGTGCCTTCAAGAATGTAATAGGAAACACCATGTTTAAAAATTATAACTTTTTTCACTTTGAGTTTCGACATAGAATTATTATAATGTCAAAATAATTTAAATTTTAATACATAAAGAAATAGATTTTTAAAAAGAAAATAAAAAAAATATATCCATTATCGGAAAAGATTCTATTTTTCTAAGTTAAATTTATTTTTTTAGAAAAACTCACTTCATTTAGATAATTTTATCTGATAAATTAGACTAATTGATCGCAATGATACATGACACAAAAATGACTCGAATAAAAACTGTTGTTTCGAGATTTTGGGACAGGATAAAGTTAAGGAAAATGAGCGATTACAACAAACATACTAAAATTAAGCAAATTGAACCCGGTGAATCAATAGTAGAGATGCAGGGGATCACAAAGCGATTCCCAGGTGTGTTAGCTAATGATAATATTAATTTTGAGCTGAAAGCATGTGAGGTCCATGCTTTGCTTGGAGAAAACGGTGCAGGCAAAACAACCTTGATGAATATCTTATACGGACTCTATCGATTTGATTCAGGTGAAATTAAAATTCAAGGAATCCCGGTTCACCTAAAATCGCCAAAGGACGCCATTGCAATTGGAATTGGAATGGTTCACCAGCACTTCACACTAATACCGACAATGACAGTTGCTGAGAATATTATTCTGGGGGTCAAATCCTCCAAAGGACCTCTATTGAATCTCACTGAAGTCGAGAAACAAATCATCGAGCTCTCAAAAACCTACAATCTAGAGGTTGACCCCAAAGCAAAGGTAGAACAGCTCCCAATGGGTATTCGCCAACGAGTTGAGATAATAAAAACTCTGTACCGTGGTGCACAGATACTTATTCTCGATGAACCGACCTCAGTTCTCACTCCTTTGGAAATAAACAATTTCTTTAAGGCACTGAAATTCATGGTAAAAGAAGGGTTAACTGTTGTATTTATAACTCATAAGTTACCCGAAGTGTTTGCCATAAGTGACCGTGTCACAGTCCTCAGACGTGGACGTTTTGTTGAGACAGTTGAGACCAATCTAACTAACCCAAAGGACCTTTCGATAAAAATGATCGGAAGAGAGATCCATTCAGGACAGGAGAGGGTTGATATTAAACCTGATAAGGTTGTTCTTGATGTTCAGGGTCTTAAAACCATGAATGACAAAGGTCAAGAAGCCCTCAAGGGTATTTCCTTCTCAATTCACGAGGGTGAGATACTTGGAATTGCAGGGGTCTCAGGAAATGGTCAGAAGGAGCTCGCAGATGTACTTTCTGGTATGAGACCATCTACAGATGGCACGATTCACTTTCTGAAGCAAGATGTAACCAATTACACCCCAAAGAAATTAATCGAAATAGGTATAGGGGACATCCCTGAGGATCGAGCAGGCACTGGTCTTCTGATGAATTTTTCTATCGCGGAAAACTTGATTCTAGAGTCCCATACTAAGACTCCATTTTCACATCGATGGTTCATGAATAAAGAAGAAATCAAAAAGTATGCAGAAAAAATTATCCAAGAATATGACGTTGACACACCAAGTCCTAATATTCCAGTAAGAAATTTGTCAGGTGGTAACCTCCAGAAGATTCTCTTAGCAAAAGTTCTCTCTAGAAATCCAAAATTGCTTATTCTCGCTCAACCTACAGCTGGATTAGACGTTGGAGCAACAGAATTCATATCTAAAAAGATATTGGAGGAGAGAGAAAGACAAGTGGCCATTTTACTCATCTCTGAGGACTTAGAAAGAATTATGACCCTGAGTGATCGCATCGCAGTCATATATGAGGGTAAAATTGTAGGGATAGTTCCTGCTGCTGATGCAAAGATCAATGAAATTGGTCGGATGATGACTGGTGTTGCATAGGGTCCACTGATGAAAATTTTGATCATGGTATAGGAGAACCTTGTTAATATTGATGAGGACTGAGATTAGATGAGGACAATTCACTATGACTGATTTGGAGTCGCCCTATTATCGTTCAAATTCAGGTCATCATGCTAAAACTTTGTACTTAAATGCTCAATCAATAGGTCTGTCTGCTGATAACAGGATTCAAATACAAGGCAAAATTGGACTGATACATAGTATATTCCAGCGTGTAATCAACATCACTGTATTGCAGAACCGATTGATCAGTTTGGTTGGACAAGAGGTAGGACAAGGACCGTTGAATATACTTGTAAACATTCCTAATCATATCAATTTGTCAACAATCGGGATAAAGAGGGGTGATATCGTAGCACGAGTCGGTGAGTCGATAGTTATAGGTGAGAATGTTATTGTGATATCAACCCAGTTGACTGAACTATGGAAGCCAAAGAGAAAATTTCTAGCTAGTCTGCAATCCCTTAAGACAATTATGGGAAACATAGAGATTATGAGAGATGTTGCCCTTGCTTCTGATCAACTCAGTGGTTTAGGTGAATTAATTCCTTTCACACACATTAATGGCCTTAAAGATTCGAAAACTGAGAAATTAGGTTCTGTTTCTCATTTGGTATTACCTTATATTTCCTCAATGCTCAAAGCAATAAAATCTGGTCATTCTCATGACATAATACGAATTACCAAACGTCTTGTAGGATTGGGTCCAGGATTAACTCCTGCTGCTGATGATATGCTTCTCGGATTAATGATTAGTATGTTGTATTTTTCAGAAAACTTTAATGAAACGAGTATCGATGTCAAGAAAATCAATAAGGATATTGTATCAATTATTTCGGGGAGGACTACAATTATAAGCGAAGAGTTCTTAAGAGAAGCTTCAGTTGGAAAAGTAAATGAAGCTGTCGCCTCTCTTATGGAGAATTTATTAACTTCAAGACAAAGAGAGTTAGAGAATTCTGTTAGAAATGTCTTGGATTATGGTGGTACATCTGGCACAGATACTGTGTTTGGAGTCATCTTAGGTTCACATTTAATGCTAATCGACATATGCTATAATAGCAATAAAAATGAGGGTATTTTTCAAGAGATTAAATTTCAAAAATTTAATCCATCAATCCCATAAGAAAGAGGTTGGTAATTGATATCACCATTTCTTTTGGAAGAGATTACACTTGGTGATTTAAAATAATGGATATTTATCAGAGGTACAGATCAAAATAATCCAGTTTTATTAATGAGAAAAAATTATTTTTTAAAATGTGTACCGGTCTTTCCAAGGAGGGCATCATGGATATGATCAATCGACGTAATGATCGCTTGAGCGCCGCCTTGTTCAATAAAATTGATACACGCTTGGACTTTCGGTCCCATACTTCCTTTTGGAAATTGCCCTTCGTCCAAAAAAATTGTTGCTTCGGAGATGGTTAATGAATCGACAAATTTCTCATCAGGTTGCATGAAATTAATGGCAACTTTTTCTACATCTGTGGCTATCAAGAGGATTTCGGCCCCGATCTGTTCCCCGAGTTTGGCGGTTGCTAAATCTTTATCAATGACCACTTCGACTTCGTGTAGTCGTTTATCTTTTTTAAACACAGGGATTCCTCCCCCGCCACATGCGATGATAATAAACCCTTCTTCCATTAAATGCTTAATTTCTCGCCATTGGTAAATTTTATGGGGTTTCGGTGATGGTACCACTCGACGCCACCCTCGTGACGTGTTGACAAATCCCGGACGGGAATCTGGATAAGCAGGTCCAACGGGTTTTGAAGGGTTCTCAAATGCGGGATCATCTTTTTTTACCGAGGTATAAGTAAGTACCGTGAGAAAAAGTTTTTCATCGGATATACCTAGGCGCATTAACTCTTCGTCCAAAGTGGATTCAATCATGTACCCAATTTGACCTTGTGTCTGCGCAACGATGATGGATAACGGCATTTTTGGGACCTTATCACATGCTTCTTGTTGTAAAAGTAAAGCCCCCGATTGAGGTCCATTACCATGAGTTATAACGATGCGGAATTTTTTCGAGAGTTCGGCAATTGAAGCAATAGGTTTTCGAATATTTGCAAGTTGCTCTTCTGCTGTGCCTACTTGGCCTTTTTGGATGAAGGCGTTACCACCCAATGCAATAATTAATTTTTTCATTGTTTTATTCTTCTACGGACTTTGTTGAACACGTAAAAAAAAATTATTCCAATTTTTCAAGGAATTTGAGGATATCAAGGTCTCCTCCAGCAGGAGGTCGCCAATTTACGTGGATTACATCCACATTTTGTTTCTCCAAATCATCAGCAAACATTTCGATTCCTATATTGATGATCTTGAGTTCGTTGTTTAACAATTTTTCTTTCTCAGTCATTAGAGCACCTCCTCAAAAAGTTTATCTTGTATAGCACCTCTAGTCGCAATCAATGCCGCCAATCTGGCTGCTTGTGCGTTACTAGGCATAAGCATCACACCTACATCCTCCAGAAGTTTACATTGTTTATGATATTCTTGATGATCAAGGGATGTACCCACGATGGAAGCCACGACAGACAAGTATCTCCCGTTACGTTCAGCATTAGCTTTTACTTCTTGTATGGGTGATATGAGTTCGGCTGCGGGATTATCGTGAGATCCATACCCTAGGACGACATCCAAGAGAATAACAGCTGTCTCAGCGTCATTTCCTTCTTTGATTATTCTTTGATTACGGAGTGTGTAATCAATCATTGGGTGTGGTCTTCCAATTACGAATTCTTCGGCACCCATGTCCACACAAGTATGTTTCTTGCTTAAAGTTGAATTTTCTAGCTTCAGATGAGGTTTCAGTGGAGAATTGGAGTAAATCTCTTCGAGCAGAGGTGTCATAAGAATTAACGCTTCATAGGAGAGAGTTCCACCTGAATAAAGACCCCGTACGAAGTTCTGATTAGAAGTCAATCTATCCCATTCTGATTGGGCGATAGAAAGAATTTCTTCTCTTGATGCAGTAAATATATTTTTTATTGCTTGTTTTCCTTGAACAAGAGCACAAGCTGTGGTGGCTGCATCTTCTAATGTTTTGGCGGCAGTATAACCTTGACTTTCAATATTTTCAATATCACCACCAAGAAAATTTACTACTACTGGCTTATTGGATTGATGTGCGATTTTTAGTACTCTTTCACTAATCTCTTGATTGGGTGGTTTAGAAATGAGAACGATAACTTTGGTTTCATCATCTTGCTCCAAACGCTTTATGCCTTCAATCATCATGATGCCTCCTACAGTTTTGGAGAGGTCATTCCCACCGGTTCCAATTGCTTGGGATATACCAAAACCTTCATTATGTATCAGAGTGGAAACCTGTTGCAATCCTGTTCCAGCTGCTGCTACTAGTCCAATATTCCCTTGATTAACGACATTCCCAAAGCCTAAGACTACATTATTGATTATTGCAGTTCCACAGTCAGGACCCATGACCAAGAGACCTTTTTCCAGACCTAATTGTTTGAGCTCTAATTCATCTTCAAGAGATACATTACTGCTGAAGATGAAGACATTAAGTCCTTTTTTAAGGGCTTTCGACGCTTCTCTTTTGGCATATATGCCCGGTACTGAAATAATAACTAAATTTGCGTCAGGTATCTCTCTAAGTGCGGAATCAAGTGTCTTGGGGACGATTTTGGTCTCATCTTTTGAAACTCGAGTTGTAAGGAGCCTGTCAACTTCAGAGAGCGCATGAGCCATGCTCTTTTCATCTTGAGTATCTAGAGCTATCACTAGATCGTTTGGACTTGCCTGTCTGGCATCTTCGGTTAGAAGATTCAAGGCTTTCAAAAATTTCTTGTTGGTAGGTGTGCCCATGATAACACCAGCTTGTAACACCCCATCGAGCTCAGCAACTTTGTTAGATAGTTTCATTAGAATCACAGAGTCTCGATACGTGTTTTTGCGAATAATTACAGTTACAGTCATATTATAATACCTTCATTTTCTCCAATACGGGACGGTTAGTGCAGATGGGGCTTTTGTTTTTCCTCTAAATAGTACAATTACTACTAAGGCCACAAGATAGGGCATAATATTGATTAAGTAGGGCGATATCCCAGACGCTAAAATAAATCCCAGTATAAAACCAATTAGTATCGTCAATATAAATAATATCACTTGAATTTTAATAACGAAAATTAAGGACTCCCCAAATTCTTTTTCATAAACTTTACTAGCAATTATTGACCCTAGAATTATGCTAATAATAAGGACGACAATTGAACCAATCCAACCTGCTGATGGAAGTACTAAACTAAAAATCAAGGATATTATAAAGCTTATTACAAACCATAGAAGATTTATGATGAGAGTTGTTTTAAAACTATCATTCCATCTTTTTTTACCCGCGAGCCTTTTTGTAATCGCTACTCCAATAAGAAACATTAAAACCGGAATAAGAATAGCACTAATAAACATTATAACCGGAATAAGAATAGCACTAATAGGCACGCCTAATAAACCTCCATACCATCCTATTAGATTAGCCGCTACAGAATATCCTAAACCAAATATCAGACTACCCAAAATGGCTCTGAATGGACTCCAGCGTGAAAAAATTACAACAATGATGGCGATCCAGCCACGTCCTCCTGCAATACCGCCATCATAGAGCCCTAGATATCCCAATGACATAAATGCACCAGCCAATCCTGCCATTGCCCCGCTAAAAATGTCACAAAGATGTCTAATCAGGTTAACATTAATACCAGCCGCATCACACGCTTCAGGATTCTCTCCAACCGCTCTAATTTTGAGACCCCACGTGGTTTTGTATAGGATCAACCCGAAAACAATCGCTAGGAAGTAGGCGAGATAGACAAATGCATTATGTTGAAATAAAATCTCCCCAAGCACTGGAATATCGCTCAGAAAAGGGATATAGATAGAGGGTAGGGTAGCAACAATTGGAACTGCAGTTTTAGTGACAACACTATAAAGAAAGTTAGCCAAACCATCAGCTAAGGACAGGATTAGCAATCCAGCTATTAATTGATTGACTCTCATTTTGACACAAGTAAAGCTATGAATCAATCCAACACCTGCACCCATAACAATAGCTGCAAGTGTGCCTAAGAAGAAATTTCCAGTTTTGAAAGTTACCCACAATCCGACGAAGGCACCGAGCGTGATTGTTGCTTCGAGTCCTAAGTTGATTACTCCTGCTCGCTCATTATAAACCTCGCCAATGGAAACAAAGAGAATCGGAACTGCGAGTAAAACACCTGCTGCAAGGATCAATGTAATAATATCTGTCATGATGAATTCCTCGTAGTCATCCATTTTTTAACTATCAAGACAGTGAGCACTAGCACTGCCTGCATGATGAAAATGATATCAACGGGGATTCCTGCCCCCCGCTGCATTGATTCCCCCCCGACTTGTAGAACTGCAAAGAATAAAGCCGCAAAAATTACAGCAATAGGTTGAAAGATTCCCAAAGCTGCTACTGCTATTCCCATATAACCAAAACCAGGAGAAAATCCCCCAATCAAGTAATGATGTACACCAAATACTTCCATAAACCCTGCTAGTCCAGCTATTCCCCCACTTAGCAGTCCTGCAGTAATCACAACCCTAGTTACGTCAACCCCTCCATGTTCGGAAGCCCTTGGATTTTGTCCAACAGCTCTAATTTTATAACCAATTGTTGTTTTATACAGAATTATATAGATAATCAAAGCTATAATGACCACTATAAAGACACCTATATAAAGCCTGTATACGCTATTCTCTCCGATGATTATTACTTCTATTAATCCTATGCTTAAAGTAATAATTGAAAGAGTAAGAAATGTAAAAAATAATGCTAAATATCGTGTAGTATGCACTTTTCTTTCTTTCCATTTTAGATAAATCTTAATTGTAACTGCTAATCCAAATATAGATATGAAAACATAAATGATAAATATTGGATCTATCAAAGGCATCCAAGTTGACTCTGGTAGGAAAGGTGTTCTTGGATTAAACGAAGCTGGATCTCTGAGCGGCCCATTAGTGAGCCAAGCGATTACAAACATCGCAATGAAGTTCATAACGACAGTTGGAAATATTTCGTTAACTCCCAGCTTGGTCTTCATGAAAAGTGGGATTACCAACCATAACACTCCTCCTATGAAACCTGCAATAAATATCAATGGTATTGCGATAAAACTAGGTACTATCTCCATCCTAGCACCAACCAAATACGCTAAAAGCGCACCAATGTAGAGTTGCCCCTCGATACCTAAATTCATGAATCGAGCTTTGAGAGCAATCAAGAAAGCCATTGCGGTCAGTAGTAGTGGAATAAAACGGATTAACGTTTCACTAAGGCTATTGGTATTACCAAAAGCACCGATAGGTATTGATACTAAAGCGCTGATAGGATCGTAGCCCAACAACCAGAGGGTGATACAAAAGACAAGTATGGCCAAAAACAATCCAATTGGATAAGATAAGTAACTTTGGTATTTAAAAAAAAGTTTTTTTTCAGTTTTTATTTTTTTATATTCAAGTTCCTTCACCATATAAAATCAGCCATTCTGTGTTCACAATCGTTGTTTTACTATGTATACTTCTTAGCAAAGGCGACAAAAGCTCCTTTAAAACATTCCATTGGAGCGTCAGCCCTACCCCCTCCGATCATAGGATGGCCACCGTCCTTGTGAGCCATACCAGTATTTACAATAGGTAAAATTCCTGTTTCAACAACCTTTTTTATATCAATCCCCACAGGAACACCAATGAAGTCAAGATAAGGGATCTGAAAAAGAGTGTCCTCTGTTTGGGTGATTTCATACATCTGTTTAGTGCGCTCAATAGCGTCTTTGAAATCTCTTCCTATGAATCTTGCGTGACCAGGCGCTGCTGGTGCTGCCATCCCTCCAAAACCTCTCGTTTCTGAGATGGCACTATCTCCAAGGTCTAATGTAGAGTCTTCTTGTCGATATCCAGGGAAAGTATACCCAATTATTGTCCCCGCAGGCCCAGTGAACCATTCATTCCCAAGTCCGCTGACTTGAATACCAAACTCCACACCATTTCTAGCCATTGCAGTTACTATTGTACTGTACTCGATGTTCTTGGCTGGATCCATCATTGCCTTGCAAGATGCCATCATCAAGTTTCCTCCGTACCAGCGTCCTGGGTTGGTGTTGAAGTACTCCCCAACTTGAGCAAGGGTATCTTTATCGAAATCTGTCTTCACAATATGTGGTAGAAGACCACTCACAAAGACACTCCTAGTACCATCTAACTTGCCATGAAGCTCATCACCCATCTGTATGCCGGTTGCAAGTATTTCTTTAAGGTTAATCCCTCCCGCTTCTTTGATAGTTGCTTTCAATACTGGTGCAAGTGTATTTCGTACAAAATCAAGCTCGTTGATTGTCTCATACTTATTACCGAAAGCTGTCAAACTTGTTTGTTGAAGGCAATAAGAAGTGTTACCATGTACCGGATTCTTAACCACGAGAACTGGAAGGGATGCCGATGTAGCTCCGCACATTCCGCTAACTGCATCGTAGTTGTGGTTGGGTTCGATTGTAACTTCTCCGGTTTCAGCTAGTCTTGCAGCTTTTTCAGGTGTGTCAGCTAATCCTTCATACCTTATCAGATTTGTAATTGCATATTTCTGTGTATGACACATCCTCTCCCACTCAATTGGTGGTCCTGCATGTGTAAATAAATCACTCTTAAAACCGGGTATAATTTTGCCAGCTGGTTCAATATCAACTAAGTTACAATCAGCTGATAGTATCCTCTTGACTGCTTCTTCATTCGCTTCTTCAATTTTGGAACTTATCGAATTTGTCATTTCAAATCATTAAACCTATAAGTGGTATTATCAACCATTTTATAATATTCATATGAAATGATCAATGATTAATAAATGATGGAGGATTATGTAAATAATCTTATTAAAAATGAAATCAAAACTAGATAGTTAGATTAATAATGAAAGTTAAAACAAATATGAAATGGAGATTCTCCATAATCGTCATAACGGCTATAATTATGGTTTCAATGTTTCCAATGGTTCCAAGTACAACCATGATCTCAAATGACGAGTTACAAATTGAGTCACCTACTATGAGTATAGGACCACCATATAAGGCGGCTCTCATGATAGGTGGTGATGAAACCGACCTGGGATTCTCTTGGGTGGCAATACAAGGTATGTACGCTCTGGAGGCCAATTATGGTTGGAATATAAGCATATCACGCCAAATAGCGTATCCCGATCAGTATACTGTAGCTAGTGCTTACGGTGCTGCTGGATATGATGTGGTTTTCATGGTCGGAGGCCAATTCATAGAAACTTCCTACTTCTCGGGGGTTGCTGAACTATACAATGAAACCTTATTTGTTCAGATACCCGGTCTTAACCCATACGCACCTTGCCCAAATAATACGGTGGGTCTTCATCCAGCTTTCCAGACAGAAGGTCACTACCTAGCTGGAGTACTCGCAGGATTGATGACAGAAACCGATAATCTGGGTGTAATTTTTGGAGAATGGTATGAATACCTGTCAATGGAGTTCTATGCTTTTAAAGCTGGCGTTGAGAGTGTTAACGATATCGCTTGCGTGCATGGTAGAGTGGCTGGTGATTGGGGTGATGCTGCGCTTGGTAAACAGATCACTGAATCGCTGATACAATCAAAAAATGTTGATATTGTTGTCCAGGTAGCTGATACAACCGGAAGAGGAGTTATCGCTGCTTGCATAGAGGCCGGTATTGCAGTAATCGGAACGGTTGCTGATCAATATAGCTTAGCACCTTTAAACACAATGACTAGCATTGGGATGAATACAACACTCATGATGGATTTAGTCGCACAGGAAATCGAGAATGGAACAGGCATATCAGAGCTGGGTGGAACATCTTGGGAATTACCCATTGGTAATTACCTATATCCCTACCATCATTATGATACTATAATCCCTCAGTCAGTGAAAGATCAAGTTGATAATGCCAAAGCCGGTATTGCTAACGGTACAATCGTAGTCCCCCGTATATGGGATGATGAATCAACTGGACCGGATGAACCTACAGACTGTCCCATAGATGCTGCCCCACCTATACCTGGATTCCCCCTTTTATACATAGGGTTAGCAACAACAACAATGCTTGGTGTGATGTTGGTATTGATAAACAGATCACGGAGAATCGTTAATAAACACAAATCTTAATTCCGCTCCTGCGGAGCATAATGACTTTCTTTTTTTTTTCTTTTTTTTTTTATTTCTTGGATTTTTGCTTAATATTGGTGTTGTAAGAGCTTAAATGAGATTTAATTAAATTATTGAATTATTAAAGATTATTTCCCAAATGAATTGAATTAAAGTAGAAGAATATCCCTATTGGAAAAAGAGTAGCTTTTTAGTATCTTCCTATTGGTTTACTTTCCTATTTTTTATTGTAATTAATTGTTTCAGGCATTTTATTCTGTAGTGATTCTTTGAAATAATTTTTAAAAAATTCAATACGGTAGGTCAAATTATCTTGTACAAAATCTCTCTCTTGGCTATAATCTTTTATAAATCTATTTATAAGAACATCAGATACATGCTTAAGAGAAACCTCAACATGGTCTAGAACATTAGTTATTTCCTCTTCAGAAGTAATTTAAATTTTAATACACAAAGAAATAGATTTTTAAAAAAACAAACAAAAACAGTATTTCTATAGATTATTTTCTAAGATTTCAAGTAAATCTTCTTCTAGAGTTGAGGAGTATTTAGGATTTTCTACGATAATCCCCAGAAGATCACCACTTTCATTAAAAAAGTAGAACGTTGGAATTTTTTTTAAATCAAATTTAGGCTCCATTGCTTCCGACGGCGACCGTTTTTTATGCCATATAGTTTCTCCAGGCTTATGTAAAGCATTTACCATGATACCATACAAAATTTTAAAATTGACATCCTTGTCTTCCATCAAGTTTACTATTTTTATCATTCTGGGTACATTTATGTTGCAATCTGGACACCAGTCTGCTCCTAACGCAACAATTTTTAACTTTTCCTTTTTATCTTTAAGTAGGGAACAGATTTTTTCTAAAACATCTAATTTTGGTTTGTATGTCTTAAAGTTATTTTCTATTTTTTCACCATATTCTTTTAAATAGTCGTCAGGACTCATTGTTGGTGAAACGAGATCTTCCCATTTCAAATTATCTGTAGCCATAAATTATAAAAAATTCGTTAAAGATTAAAAAAATTATCTTAATAGATCATAGAATCATGCGAAAATCTATTAATTTTGTTCAGGATTCTTATTTTTTAGGATTAGTTTAGTTAATAAGTGAAATATTTTATGAACATTCTCTCCCGTCTTAGAACTGCATTCTATAAATCCATCAGCGCCTTTTGAGTTTGCCACTTCCATTGCCTTTCTTGTCGAAACTTCTTTAAGGTGAATTAAGTCTGTTTTTCCACCAACAAATATAATAGGGAAGTCGTAATCTATTTCTTTGTTTACAATTTCAAGCCAATCATCAACATGTGCGAGTGAGCCATAGTTTGTAATATCATACATAAAAATTCCACCTTTTGCACCTCTGATATAAGAGGGAAATAGAAATCTAAATCGTTCCTCACCAGCAAAGTCCCAAATCTGAAGTTTAATTTTTATATTGTCTATATCTACCGCCTTCAGCATGAAATCTAAGCCAAGTGTCATAGAAATTTCTTCTTTGAATAAATTCGTCAAAAATCTATGAGTAAGAGTAGTTTTTCCTGTCCGGGGGTCTCCAAAAATTACTATTTTAAATGTAAATATTTCGCTTGCCAACCCTGAAACCCATTTTAATAAGATTTTGTTTTTTTAGAGTTTTACCTAATTTTGTAGGTATCAGACTAATATTAAATATTATATTGTTTTTACTCCTTAAAAATTTAACATCAAAATCAATTTTAAGATTACTGCTAAAAAATGTGTTCAGAAATATGAGATATTGTTATTCTTCTTCTAAATCAACTGAAATTCCCGTTTCACTATTAGTTAAATTTCCTAGCAGAAAGAATGCTCCTTGTTTGTCTAATGGATCATTTGAATTACCACACTTTGGGGACATTATACATGCTGGACAACCATTAGAGGCTTTACAGCTACAAGATTTAATTAACTTAAAAGCAAGTAACATTAATTCATCCAGATTAAAATACAACGTTTCAGATATCCCAATACCACCTCTGTAAGCATCATAGATATAAATTATTGGTTGTTGTTTGATAGGATCGAAATCTATTGAAACCCCCCCTAGATCCCAGCGAGAAATTTGAGCTAAAGCAGGAGCCATCGCAATCATCGCATGTTCAATGGCATGAACAGTTCCTCCAAGATCATACCCCTTATTTTCTACTTCCTTTTGATTTTCGAAGGGAATCGTGAACCATACAGCTTGGGATTCGAATTTAATAAGTGGAATATCCTCAAGGGGATGTCTTGAGCGGATTTCTTGAGTTAACGTATCAACAACTTTATAGGAATAATATTCATGCTCTACTTTCACTTTTCCGAAATATGAGGATAAATTGTTATCTACTCCTGCTGTGCCTTCATAAATTACCTCAAGTGGGGTGATATCTGTATGCTTTAAAGATTGAGTATAATAATCCACATTTTTTTTGCAAAGATATACCATTCTTTCTTCCAGATCAAGATCCTCCACTATATACGCTTCGGCTTCGTATAGGTAAACCGCTCCAGGATGTAGATCTCGAAATACAAAACTTTCATCCTCAACAGTTAATAATTCTTCACTAATTTCAGTTCTTAGTATAACTTTATATCCTTTAGTTGAAAGGTCATTTAATCCATACTTTTCATTTGGAAAAAAATCGCTATTCCAATAAAAGCGATCTCCCTGCTTTAAAAGCAGAGATTCTGAAATCAATTCATTCAAACATTGTAAAAAGAATTCTTTGTCTTGGACCCCGAATTTCTTATAATCCTCAATTCTAATAGGGATCTCCTTAGACGCACAACATAAATGGTTCTTGATGATGTATTTATTATTGAGTGTAATAAGTAATTCTTCTTTTATGGGTCCAAATAGCTGATTAGGATTGTGGATATAAAAAAGATCCAAAGGATCAGGCATCGGAATAAGAGTAGAAATAGAGAGATCTGTCCCTCTTCCCGAACGACCAATTTGTTGTCTGAAGCTCGAAATTGTTCCTGGAAAGCCAGAACTTATTGTAGCATCTAAAGAACCTATATCTATACCTAATTCAAGAGCATTGGTAGAACTAATACCTAAGATTTTTCGATTTTTGAAGCCTTGTTCGATTTCTCTCCTTTTCTTTTTGCTAATACCGGCTCGATAACTAAAAATTTTATCTTTTAACCTAGGAATAGATTCTCTTGTCCATATTGCCTGTAACTCCGCCATTTTCCTTGATAACGTAAAGGTTAATGTTTGTATACCATCCCTAAATTTTAAATGACTCATAAAGAGATTTTTAGTTTCTTGGTGTGGTGAACGATATTTTTTTGAAACCTGATCATAAGGTAAGTCCCATAAAATAACTTTTTTAGCTCCTGATGGAGAATCATCTCTTTCGATAATGTGAAACTCTTCACCAATTAACTTTTCACAAAAAACTTGGGGATTATTAATTGTAGCGCTAGATAAAATCCATTGAGGCTTTATATTGTAAATATCAAGCATTCTTTTTAGTCTTCTAATCAAAAGCGCAAAATTCGAGCCAAAAATCCCCCTATAGATATGAATCTCATCCAGGACAATATATTTTAGATTTTGAACAATTCTCCTCCATTTTTGTTTAAACCATGGTAAATAAAAATGGAGCCCATACGGATTAGTTATTATTATATTAGCATTAGCTAAAACTAGTCTCTTTTCATTTGCATCCACACTCCCATCATAAACTCCAACTCTATTTTGTTTTATATTAGTATTTGCTAATAATTGAGATAAAACGGTGAATTGATCTCTTGCTAAAGCTTTTGTTGGGAATATATAAATTGCCGTTGTTTTTGGCTCCTCTAAGATTGCTTGTACTACAGGAAGGTTGTAACAGAGAGATTTTCCAGATGCGGTAGAGGTTACAACAACTGTATTATTTCCTTTACGAATTGAATTTATTGCATCTGTCTGATGACGCCAGAGATTGATGTTGTTGTTATCTAACCACCTCTGAAGGCGTTTTCTTAATGGTTCTTCTAAGGCACTATATTGAGCTTCTTTTTGGGGAATATGTTCAATATGGTAAATTTGATCAGAATAATAATCCTGAGACTTTAAATAGCGTAAAAATTCCTCGAAATCAACCATAAATTGCTTCAATACCTATAATGAGCAATCTTAATTAAAAATTTCAATGGGAATAGATTTATCTATTTATTTAAGGTTTTGACTTTTTTGCCATATTCATAAAGAGCTAGAAATGATTTGCCTGCTCTTCGGACTGAAGGATAAACAATAAATCCATCTTCAAAAAGTTTATTGATATATTTTTCTCTTTTTTTGCCTGGATATTGGGGTAGAATTAACATAAAAGTCTTACCTAGAGATTCGGTGTACTCTTTTAGTGTTAAAATATTTCTGTAATAATTACTTAGATTTTCAGGATCAAAATCATTACCAAATATATCTGTTTCGATCAATACTAGATCAATATTTTCTGAAATAGCTGTTTTAGCAACTTCGATGTATTTTGCGGAAGACGAGATCCACGGAATATCTATAGGGTTATTTAGACTTCCTATTTTGATAGGATATATTTTTCTTAATTTTTCCAGGCGTTTCCCATCAAAATAAGGAACGTTTAATCCTAATTCTGTTAATGTGTTTGTATCAATAATCCCAAATCCACCTGACCACAGAATCAATAAGACATTTTTTCCCATAGGATATTTAACAGCTTCTAAGGTTTTGCCTTGCTTTTTGAATCTACTAAAATAACTATTAAAGAGGTAAAGATAGTCAATCATATCATCCATGGAAGTTGGAACATTAATAATAGGTGTTTGTTTTATGACACCATTCCAAATATTTTTGTTTGAACCAATTGATCCTGTGTGTGTTAAGACTGCAGTTTGTGCTCTCTCAGTATTCCCCCCATTCATAAATAAAACAGGTTTTTTCATACTTTTAAGAGTATCTAGAAATTTTTTCCCTTCATTAGGATGAAGTTTTGAAAAACCTTCAAAATATACCCCAATGATATCCGTTTCAATATCATTGTTAAAATAATTCAAAAAATCAGAAACTTGTAAATCAAGACAATTCCCAACACTAGCTCCTTTTGAATATCTTAAATTATATCGCCTTGCGCCTATTCTTATCGTTTGAGAATGCAGATCTCCTGATTGAAATACAAAGGATATATTTCCAGGCTCTATTGGAAGAAATGGTTCATAAGCGATATGTCCTTTCGGAGAATATACACCCATACAGTTTGGACCAATAGCACGAATGTTATCTTCATTACTGTGTAAAATATTCATCATCTCTTTCTCAAGCTCTTTTCCTACATTATCAGATTCTCCCATTCCCGCAGTAAAGATATGGATCGTTTTAATCTTTTTCTGATGAATCAACATTTTTAAAGTCTCAATGATTTTATCTCTTCCAATTGCTAAAATCAATAAATCAATAGTATCTTCTGGGATCTCCCCAAAAGATTTGATAGTTTTCTGACCAAAAACTTCATCTACTTCAGGATTAACCAAATACAATTTGTCTTTTGGAAAGTTGTGTTGTCTTAGCCCCATTAGAAAATAATCTAGTTTATTACTCGCTTTGTAAATGGCTATATTACGAGGGTTAAATAGTGTATCCAAGGTTCTATTAGTATTGGGATCCATCGGCAATATCCTCAATTTCTCTTTTCTTTTTTAAATTTTAAGAATGGTTATAATGATTTTATTAATTAAAACTCATCTTTTAGTTTTATGAATCATATCTTATATCCCTCAAGATCCCTTTTTAACAATCTTTTTATAAGATAAAATCAAATTTAAATAAATAAATTATCTTTCCTAGTACACATGTCTGATTCTGAATGGGATAAAGTTGACTATGATCAATTCCTTGAAGAATTTGGTAAGGAAATTATAATTAAATATGCCCCTACTATACTTTATTCAAAGAAAGATAAAGAACATGAGGCATACATCTCATTAATAGCCTTCTTCTTCATAGCGGGAGGATTACTTATTTATATTGCTATTACATACTTTTTAGCTCCGATATTATTTAGTTTATTCTTATTTATCATCTTCATTACCATTGGCGTAATTAGCGCAATTCTCCTCATGATAAATTATCTTAAATCTAATGTATATATTAAACCATTAGAATGCTGGTTTGAAGTGTTTAAGGGAAAATCGATAGATAATGCCAACTTCTATTGTTTTTCTTATTACCCTATTTTTACAGGTAATTGCCATCCAAATGAGGTAAAAAATGTTATATATAAAATGTATCAAGAGGAAGTATTAGGAAGTAAGATTACTATCTCACAAATTGAAACCTATTTGAAATTAAATCCACTCAATAAAGGAAGTATAGAAAATGTCGGTTACTTGTTCCAATATGGAGAGGGACATCCATTTAACGAGGAAGATATTACACAGACTCCCTGGAAATTTTTTCCTTTTATTAAATCTAAAAACGATAATTTTCTAGCTGTAGCTAATTGGGTGCACCAGTATGAATGGAGAGATGATCTTGAGTATGATTTTGATAAATTACATGAATATGCTCCTTGGGTAATTCAAAGATGGAATAAATTTAATTTAAAACCACTAACAGAAGATTATAAGGAAAAAGTTAAATGGTCCTTAAGAAATGTTGATTCTCTCCCGAAATTAAAGCCATGGGAAGAACATTTTGATCAGAATGTCTATGAAAATCCTAAAGCTTATGAGCATCTTACATTGATTAATAATGCGATAAAGAAGTTTATCGGCATTGAAGAAAATATCGAGAAAATAAGAAAGGTGAAAGATAAATTATTACTGATTAAAGCTTATTTTAGAGATTTAAATTCCTAAAATGTATTTCAAATATTGATATTCTTTTATTAGCAAATGCGATAACTATCTTATATAAATAGACTAACTACTTTATTATTTATAATTTCAATATAAAAACTTATAAGAAGATAATTGTTAACTATAAAGATTTAATATACTTTTCATCTAATCTAATAAAGAGGTATGAATTATGGTGGAACTGTTACAAAATATTTCGAGTATTGAAATTACGACTAATGACATGTCTTATGATAAAAAGACAAATATATTATCTGTAAAAATCTTAGATTTTATGTTTGTAGGAATTTATAAGAAATCTGTGAGGATTAGTCAAGTTTTAAACGATATTTACGCTTCGTTAGGAGATGTTCAATTTGAACGTGAGGATATTTATTTTTTAGACGCTAATACGCTTAATAAAATTCATGGTAATACAAAGGTAAAGAACTTAAAACTAGCAGGAAAAAAAAAGACCGAAAAGAAAAAAGGAAAGAAGGCAAAACCACAAAAGGTTATGGATTTCAAGAAGAAAGATACATATAAAATTGAAGAAGAAGATTATGACGAGGAAGTTAGTACTCTGTCTTCAATTGCAGATGACGTCAAATATAAAGAAGAGATATTTGAAGAAGAGGCAGTTTTAAGTAGAGATGAACGTGAAAAACAAGCATCGGAAGAAAAAAAGGAATCTGTAAAAATGAGAAAACGATCCATGCCACCTCCTTCTCCCGCTCCTGGTGGTGGTCCGATGAGCGAACCTGCTGAACGTCCCGCACCAAAATCTGCCCCTGCAGCACCTCCACCTCCTTCCGACGCATTTGCAGGTGCTAGAGCTAGTGAGCCAGCGAAACCTATAGTATCTACAACCGAAGCTGAAGCACCTCAACCTACAGAATATGATATTAATATGGGACTACAATATTACTCTGTTATGATGGAGCAACGAAGTTATCTGTTTTATGTGTATTTTTCACATGAGGAATTGAAAATAGTTGATGAAGAAGGAAAAACCATTTATAAAACTACTGTTCAAGTTGTTACAACAAAAAAGGAACCTCCTGTTTTAGATCTCAAAATTGAAGGAGAAGGTTTTGAAGTTCATCCCATATTTGGAAAAGTCGAAGTAAAAAAAGATGCGGTAAATCCCCCGGTTATGATTTTTTCCATAATGCCACTGAAATCGAAAAAAAAGAAAAAGAAGAAAAAAGAAATCGAAAGAAGATTTTTAAATGTATTCATAGAATTTGAGGAGAAAATAATTAGCCATACTATTCTTTCAATAGTAGTACAACCCAAGTTTTTTCGACTTGATATTGGACCTTTGCATTTGAATCTTAGCAAAAAAACTGCAGTAACAATTTCCTTTATATCGATTTTAATTGCTGGAATTTCGTTAGTTTGGATGTTTCTTTCGCTTGATCCCTCTACTACTTTTATGGATTCCCTGAGTAGATTAGCACCCGGATTAGGCTCAACAATATTTATAGTGATTTTCTTATATACTCTGTTGAAAGAGGGAATATATCCACTTAAAGAAAAGATTTCAGCATTCCTTAATTTTGATCAAGCTGGTGTACTAATAAAATAAAATCTCAAAAATATCTACCTTAATTTTTTTATTTTTTACACTTTAAATTTATTTCATATAAAAAAAAATTTATTAAAATAACTTTTTATTTAATTAATAAACCATTTATCTTTTTAACAAAAAACTAAACCTTATATAAAGGTTAATAAATTAATATTTCTATAAAAGAGAGATTTAGATCTTAAAGAAATTCAAAAAATATTTCTCGAGATGTTTAGAAATAAAAAAATTGAATTTTTGCGGATATATCCGACTGGATACAACAAAAGAAGTATTACATAAGGAATAAATTTCTGAAAACTTAGTTATTTAAATCAGTTCCCCTAAAAGATATTTAAAAATACGAATGAAAAAGTTGGATTATAATAATAGATAGGGATAAAATAGAAGGTTTAATTCTAGCAGCAGGTTATTCTAGTAGGTTTAATTATGAAAATGATAAATTTAAAAAGTACTTTTTAGAGTTAAATAATTCTAATATTTTAGGTTACATTATTGCTGGAATGATTAAAGCAGGAATAAGAAAAATAAAGATTGTTACTAGTAAAATTTTTAACAAATTTAAATACAAAAAAAGGATTTTAAAATCAGTAGTCCCATCATTGGTAAATATACAAAATATTGAATTAGATATTATTGAAAATAAAATTCCAGATAGGGAAAATGGATATAGCCTTTTTTTAGGTCTCAATACAATTTCTTCTAAATATGTTTTATTATCGATGGCAGATCATATTTTTTCAAAAAATATATTTTCTCAATTGGTAAAGAACTATAAAGGAAAGGATATTCTGTTAGCTACGGATCCAATGCACAGGAAAGGGTATTACGACCTAGAGGATGCAACTAAAGTATATGGAAAAAATTCTTTTATCATCGATATAGGAAAGGATTTATCTAATTATAATCGTTTAGATATGGGTGTATTTATATTAAAATCGAAAAATATTAAAAAAATCTGTCAGAGAGTCAAGTTAAATCTATTTAAATTTGGTGTTACAAACGTTGTTCTATCAGTTCTTAATTCAGATTTAAATGTCGGATATTATGATTTTCCAAATACCATATGGTTAGACATTGATGATTATAAAATATACCTTCAATTAATAAGACTTTGTAATAATAAATCTAACTTTTATCCTTTTGGTTTAATCCCCCCTAAGTACCTTGCTTATTTAAATAAAGGAAAAAAAAACTAATATTAAGATAATTTTTCATATGATTAATCAATATAAATCAGTTAACCAAAGTTCAATTAATTTTATAGGAATAATATTTCTACCTGATGATCCATTTCTTATTAAAAAACAACCTTTCTATTTAAAAAAATTATGTGGATTATCTATTATAGAAAGAAATATCCGTACTTTTATTAAAAATGGGATTAGAGATATTTTTATTTT
>JAEOTR010000022.1 GCA_016839705.1 Promethearchaeota archaeon | reverse complement strand
TTTCTTCTAAGTATAACACAATTACCCATTGATTTGATGGTTCATGCCAAATAACTTTTGGATCGCGATTCATTGGTTCAATGAGATTTTGAACAGGATTTCCACTATATTTGGTAAAAGTTCTACCACTGTCGTTGCTAAATGCAATTGACTGCGTAAACGGTTTGTCTTTTGACCATGGGGTTTTACCACCAGCGGAAGTATAGATACATATTATTGGTTTTTCGTCACTACTTTGAAAACCCGTAGTATTAAGCTTATCAACGACTGCTGAACCAGAATATATTCCACCTAGATTATCTGGATAAATTGCATCACCTATTTCTTTCCAATGTATCAAGTCAGTGCTTATTGCATGACCCCAAGCTTTGTTGGCATCAGAACCATAATCCCATCCATAAGGATTATGCTGGTAAAACAGGTGATATTCTCCGTCATAATAGACAAGACCATTTGGGTCGTTGTTCCATCCTCGACGCGTTGAGTAATGGAATTGAGGTCTTAGCTGCTCTTGGTAGAGGTTTTCTTCTCCAGGAAATTTGTCAGCCTGATAAATTTTATTGAATGCTTCATTTTCTTTTTTGATTTGTAAAGTTGCTTTTTTACCCTTAAATTCAGAAACATCAAGAAACACCCAGAAATCAGGTTCGTCTATTGCCAGTGAAACTTCAAGTTCACGTGCGAGTTTATCATCAATAATGAAGTGTATTAAACTTTTTTTTGTCCCGTATTTAACGTGTTTAACGGGAAAGTTCAAATAACGTTTTTCAATCCTAAACTCTCGATTCATTTTCATTATTATTTCAAGTTTTCTTATATTTAGTGATTAAAATAAACATTCTAGAAAAAAATTAGTTGAGAAAAAGTGATTTTAGGGATACTTTGTTTTTTTTTTCATTCTAATTATTATTACAGTTGTACCACAAAAAATCATAAGAAATACCATATTAAAATCAAATCCGGGTATTCCTGGATTAGTTGGTCCATTTTCAGGAGGATCAGTAATTTGGTGGAGAATATAATTATATATCATCCGCTCATAAGGGCCTCCATCTGAAGCAGTAAAACATACCACAAGATTGTATTTTGTTAAAACGTAGATACTCTGTCCTCCAGCTCCAACCGTATAATATCCATCATACTCTATTGTATATGGAACTCCAAACCAATCAGTTAATTGTACTGAAATATTAATGTAAAATAAATACCCATAATCAGACCAACCTGTAATTTGGTGTGTTGTTGCGTCTTTCATATAATCTTTATCTACTATTTGTTCTCCGTTCCACGTACCATTATTCAGGCATAGAAGTCCTAATTTCGCTTGTACTTTCGGTGTACAAAAAAATCCATATCCACCAGCGCTAATGTTGTAATCATCATGCCACCAAGAGTATTCATCTTCTGAAATTCCCAAAGGTTCAAATAGATATTCTTTTGTGAATTCTTCAGTGCTTTTGCCGGTTACATTGGTAATTATCCCTGATAAGAGATTAGGCCCATCATTGCTATATTCAAAAGCTCCCGCTTGGCCAGGAGTAAATCCCAATGGTACAAGATCAAGTGCCCATTTAATGGAGCCATAAGAATCCAAAAGGGTTTTGGCGTTAGGAGGATAACCAGGACCTTCACCAATTAAACCGGAATTCATTGTTAATAATTGTTCTATTGTGATATCCTTCTTTAGTTCGCTATCAACAAAACTAGGATCCCAAATGTCAGCAAAGAACTCATATAATGTTTGACTTACATTGTCTAAGAACCCTTCTTGGAGAGCTATCCCAATCACAATGCTCATAAGACTTTTAGTGGTAGAAGCTTGATCATGGAGTAGACCCCATGGATACGTTTTAGAACCATCTATATTTGTATATATTTGGGAAAATTGCAGATATTCTTCGGTAAGTAAATACCCGTTTCGTACAATGATAACACTATGTATGTCAATTGATCGATTTTCAATATATTCAAACATTTCGTCAATCTTACTGGAATTTAATCCCTGAGTTTCAGGAGCTACTTCTTCCCATTCACTTGAATTTCCAGGCCAAAACGTATCTTGAATTGATGAGGTAGAAACGGAATTTGAAAAATCGTCAGAATTGGTACTGATTCCTCGCAGTGATAGAGGTGTTATAGAAAATCCTGTAAATAAAACCAATAAGATCATGCAAGTAAATAGCTTTTCTATTTTATTTCTCATTTTTAGATCATCTTTTTTTTTTATTATAATATTTTTTCATTCTAATAATTATTACGGCAGAAGTGCCAAAAATCATAAGAACTATCATATTGAAATCAAATCCCGGTATTCCTGGATTATTTGGTCCCGTTTCAGGAAGTTCAACAAATTGGAGGATATAATCTAGAATTATTTGCTCATAGACGTCTGCATAGTACCCCGTAAAACCAACCACAATATTGTATTCTGGTAAAACATAGATAGTCTGTCCTAAAGCCCCTGCTGCATAATATCCTTGAAGAGAACCATTCATAGTCCACCATAAATACCCGTAACTTTCCGTTCCATTATCAAAAGTAATAAAATCAGGTCTGAATGTTGTTGCATCTTTCATAAAATCTTTATCTACTATTTGTTCTCCGTTCCACGTGCCATTGTTCAGAGCAAGCATTCCAATTTTCGCTTGTACTTTTGGTGTGCATTCAATTCCAGATCCACCATAGTCCATGCCTATAGAATCATTCAACCAATAGTATTCGTCTTCTGAAATTCCTAACGGCTCAAACAAATATTGCTTTGCGAATTCTTCTGTACTCGTTCCTGATACGTTGGCGATTATACCTGATAAGAGATCAACTCCAAAGTTGGTATATTCAAATTCTCCCTCTTCACCAGGAGTAAATGTTAAAGGAACCTTATCCAGTGTAAGCATAATAACATCATCTTGCGTTTCATGATCAATACTAGGAGGATCAGTTAATCCGGAATTCATTGTTAATAATTGTTCTATTGTAATATTCTTCTTAACGGTACTATTAATAAAACTGGGACTCCACTTATGAGCAAAGAATTCATATAATGTCTGACTTATATTGTCTAATAAACCTTCTTGGAGAGCTATCCCAATCAATATGCTAATAAAGCTTTTAGTACCAGAATATTGACCATGGAGATTGTCTCCGCCAAAATACGTTTTAGTACCAAATATATCTGTATATATTTCGAAGTGATGTAAATATTCGTAGACAAGCAGATGCCCATTGCGTACAACAATAATACTATGAACGTCCTGCCTATTATCTTTAATAAACTCAAACATTTCAGCGATCTTACTGGAATTTAATCCCTGAGTTTCAGGAGCTACTTCTGTCCATTCACTTGAATTTCCAGGCCAAAATGTATCTTGAGTTGATGAGGTAGAAACGGAAAATGAAATATCTTCAGGACTGGTGCTGATTCCTCGCATTGATAGAGGTGCTAAAGAAAATGAAGCAATTAAAGATACTACAATAATCCCAGTTAATAGCTTTTTTATTTTATTTCTCATTAATATATCAATTTTTCATTTCTGGTTGAATTCTAATTATATATGTACATTTAAATATAAAAAGTTTTTAACTCGTAGAGCTCTTTTTCCTCCTAATTAATATGATGACAGAAGTGCAAAAAATCATAAGAATTATCATATTGAAATCAAATCCGGGTATTCCTGGATTAGTTGGTCCATTTTCAGGAGGATCAGTGATTTGGTGGAGAATATAATCTTCCAAAATTTGATTATAAATCCAGTGGCCCACATCATACGCAGTAAAACCAGCCACAATATTGTATTCTGGTAGAACATAGATACACTGTCCTCCCGCACCGACAGTATAATATCCATCAATGGATTTTGTAGTTTTAGCTCCAAAAAAATTAGTTATTGTCACTTTAATATCTAGATAAAATAAATACCCATATGGACCATCAAAACTTGTAATTTGGGGTGTAATTACATCTTTCATATAATCTTTATCTACTATTTGTTCTCCGTTCCAGGTACCATTGTTTAGGCATAACATCCCTAATTTTGCTTGTACTTTTGGTGAGCAATCGAATCCATATCCGCCATAACTAACGTTTTTATCATCATGCCACCAATTGTATTCATCTTCTGAAATTCCTAACGGCTCGAATAAATATTCTTTTGCGAATTCCTCAGCGCTTTTGCCAGTTACATTAGTTATTATCCCTGATAAGAGATTAGGCCCATCACTGCTATATTCAAAAGCTCCCGCTTGTCCAGGAGTATATAATAATGGAATTTTATCAAGTGTCCAATTAATGCAATCACCCTGAATACCAGTATTACTCCCAGGAGGATAAAGAGGACCATATCCAACTAATCCGGAATTCATTGTTAATAATTGTTTTATTGTGATATCCTTCTTTAGTTCGCTATCAGTAAAATTAGCATCCCAAATGTGAGCAAAGAATTCATATAATGTCTGACTTATATTGTCTAAAAAGTCTTTTTGCAGAGCTATACCAATCAAAATGCTCATTAAGCTTTTAGTAGTTGACCATTGACCATGGAGTGTGCCCCATGGATACGATTTAGAACCATTTGTATTTGTAAATATTTCGGAATTTTGTAGATATTCGTAGACAAGCAGATGCCCATTGCGTATGATAATAATACTATTAATGCTATGTAATTGTTCTTCAATATAATCAAACATTTCAGCGATCTTACTGGAATTTAATCCCTGGGTTTCAGGAGCTACTTCTGTCCATTCACTTGAATTTCCAGGCCAAAATGTATCTTGAGTTGATGAGGTAGAAAGGGAAGATGAAAAATCGTCAACATTGGTGCTGATTCCTCGTATTGATAGAGATCCTATCAAAAATGAAGTTACTAAAAACAATGAGATCAGGCAAATGATTAGCTTTTTTGTCTTATTTCTCATTGCTAGATCAATTTTTATTTTTATTAGAGTATTTTTTCATTTTAGTTAATATTATGACAGAAACGAAAAAGATCGAAAGTAATATCATATTCAAATTAAATCCAGGAATTCTTGGATTATTTGGTCCTGTTTCAGGAACTTCAACAAATTGGAGGATATAATCTTGAATTATTTGCTCATAATTTTCTACATCATACCCCGTAAGACCAACAACAACATTGTATTTGGGTATAACATAGATACACTGTCCCATAGCCCCTGCTGCTAAATATCCATCATAAGTGAAATTAGGAGGTATCATCCACCATAAATACCCATATTCTGCCCATTTTTGCTCTCTAGTCTGATTTGTTGTTGCGTCTTTCATAAAATCTTTATCTACTATTTGTTCTCCGTTCCACGTGCCATTGTTCAGAGCAAGCATTCCAATTTTCGCTTGTACTTTTGGAGTGCATTCAATTCCAGATCCACCATAGTCCATGCCTAGAGAATCATTTAACCAATAGTACTCGTCTTCTGAAATTCCTAAAGGCTCAAACAAATATTGCTTTGCGAATTCTTCAGTACTCGTTCCCGATACGTTTGCGATTATACCTGATAAGAGATCAACTCCCTCGTTGGAATATTCGAAAGCTCCCTCTGTTCCAGGAGTATATGTTAAAGGCACCTCCTCAAGTATAAAAGAAATAACATCAGCATCAATTTTATCAGGAGCATCAGGAATGTTAAATCCCCCAAATCCACCATTCATTGTTAATAATTGTTCTATTGTTATATTCTTCTTTAGTTCGCTATCAACAAAACTGGGACTCCACCTATGGGCAAAGAATTCATACAATGTCTGATTTATGTTGTCTAATAAACTTTCTTGGAGAGCTATCCCAATCAATATGCTAATTACGCTTTTAGTAGTAGAATATTGACCATGGAGATTGTCTCCACCAAAATACGTTTTAGTACCAAATATATCTCTATAAATCTCGAAATGATGCAAATATTCGTAGACAAGCAGATATCCATTGCGAACAACAATAATACTATGAACGTCCTGCCGATTATCTTTAATAAATTCAAACATCTCGGCAATCTTACTGGAATTTAATCCCTGAGTTTCAGGAGCTACCTCCATCCATTCACTAGCATTTCCAGGCCAAAATATATCTTGAGTTGATGAAGTAGATACGGAATTTGAAAAATCGTCAACATTGGTGCTGATTTCTCTCATTGATAGAGAACCTATCAAAAATGAAGAAATTAAAGTCAAGGAAATCATACAAATAATTAGCTTTTCTGTTTTATTTCTCATTATTAACTCAATTTTTGTTTTTATTTTTAAACGAATTTTAAATTATATATGTACATTTATAATAAATAAATATTATTATTTTCTATTAGGGGATAGGATTTATTTTAATAAAGCAAGCCTTTCACGATGACTTGAGAATTGGTTAGATAAGATACGATGTTTACAATCGTCCCATTTTTTGCGAATAGAATAAAAATATTCAGAGATTTCCAA
This sequence comes from Promethearchaeota archaeon, assembly GCA_016839705.1. Taxonomy (GTDB): domain Archaea; phylum Asgardarchaeota; class Lokiarchaeia; order Sigyniarchaeales; family SOKP01; genus Loki-b32. Next base: position 426 of record JAEOTR010000022.1, on the reverse strand, counting down.
AATATCTCCAAAAATAACCTTATAATTGTCAATAATAGAGATTTGAATATATATTGGAAATAATTCAAAAACTCTAACATCAAATGTTAAAGGAAATTTACCTAATAAATTCTCTTGTATTTCTATATTCTTCTCTGTATTTTTTTCAAGGGAAATCACTGCTATATCAATATCTGATTTGGGGTGAGCAGCACCCTCTGCGTGAGATCCATACAGAATAACATCATAGTTTTCCTTTAATGGTCTCAGGGTCTCCCGTAAATCCTCAATCTCAAGAGATTTCATTTAAAATCTCCTCTACCTCACTTATCCACGTTGATAATAAATCTTTAATCTCTTCAACTGAGTCTAAGATGATCTGTTCTTCAAAATTATTATAACGATGGACTATGATATTTCGCATACCATTAGCTTTTTTCAATTTTA
>JAEOTR010000021.1 GCA_016839705.1 Promethearchaeota archaeon | reverse complement strand
TTGGCATTGTTCAATAGAATCTTTAACACCTTTTCTTGGAGGGTCCATAATTGATACAAATCCTAATAAAATCAATTCTTTTTCTAGATCATCTCTTTTAGGTGTGTTAACATCAGATAATGTTTTAAAAGCTAAAGCAAGAGTTCTAAAACCTTCATTTGCACGATTTTCTATTTTATTTGATATTTCTTTTTTGAACTTAGAATCTAATGCCTTAATATTCCCATTAATTTCAATTCTCGAAGAAATGTCAATAATTCTTTCAGGAGCTCCCTTAGTAAATAAAAATATATTACTTTTATTATCATTAGATTTATAGATTGAGCTCATTCTTTTTAATTCGGAATTAAAAGAAAATTCAGTAATAAATTCATATTTCTTTTTAATATCATAGGGGATATATCCTGCTTTTTCAACAAGTACCAATAAAGCGGCTTCAGTCGGTGAACCTAATGCTCGTCTTACCGCCATTTCTCTTTTTTCTTTTAATTTAATTTTAACATCCTCATATACCAGTTGAGCATTATTATTTAAAACCATTGAATTGATGAGTTTAACAAATGTAGAATTATCCTTTAAACTGATAGGAGTACTATTCTGATAGATTTCACCTTCAGAATCATAACCAGACCCAGTAACATCATATTCTTCTTCATTAATCCAAAATTTTTCGACTGTCATTTCATTTTTGGTAATCGTCCCGGTTTTATCAGAACAAATTACAGAAACCCGACCAAGTGATTCTATTGAGGAGAGATTTTTAATGATTACACCCCTTTGAGCCATATTTAATACACCTGTAATTAAAACTAATGTCGATAAAATAGGAAGATTAATAGGTAAGATATTAGTAGCCCTTAAAATAGAACTAACGAGAGCGCTACTTATTTCTGATTGAATAAAATTTCCTTCAATTAATAATAGAGTAAATTTGTAAATAATTAGAATTATCAAATTAATTAGCACAATTGTCCCGAGAATATATCCTAACCTATTTAGTTTTCTTGTGAGTGGAATATCTTCAATGCTTCCCATTTCATTAAGTGTTTCAGATATTTTCCCAATCTCTGTATTAATACCAGTACCTGTAATCAATGCCTTTGCCCTCCCAGTATAAATATATGTCCCCATAAAAACCATATTAGATTGACTTTGTATTAAAACGTCTTTATCTTGGATATCACTAGATATTTTTTCTACAGGTTCACTCTCTCCAGTTAATGGAGCTTCATCAACCGTTAGATTTACGTGATTTATAATTCTCCCATCAGCGGGAATTTTATCTCCTTGCTCTAATACCACAATATCTCCAGGAACTAATTCTCTATTAAGTACTTCGAATTGGTTTCCATCTCTAATTGCAGTTGCTTTTAGCGCAGATATTTGACGTAGGGATTCTAAAGCTTTCTGAGCACGAAATTGTTGAATTACAACCGTTGCAGAATTCAAAAATACCACCGTAAATGTAATAATTGTGTCTTCAGCAGAACCCAAAATTACTATAATAACGCCTGTTATAATAAGAATAAGAATTAGGAAGTTGAAAATTGGGGCTAAATATATTTTCCAAATTGACTTTTTTATCTTTGGTAATTCATTATAACCAAATTTTAAATATCTTTCATTTAATTCAGATGATTTTAATCCATTACCCATATCAGTATTAAAAGTTTTGAGTAGATCTTCAATAGGTTGATTATAATAATGGATTTCACTTTGTAACTCTGTTGATGACATCTTAATTAGTTAAACTATAAGTTTTATATAAATATTATTTAATATTGTTTTAAAGGTATAAATGTATTTGATTTAGCAAATACTCGCTTAAACTATAATTTAAGTTCTTGAGGGTCTCCCAATAAATCTTTTAAAACGTGGTATTTCTTTCTAATAGTAGTACTTGAGAATTTACTGGTTCTCTCTACTAGGCTTTGAGTAAAAATTTTCCTATTCTCAAGTGTTTGACCAACATAGTAAATTAACCCTGATGTAAATGCTTTATAATTGAGATTCTGAATTTGACTATAAGGTATTTTATTCAATATTTTGTCAGCTAATAATAACATTTCGATTTTAATTTTCTCATACTCAATTTTTTCACTAAAGAACTCTTGAACTTCCTTGTATGGTATATTGTTTATATCTTTTTGAAAAACGATTTTTATCCTACTCTTGATCTCATTTTCAATATCTAGGGTGCTTTTTTTCTCTTTTAACATATTTTCGGTACGTTTCACTTTAAGCATTGCATTATTTAACATTTTTTTATTTATCTTGTGGCCTAATTCTCTAGAAACTTTAATAAATTCCTCTATTCGTATATTAGTAGTGTCTTTTATTTCTAGCCATACGATTGCGAGAAAAATGATAACCATATTTTGATAATTATGACGGTGATACTTATTATACTTCAAATATCTATCTTTAATTTCTTTATATCTTACGTTATCAATATTTAGACCGATCCCATGGCTTTTCAGTAGCTCAATAGTCTTCTTTTGCTCTGTAAATTCAGATTCGTAGTCTCGAAACCACTTTTCAAGAGTCTTAATTCTTTCATATTTTTCTTTAATTACTGGATCTTGGAGTGCTCTTGAATCACTTACCCTAATTCTTCTTTCATAGTCTCTCTGTGAATCTGTAAAGAAGTCACTCGTTGAGATTGTATTTTCAAAAGCTAGATTATCTTCCATTATTAGTCCACAATCTTGGCAGACTATGAATCCACTGTCTTGTTTTACATTTTTATGTGAACAATCAGAGATTTCTGAAACTGAATTCTTCTTATTTTTCAATAAAAAATCAATTTGAATTATGTAATTATAATTATTTAGAATATGTGTAAAAAACAATAATATTAAAAATTTTTATTAATTTCAAAAACAATAATAAGTATAATTGCATAAAAAATTTTCTTGCTTTTTTAAAAGATTTAAGTGTATTAAATATGAAATACGAAAAAGTGCTAAAATTTCTTAAAATCATTGGTTCTATATTCATGCTCATTTCTTTTGTCGAAATTGTTTTTATTATTTTGTTAAATTTCGTATATTTTACTATTGATGGGGATTCTTACTTATTAGCTGAATTTGTTTATTCCTCTTCCATATTTCCGTTTTCAGGAACGATATTGTGGTTATTTCTGATAAGCTCTATGGTTTGTTATGCAATTATTGGCTTTTTTATGTTAAGAGTAGGTTCGAAAACTAGCATCGAAAGCATCCCATTAGCAAAGTTTCTGGTTGTTATCGGTATGGTAGTCTTATTGGCGGGCTTCGTAAAAATGAACTATTTTGTCTTGTTAGGGAAGACGAGAATTACTTCTACAATCACCACTATTACTTTTCAAAATGCGCTCTATAATATGAATATTACTCCAATAATGCCTGCTATTATTTGGGTTTGTTTCATGTCAATAAATATTGCTCTTCTAATCTCTGGATTAGTTATAACTGCTATTGGAATAAAGTATACTCTTCTACAAGAACAAGAAGCAAACGAGTAATAGTTTATCAAAAAAGTATAAAAAATAAATTAAATAAGTTTGCTTTTAATCTGTTTGGCGCGACTTCGTAATGTTACTTCAGTAATCTTTGCAATCTCCGCTACGCGGGATTGAGTTTTACGAATACATCCATTTTTAGCTGCAATGTAAATGCAAGCTGCTGCTAATCCCTTCGGATCCTTTCCTGTCCGTTTAAGCCCATTTCTAGAAGCATCTTTAAGCATATTAATGGCATTTTTCTGAATTTGTATGGGGAGATCTAACTCATTACCAAATCGAAATACTAAACTTTCAGCAGTTATAGGCTGATACCTTAAATTAAGTTCTGGTAACACCTCACGAATAATCATAGCTAAACTTCTATGAACAGTTCGTCGTGGTGTTAATGAAGCTTCACATATCTCATCTAATAATCGGGGAAAATCATGAACACGAATTGCTGCATATAAAGATCCGGATATAAATCCATTGATTGATCTTCCCATAGTCAGTTTCTTTTTTGCCACGATACTGTATATTTTCCAAGCAGTTTCAGCTATATACTCTGGAATGTTTAGTTTTGAAGTTAACATTTTTAGTTTTGGCTTTGCTTCCCAAAAATTGCGCTCTATACTTGAAATTAATGAATTTTGAATTTTTGAAAGGCGAGAAAAGAGTGCCTGTTCTTTTGCGCCAATCGATTTGCCCTTACTATCTGTTTTCGTATTCGGTAGCATTGTTCGCGGTCCAAAATCTCTCCATCGAGGCTCTGTTCTACGACGATTTTGAATTTCTTCAATTGTATATGCTCTCCTTTCATTTCCAACAAAAGTTCGTTCAAAAATCACACCACAATTTAAGCAAACTTTATTTCCGTCCCGAGCTTCAATAAACGGATTAGTACAACATTCTGATTGGGGTAACTGATTTTCATCGAATTTATTATTTGAAAATCGGTCACGATACTGCTCATTCATGATCATTCACAACGAAATAAATTGTTAAAAAAGCGCTAATTACATCATATCACGACTATTAAATTATTAATAATAGGTGATATGCTAATAGATCAAAGTTGTATATATAAATATTTTGATAAAAAAGCTGAATTTTTTTCTATTAAGTTAAAAATGGATGGGTACATTTTCCCAATTTTTAAAATAAAAGTGAACAATTCTGTGATAATGTTTAATTTGCTGTCAAAAAATTATGGGAATTAATCTTACATTAGATTTTTAAATTAATACAATAAATTAGTATCTATGAGCTCCAAAAATGAAGATGATATTTATCGAAAGCTTCAGATATATTTAGATTCTCTTCCAGTTGATTATCCGGAAACTGAATCTGGAGTGGAAATTAGGATTCTAAAACATCTATTTACTCCTCAAGAAGCTGAAATTGCGTTAAATTTGAAAATTATCCCTCAAGAACCAAAAGCAATGTTTCGACCATTTAAAAAAAAAGGTTGGACACTAGAGCAATTCTCTGAAGCGCTTCTAACAATGGCTAAAAAAGGATCAATTAATTGGATTCGAAGAAGAGATGGTACTAATTATTATTCTATTGCTTTTTTAATAGCAGGATTTTATGATTATCAAATAGATCGCCTTACCAAAGAACTTGCGGATGATTTTTTCCAATATTTAGATGAAGGGTTTATGTCTGCGATGTTAGAAAATGGTATTTTACAAATGAGAACCATCCCTATTGAGAAAAGTATTAGCGTAGAATATAATGTTTCTAACTACGATGAGATTAAAGCAATTATAGAAGATATTGATAAAACATTATATTTAAGCCCTTGTATATGTAGACAATCAAAAGAGGTTCAAGGCAAAGCTTGTGATCATCCAATAGAAACTTGTATTTCAATTGGTGTCAATCCAAGAATTTTTCTTGAACAAGGTCGTGAGATTACAAAAGAAGAAGCACTTGAAGTATTGAAAATGTCACAAGATAAGGGAATGGTCATAAGCCCGAGTAATGCTCAGAAACCTTTTATGATTTGCTCCTGTTGTAGATGCTCATGTTTTGTCCTAGATAATCTTAAGAAATATGCGAATCCCGCTCAATATATCAATTCAAATTATTTTGTAGAAATTGACAGGGAATCATGTTCAGGTTGTGCCGAATGCATTACTAGTTGTCATATGGACGCAAATAAGATCAATGATGAGGGTATAAGTGAAGTTGATCTTGGTTATTGTATAGGATGCGGAGTTTGTATCCCAGCTTGTCCAGAGAATGCGCGTAAATTAACAAAAAAGCCAACTGAAACTGTACCCCCTGGAAATTTTACAGAATTATATCAAGCTATCGCTAAAAGAAAAGTCGTGCTTCAAGAGAAAAGGAAAATCGATAAAGATTATGGAAGAGTAAAAAGAATTAAATAAAAAAATATTTTGGATTTTTATTCCAAATTCTCGTGTTGAATCCATTAGGCTAGTTACCCTTAAAATTACCATCACGTTTTTCAAAAAAAGAGGCGATACCTTCCTTTAAGTCTTCTGTTCTCATTGTTAATGAATGTTGATCCGCATCCATATGCATTATTGCTTGATCCAATGCACCAATTACATGATTTATACTCTTTTTAATCATTTGTGCAGGAATAGGCGGCATTTCAGCGTAATTTTTTGCGAATTCAATTGCTCGTTCTAATAACTTCTCTTTTGCTACTATCTCACTTAAAAAACCCCACTTAAGAAGTGTTTGAGCACCGTTATTTTTTCCTAAAACTATCATTTCCTTTGCAAACGTTGGTCCTATTAAATGAACGACTAAAGGAACTGCCACCCAGCTTAAATTCATTCCTAATTTGCTCTCCGGAAAACCAGCCATACATTTTTCTTCACCTATTCGAAAATCACATGCGCTAACGATACACGCTCCACCACCAAAAGCTCCACCATTAATTGCGGCAATAGTTATTTGGTCCATCATAAAGATTTTCCGTATCAATCTAGGACCTATTTGTTTTGCTCTTATTTGTTCAAGTAACTTAGAAGGAGCTCGTTTTTCCTTCAAATCTGCTCCTCCACAGAAATGTTTACCAGCGCCAGTAAAAATCACTACACGTGTTTCTGTATCTAGTTGGAAATCTTCTGTTAAGTGTTCAATTTCGCTCATTAGTGTTGAATTCAGTGTGTTAAGCTGATCTGGACGGTTAAGCGTAACTATAGCAATATGATCATCTCGTTTCTCAATCAAAAGATATTTATACTCCATAACTATCCACTTTTATTTAATTAAGTTAAGTTTTTTGTATTCATAATCCTACAAACTATAAAAAAAAAATTAAATAGTAATTAAAAATTTGGCTATTAAATTAGAAATGAAAACTCGATTTACGAAGCTATGATTGAAGTTATAAATAAGGATTGGTTTATCAACAAAATTAATGGATTCCTTGAAGACAATGAAAGCAATAAAATGAATAAGGTTGATGGGTCATTTATTTTCGAACCAGATGTCATTGTAGGTATTGTTGATGGAAATGATGCCATCTATACTAGATATAAAACTATTATTGGTGAATTTCATCTAACTCCTAGTGAAGCCTATGAGTGGTATTGTAAAGAGGAAAGTATTGAATTTAAGAATTGTAATCTAAGTATAGTAGCTTATATTCTACATATCAATCAAAAAACCAAAACGGAGAATCTCAATTACTCTAAAACAATGCCGTCTGAAAGATGGGCTCATACAAGGCTCTTTGGAGAACAAGCAAACAGGAACATTCAAGAATACTTAATAGATGAGTTAAAAAATCTTGAAATCACAGCTTTCGCTCCTGCTCTTGATAAAAGATTATTTTTTATTAACAAAAACATTTGGGCTTCCAACTGGTCTCATAGGCATAGTTGTTTCGCAGCAGGTTTAGGCTCATTTGGATTATCCGATGGGTTTATCAATTCGCGAGGAAAAGCAATGAGATGTGGTAGTCTCATTGTTGATTTAAAGCTTCCAACAGATGCTCTAAATCGACCTTCAGATCCTTATGAATTTTGTACTAATTGTGGAGATTGTATTTCTCGATGCCCTGTAAATGCCATATCTTTTGAGAATCGACATGATAAAATGATTTGTGAACCACACGTGTCAAGTACAGTTCCATTCATTATTAAAACATATGGGATCGATATTTACGGATGTGGTTTATGCCAAGTTGGAGTTGCTTGCTCGAATGGTATTCCAAAAAAATGATAGTAACAAGTTAATTAAGCTATAATATTTTCAGCTTAAGGTATT
>JAEOTR010000020.1 GCA_016839705.1 Promethearchaeota archaeon | reverse complement strand
CTGGGTCTATGAATGATTGCTCGAGCAATTCCGCATCTTTGTTTTTCACCACCTGACATTTGAACAGGAAAGTGGTCTTTGCGATCAAGCAAATCTACATCTCTAAGGGCGGAGATTGCTCTATTTTCTATTTCTTTTTGCCGTAACACAGTTGGCCATAAAACAGCTTCTACATTTTCAATCGCGGTTAATGTATTAACTAAATTAAAATCTTGAAAAATAAATCCAATCTTTTGTCGACGGAGTCTGCTTAATCTATCCTCTGTTGCTCTTGCGATATTTTCCCCATCAAAGATAATTCTGCCTGAGTCCGGTAAATCTAATCCCGAAAGAACATTGAGAAGTGTTGATTTGCCACAACCTGTTGGACCCTGTACAATTACAAATTCCCCCGATTTTATTTTCAAATTGACATCTGCTAAAGCTCGAATAATCGCTCCCGCTCTTCTGTATTCCTTATTAACATCAACCGCTTCAATCATAACATCTTTATCTGCTGACATTTCTTTTTCCTCCTTATTCACCTACTTTTTTTAATGCAATAATTGGTCGTACTTTCAATACTTTTCTATAAGCTAAGAAGAAAGCAACTAATTGAACAAGAATGAATAAAGCACTAGTTATAATAACAGGACCTAAGCCAATTAATAATTCATCAACCTCAAGTAGAATATTCTCTCCGTGTAAATAAGCTAAAGCAGCTGTAAAATGAAATAGTACCTCAATAACTATAAAGAAACCAACAATCGTAGTAAAAAATATTATACCTGAAACTAGGGTTATGATATTCTTGTTTGTATATCCAATGCATTTTAGCGTTGCCCACACACGTCTTTTTCTTGATACTAAAATCCATGCATAAAGCAACGAAAGAAACAGACTTGTTCCAAAAAAGATAGCAAGGAAAAAACCAGCACCTTCCAGCTGACTTGGTGGTAAAGCTAGATCCCAAAAAAGACTTGTTAAAAAGATTAATATGGTATAAATGAGCGTAAATATAGTAAATACTTTCTTTTCACGCAAAGATAGAAGAATCGCTTTTCTCCACATTCTAAAAGCCAATAAATTTCACCATTATTTTTTCGATTTGTGTTTAAATTATATTTAAATTTATGATTTGTTTTATTTATTTTATTATAACAATATAATAATAAATAATTTGGTTATAATGTCTGAAATTGAAGGGATAATTGATGGTCTTTTAAACGAAGAAGAAAATGTATTTGGGGTGGCGATAATTAGTAAAGATGGGCAGTTAATTACCCAAACTGAAAATTGGAATATTGAAAATGATCTAAATTTATTAAATGAACTATTAAACCAGAAGTTGGAACTTGGTGAAAAAGGAATAACTAGTCTTACGATTCAAGGGATAAAATATATGGTTGTTGAAAATACAGAAGAACGAAAAATCGGGACAAATATAACTGGTAAGGGCCATCTTATAATTTGTCCAATCCCAATAGGTGGCACAGGTGCATTAATTGCTTATATTAATCCTAGGGTAGGACCACGTGATGCACTTTTTAATATTCAAGAATATGCTAAAAAGTTAATAAGCTTGGTTTAATCTAATTTAAGTATTTATTACTTCATAGATACCCAGTGTTCCCCTAATAATTTTTTCAATTCTAACTTAATCCTAATAATATTTTCTCTTTGAGAATCGGCTTTAAACTTGATTTTCTCAAATAGTGGTGGATTATAGGGTTCTCCCAATAACGCCTTTATAACCGTATAAACACAGTATGGCAACCCAATTAAACTATAACCCCCTTCAAGGCTGAAAATTAGTTTTCCTTTACAGTTATTATTAGCTAATCTTAAAATTCTTTCTGTAAATCTATAATAAGAAATAGAAGTCAACAAACCATTCCCGATAGGATCATCAAAATACAGATCAAATCCAGCAGCAATAATAATTAGATCAGGGCTGAATTCGTTTAAAATTGGTTCTAAAATATCCAAAAAAATCAAAAAATCATCATCAGATGTTTTATAAGGTATAGGAAAGTTGATATTCTTTCCAAGTCCTGCTCCCTCCCCTATTTCGTCAATAAATCCGATATCTCCCTCCACAAAATCAAATTCATGGATCGAGAAGTAAAGTACACTTGGATCATCATAAAAATATTGAACTAAACCATCTCCAAAATGAGCATCAATATCAATAATTGCGATCTTTTTTTTAAAGTCCAATTTTTCCCTCAAATATAAAATAGAATTAGCTATATTGTTAAAAATACAAAGTCCAGAGGCTTTTTCTCGCAAAGCATGATGACCCGGAGGTCTAATGAGTGCAAATGATTGAGCTACTTCATTGTTTAGCACACTTTTAACTGCTTGTATTGTTCCTCCTACTGCTTTCTTAGCAAGCTCGAATGTGTCTTCAGTTATATAAATCTCTTCACTTAGTAAACCAAATCCACGGTTAGAAAAATTTCTAATTGAATCTATGTGATATTTTGTATGTGCTAAGCTTAATATTGATTCTTCTACTGAAACAGGTTTTAATGTAATAATTCTGTCATTCACTAAGACATTTTTATTTTCTAGAAAATCTACGATTGATTTAATTCGTAAGGGGGATTCATAAGAAGGAAAAGTAGGATGTGGGTATGGTGGTACATTTTTTAAGGCAAAATCATCATCAAAAACTATTCCTATAGTATCTTTTCGTGCCATAATAATAATTTGATATCTTCTAAAAATAGCTAAATTATTATAATTAAATTTGCATACATTTATTTTAAATAAATTTCAATTTTCATCTTAAAACAAAAAGAGTATAATCATGAATACCATAGAAATTATCATTTCAATTTTATTAAATTTACTCCCAATCATAATTTTAATTATCCCATTGTTTTTTATTTGGAAAAAAGCTATTGGAAAATTATATTTTAGAGTTTTTGCAGGTATAATCATTTTCTTTTTAATCTATTGGGTCTTTCCTATAATATTTCAGGTAAGTAAAACTCCTGATAATTTAACGGTGCCACCAGCAGAGAGAGGTAATATTCCTTATGGTTTGGCATATTTAACTGCTCATTTTGGCTCTCTAATTACATTATTTTTTTCCTATCCTATGATAACTCTTCCATTCATCTTTTTCCTTGCTCCTTTTATTTCAATATTAATATTATGGAATAAACTAAGGAAAGAAGACGATTCAGTCAAAACTAATTTAGAACAATTAAGCTATGAAATTAAAGAAAGCCCTGTTGAGAGCATAAAGAAAGAATTGGTAAGAAATAATTGGAGTAGGGAAAAAGAAATCTTTAAATTGATGATAGTCCTTCTCCCGATTTCACTTTACTTATTACAAGTTCTATTTGAAATAACCAATTTACCTACGGAATCAATTACAACCGGCGAAAATGCGTTAGGTTGGTTTCTCGAAATTTTATTCGTCTACTTAGCTACTTTTATTTTTAGTATAGAACTTTTATTTTCAAGTCAAATCGCATTAAAAGGAAGGTATTTTGGAGAAAAGATACGAGAACAAACCTATAAGAGCTTATATACTGTAGGAGCTCCAATCTCAATCTTATCGATTTTATTATTCATTGTTCGAAATATTAATTCTATTGATCTATTATTTACCATATTCTATTTCTTCGCATATTTTATTATGGCTTCATTCATCTTCATCTTATTTTTAGATATTTTTGAACCAATATCTATCTTTATTTTCTATAAGATCATAGATTGGTGGAAAAATCGAGGCAAGAGGAAAATAAATAGCTCTAATTTTTATTATATGTTGATATTTGGTCTTTTAGGGATTTTAGCATATTTACTATTAAACATTGTTTTTAAAAATGTAATTTACTCACCGTTTATAGTAACACCTTTCTCTGCAGAAGAAACTGCGATTTTCAATGCGGGAAAATTCATTAGTGAAAACCCAAATTTTTACACGACTATGCAATTCGATGTGATTATTATCTATGGTATTCTTTCAACACCCGTTCTTTTAGTAATAATCCTAACACTATTTGCATCATATGGCTTAAAATATGTAGGAAATATTGGATTGGGGCTTGTTACTTTTCTTCCTTTCATAGTTATACTCTCAATTCTAATAGGAAATCCTTCGGATTACTGGTTAACTGGAAAAACAAGTATTACTCAAATTTTTGGATTTAATTTTTTTACCTTAAGAACTGCGAGTATAGAAGCAACACGATCGGGACTTTTATGGGGATTGGCAGCACCATATATTTACACTCGATACATTTTTAACGTTATTATATGGAGTCTTTTAATCTTTTATTTTAAAAAATCTTTCAGATCTACTACCATTCCTTTAGGAGAGAAAACCCTTAATAAGATTATTTTTTCCAACATCACTGATTTTTTATCCTATGACACTTACATAAAGAACGGTCCTACTTTTTTAATATCAAAAGAAAGAAATGTAACCATAAAAGATTTTGAGCAAGAACGTGATGAAATAAAGAATATTATGAAAACCTTAGATGAAGATAAAATGCTAGGTGACTTGATGCCTAAAGATGAAACTGAGAATAAGAGATTTTATTTTACGATAAGATATCTCTATACCAATAATTTAATTAATATTTGGAAGCCAGAATTAAACTTTCTTTTCGAGAGAGTAGAAAAACAGGGACTTTATATTATATATGATGATGGTCGTGGAGTTTTCAATTATGCGTTTCGAAGTGATAATATTCAGGATCCAGGTTTAGTGTCTGGAATGTTCTCAGCGATAACATCTTTTATTAAAGAAATGACAAAATCAGCTGAGGCTCTTAAAAAGATTGATCACGGAGACATTACTATACTTATAGAATATGGAAATAAAATCTTTGGTGCCCTTTTTATAAAAGGAGTTCAGAGTTCCGAAATAAGGGCTCCCCTAAAAGAGTTTGTTCAGAAATTTGAAGAAAGATATAAAGACATCTTAAAAGATTGGAGTGGAGCACTTAGTCATTTTAAAGATGAAGATAATAATAAACTAGTTGAAGAGATCTTTAAAGAAGATTAAAGAATCCCCCAACTATTTTTTTTCTACTCTGGAACAGTTGCGACTGCTCGAACCCATCCTGCACTTGCTCGAGCAATTTTTATGGGGAAACAATAGATTGTAGCTCCAACAGGAGGAACATTATCTAAATTTGCAAGTTTTTCCATTTGAAAATATCCTAATTCAATACCCGCATAATGTCCTTCCCAAATGATTGATGGATCTTTACTTTGTTGCCATTTTTGAACGGTTAATGAAAAAGGAGCGTCCCAGGACCATGAATCAGTCCCTACAATATGAACGCCTTGTTTGATTATCTCTAAAGTAGCATTCTTTCCTACACCTACTCCATGATGTACAAACTCGTTAGATCCAGAATATTTTGCTGCGTTTGTATGTATACATAGGATATCTCCTGCTTTCAATTTGTAATCAATATCTTCTAACTTTCTATTAATATCTTCGGGCAACATTACATATCCATCCTCCAGATCTGTACAATCCAGAACTATAAGGGGGCCTATACACCATTCTAGGGGAACTTCATCAATTGTCATTGCTTTCTTCCTTCCAATATGATTATCTTGAACTGGTGCAAAATGCCATGGAGCATCCATATGAGTTCCGTTATGGGTGCTTAATGTTATTCTTTCCGTTGCCCACCCCTTTCCATCTGGTAGATGTTCATCTGGTTTTAAATTAAATATTGCCCCCATTTGGGAAGCACCCTTAACATGGTCGTTATATTCGATTTTTAATTGACCACCTGGCGGATCAAAGATTAATTCATCTGGATTAATTATTGGAATTGATAAATCAACAAATTTCAAATTTCAAATACCTCTATAATATTAGATTTAACTCAATAATAATATGATTATGATAGAGAAATATAAGGAGTTTTAATTATTTAACTTATAACTTTAATAATTTTACTGCATTCAACCCCATTATTTTCTCAATTTCTTCTTTCCTTAGAAAAACAACATTATTAAAGTAATCCACAGCAATTTCTATCATCTCAGGGCTATTCCCGTCTGATCCGAATAGAATTTTATGTACTCCTATCATTTCCTTTGCTCTAATTAATAATTCTCTCAAGCGAACAGGCATCATATATGCTAAATTACTTAAATCTAAATACACATTAGGATATTGAGCAGCTAAAGCAATAGCGATATCTGTAAAAGGGTATCCCATATGAGTAATTATTAATGTAGATCTCGGATATGAACTAGCAAATTCATCAATAGATATAGGATTAGAGTATGTCAATACATTTTTTCTTGTCCCTGGGGGAGGATAACCACAATGCATAACAATGGGAAGCTTATATTTTTGAGCAGCCTCTAAAACAGGGTGGATTAATTGATCATTGAGTTTTTTCTCTCGAAATGTAAGCATTACTTTAAAACCCTTATAACCCTCCTCAACAATTGCTTTTTTTATTTTATTTTTAACATCAATACTACTATTAGCTTTTTCAGGAGCATTATAAAATGGAATGAAAACTTCTGGAGCATATTCTACCCATTTTTTTACCTCTTGATTTTCTTTCATATTCACCGGTAATAATACAACCTTGTCGATGTTTGCATTATTCACGTGAAAAACCGTCTTTTCCATGATATTCGTCGTTTCGATAGATTGAACCTTCTGAAATTTATTTACCATTCGTTCATAAAAGCCATACTCTTTAAAAATTGTTCCACCGGCTTCTAAACTACTTCTTGTGTTTATTAACTGAAAAAGATGACAATGAAAATCAATTCTCAAATTCTATCACCTAAATTGAAATATAAATTATGAATAGTTCATGATTAATTTAATTAGAATATTTTGAAAAAAAATGTTAGAAATGGTAAATTTAGATCACTTCTAATCTCTGAAGAGAGTCTTTAGACGATCATCTATTTTCAATCTTAAATCTCCAAGAATCTCATTAATTTTTTGCTCAAATTTCTTAAAATAAGAAGGTTTTTTTGTGAGAATTTCATTGGGAGTATATTGATTACGAAACTCGGATAATATTTCCTTTAAATGTTTTTTTACAAAACTGGGATCTGTATCTTGTTCAATAATAGCAAATGATAGTAATGGTTGAGTTTCATTTTCGTCTTTTCCGGGTACACCAACCTTTTTAGAATAACTAATTAACTTAAAATCCGATGAAGATATAACACTAATTCGATCCCCAAACGCCTCATCGATGAAATCTCTAATTCCCGTCAAAAAATTGGCTCGTACCCCTGGGGTTATTACGTCATCCGAAGATGAATAATATTTAATCTCAATTAAAGGCTCCTTCCCTAGATTAATTCCAACTTCTAAAACCGCCATCTCTCAAAAGAGTTCAAAAATGAGTAATTTAATGTGTTTATCACTGTTTTTTTAAAGCATCATATAATATATTTTTAATTGTTTTTTCGTACGAGTGGTTCTTCTTTTTCTTTTCAATATTTTATTAATAAACCGCTTTACTAAATTAAAACTCAGAAATTAGTATCTAAATGAAATTCTTCCTTTAATTCTTCGATCGCATAATCAAATTTTTCTGAAATAACTAAAAATTGTGAAGCCCAACCACTACTAATGGAGATTTCCTGTAATGAAGCTGTTGGCGCAAAAAGAAGGATTAGATCATTCAATTTAGAAAAATCTCTATTAACTAATTTTTTGATATGATCATTTAATTCATCAATTAGTTCATCTATAGTGTTAAACCGAGACTATACAAGATCTGTTTCATCATTTTTTACTATATCTATTAGTTCTTCTAAAATTTTTACAATCTTTACAATTTTGTTATTCGTATTTTTTCGCATAATTCTCAAATGAAAGTTTTTCAATAATAATCTTTAATATTTGAGAATACTTAGTTTAATCATAGTATCGCAAGCCCTAAAAGAATTTAAAATGTTGCAAACAAATGGTATGAAAAAGAAGAAAATAAAATGCCCTTTATGTAGTGCTAAATTCATACCAAGGTTTTTTCATCGCGAGAAATTGAAATTCGAAGTAAGTGCTCCAGTTCACATAATAAATAAGTTTAAATTTAAGAGTTCAAACGGGGGGTTTCAACCCCCGAATATTGTGAGCCGTTCTTGGGTTACGATTTGTCCCGAATGTAATTACATAATTAAATTTGCAGCTGAAATGGGTAAAAAGGATTTTATAAACCAGGGCTCGAAATCCTTCCTTCACTTTCGAGAATTCAGTGAAGATGGAAAGCGTTATGAATATAAATTTTATAATCTTGAAAAACCCTATAAGGAAGCTCATTACTATAATACAGATCTAGTAGAAGACTTAAAAAAGAGGATTTTAAAGGTTTTAGATGATTTGGAACTACCTGACTGGGGATATTTGTATAAGATGTGGAAGGGTGATGCTCAGATTGATTCATTTAAATTTTTAATACGATTTTTATCATATATAGAGAAATTTATTGCGTCTTTGAAGATTGCGATTGATTTAGACACTGTTATCGAAAAAATTGGGGCATGGTATATACCCGATGAAGTAAAAGAGAAAATAATAAGTCTAATTAGAATTCGAGAAAAAGCGGTAGGTAAATATTACGACCTAAATGAAAAAGATGAAGAACTTTTACAAAATACTTATATTGAATTAACAATGGAATTAATTTTTCAAGAAATGACGTCTCTTCATTTAGAGACAGCAAATATTAAGGAGGATCCTCAAGCTCTAGATAAAGAATTTTATTATTTAGAATTGAAAGAGCTCCTTCAGAATTATGTAAAGAACACGCTGCACATAAATGAAGAAACATCTCATTTTGTAATAACAATGCTAAACCGACTTAATATAACACTCGGCTAGAGAATTTCTTTTTTTTTCATCTATGGAGGTTTATAGGGATTTTCAAAATAGTTATGTAAAATCCCGTTTTTTTCAAGGTGAGAATATCGATGGTTATTAAAATTTTTAAATATTAAAGGTGCCCTGACAATATTTCTAAACAATAATGGATTCATCTGTTTAAGTAATTTCCGACCAAGCCGAAAATAACGTCTTGAATTTAACATAGGGAAATTAATTAGACGTTGAGCCTTTAAAGTAAGCTTAAAGATTTCTTCCGCACTGAATTCTGAAGTTCCATAACTCTTATCATTGAATGTATCGTATTGACCTTGGTTAAGTTGACCCTTTTGAATAGCTTCTTCCCATAAATCTGATCCATAAGCAAATCGAAATGGAAATGGCTTGGCAACATCTAATTTTGCTGTACGACAATAATCAATAGTTGCCTGCATTTCTTTAGCTGTTTCACTAGGACCACCTATGATAAATGTTGCAAT
>JAEOTR010000095.1 GCA_016839705.1 Promethearchaeota archaeon | reverse complement strand
GTTTCCATAGCTTAAGCTTAAATATTATAAGATTCATATTTCTTTTACTGAAAGGGATTATTTATATATTGCACTAGATAATGAAATAATTAGAAAGATAATTAGTGATATTTATTTCCTTGTAAGTCATAATAAGATTGAAATATTCTCATGAAGAAGATTGCATTTATCGGTTTAGATGCCGCCGGAAAGACCAGTATAATAACTGCAATTACTAAAAAGTTTGGTTTTGAAGACGAAGTTGCAAAATTAACCCCTACAAGAAGGATTTCTAGAGATACGTTTAAATTTCTAGGGATTGAGTTCTCAAGGCTTGACTTTGGGGGGCAGAGAGTATATCGGGATGATTATCTAAAACATCCTGAAAAATATCTAAATGGTATTGATTTGATTTTTTATGTTATTGATGCCCAAGATTTTGACAGATACATTGAATCGATTGATTATTTAGAGGAAATCTTGCTTCATTTTAAAGAAATCCAAGAAGAAGTAATGGTCGCAATACTCTTTCATAAATTTGATCCTCAACTTGTAGACAACGTTGAGATAAATAAGAGAATTCTTACTCTGAAACAAGCTCTAACTCGTTATTCAAATGATTTTGATATATTTTTCTTTGAAACATCAATTTTTGATATCAAATCGGTAATGGATGCTTTTTCCAGCGGTTTATCGATGCTTTTTGATAAAATGGAACTTGTTTCGAATTTATTTGCAGAAATCAATAAGAATTATGATGCTATTTTAATTTCGTTATTTGACACAAAGGGTATAACTCTTGGAGAATTTTATCGCCCTCATTTACAGCTTTCACATAAGTTGAAAATATATGAGTTATACTTAGAATTACAAAAAAGAATAATATCAGAAAATAAAAAAGTATATGAATTCTCAGATGTATTTGAAAATGGGGAGAGATTTTCTGGAGTTATTGAAGTTCTCGAATTCAGTAAATTAGATTTTTACCTATTATTCATTATTGAGGAAAACGTACAAAACTTAGAGGAAACTGTAACTCTTTTGGACAAAATCGAAGCAGCAAAACCTCAAATGGAAAACTTGATACTGCAGTTAATTCAATAACTTATCATTTCCTCAGTTTTTAATCATGAGGTTAGTCAAACAAGACATCATCTTTTCTTATTGAGTCTCAGTTATATAGGAAATTTAAATAGTGAATTCATATTTAGAAATTATGATATTATAAAACAAGTCAGAAGAATGATATTTAAAAATGAGGAAAAAAAATGATTGTTGATGTACATTATCATTTGAATCCATATATAGTTGAATATAAAGATTACATAGGGAATGTGGGTGAACAAACTAGAGTGGCTAAGGTGGCTGGCATAAAAATCGATGCGGAAACCTTAGCTCGCAGAGCTGCCGAACGATATTCAGACGTAGGAGGTGTAAAATTGATTAAATGGATGGATGATGCAGGCATAGATTTTACTTGCATAAATCGAGTGGATAATGTAGATTACGAGATAATGACTGAGGAACGCGTTCAGATGCTCAATGAAAGCATTGCGATAATAGCTAATGAACATCCCGATCGTTTAATGGCTTTTGCGGGAATCGATCCGAGAAGAGAAAACGCCCTAGATATGTTAAAGCAATGTTTTGAGGAGTGGGGTATGAAAGGATTGAAATATCACTGTGATAGTGGCTATGATCCAAATAGCCCTGAGTCAATCAAACTATTGAAATATCTAGAAAAAAAGGGAGGTATTTTACTTACTCATACTGGTCCATTAGGACCCCCTGCAAAATGTAAGTATACAGAGCCAGTTCTACTATCAGAAACCTCAAATACAGTACCAAACTTAAAGATCATTGCCGCTCACATGGGGAGTCCGCCCAAATGGCGGGAGTGGGCAGCACTAGCAGCGTTTTATCCGAACTTATATGGGGATATGGCAATGTGGCAAGCGTATGCATTCGGTAGATACGAATTGTTCTGTAGAGAATTAAGGGATTTAATAGATTATGCAGGATTGGAAAAAGTAATGTTCGCATCAGATGGACCCGTATATGATATAGTCATTCCAACCAAGAAATACATTGAACTAATCAAAAATCTTCCAAAGGACGCCCCTAAAGGAATAAAATTCACACAAGAGGAAGTTGATGCTATTTTAGGTAATAATGCTGCAAAATTTCTAGGTCTTTCAAAATAAGTCTGATTTTTTTATGGTTTTACAAACCTAGGTTAGTAAATCAAATTCATTATCTCTTTTTTGTTGAAATAATCTTCTTTTTGTTAGGATACTTCTCGATTAGTTCGAAGTTTTCTAAGAGTTCCGTAATGTAAACTATATATGGAATTATATCTAAATTATTAATAAGAACTAAACAAAAAAAAAGTGCGAAAACAACCATGAAAACTAAATCAGGAGCAGATATGGATTATTATGAATTTCTACATATAATTCAAAAAATTTCTCAGAATTCCCAATCAATCCAAAAAGAAGTTATATCTCAAGTTTTCGCAAATTATGATACTTGCCGATTCTTAAACGAATTGGATCGACACATAGAACAAATTGATGGATTACTATCAGGATTAGAATTAAAACAATAAAAAATTAAAAAAGGGGGTGGTGTGATAATTATGTGGAAATTCGCATATATTCTCGCCGTGTTAATCGTCGCATTTCTAATGTACTTCTAATATTAGAAAAAACTCCTAATTGAATCAACATTGGGAGATTTAAAATATACTTTTTTTTTCTTTTTTTTATAAATTGACCTTTCTGGCTCTCTAAGTTTCTGAAGCTAAGAGATACTCATTTTAAAAATAGTACATGTTTATAATTAAGAACGCAGATGGAGGGATTCGAACCCCCGAGCGTTTACACGCACCGGCTCTCTCGGGTTTATTATATAACACTCGAAGCCGGCGTCTTACCAGCTAGGCTACATCTGCAGTATGAAAGGTTAAGCTAAAATTGAGTTCTCCGTATGATTTCCTTATGAAACTAAAATCTTCTCAAATATTAAATCTTTTCTTTTTCAGCTGAGGAAACGAAATAGTAAGCTAAAGTTAATCAGTTCCTTGTATTTTTATTACGAAGCGGGTACATAAATCTTTAGTTTTAAAGTAGGATCAAATAGTTTAATTAGTCCTTCTTCCTCATATTGCTTCAATAAAATTTTAGCGGTTGAAACTCTTATATCAAATTTTAGTGCGATATCAGTTGCCAAGATTGATTTTTTTTTAAGAATTGATTCTTTAATTTCAAGTTCAAGATTTTTTGGGATGAACGCATCCCTTTCAACAACATTAATTTGTTTGGTTCTACCATATTTTCTCCGTAGATTAATTGTTGCTTTCCTGACAATTACTTTTTCTTCCTTTTCCGACAAAGAGTATCACTTAATAATTTCTGATGTTCAAAATCGATTGAGTTTGAAACTATAAATATTTAAAATCTAATAAAATTTTTGATTTAATAATACACTACATGGAAAATATACAAACTTCATAAAGACATTTTCATAAAAAGGGCTTATTACTCTTGTCTGATGATTATAGTTTTGATGTTAAGAGACGAAGACCTGAGGAAATTTATACTAATATACGCGACTATTACTCAGAAGAAGAAATCTCTCGATATTCTTTATCAAAAAGTATTATGCGAATACAAAGAAAAATTACTCTGAGAGCTTTAGAGCTATTAGAATTAACTAAAACCAATTTGTTAGTTATGGATGCAGGATGCGGACCAGGATTTACTACAGGTGTTATTAGAAAACAAGGATATAAAACCATCGCCTTAGATTTTATAGCACAATTCTTATATTTCTATGATATTAAAGAATTAAATCCAATCGCTGCAGATATAGGTAAGCTTCCATTCAAAGAAAATGTTTTTGATGCCATAATTTCAATCTCTGCATTTCAATGGATTATAAGGGATATCCATAAGAATGAGATTAGAAAACAGATCATAGATCTCATGAAATCATTTTATTTCTTGTTAAAGCCTAAGACTAAAATGGTGATACAATTTTATCCTAAAAACAACCTTGTTCTTGAGACTTTTGGGAAGGTAATATCGGAAAACACGAAATTTAAAGGTAATTTCATTATTGATAACCCTGAAAATCCCAAGAAGAGAAAGATTTTCATCCTCCTATTAAAATGAAAAGCATCTAAGAGTTTATTCACTAAGCCTTACAAAATATTATAAGGTAATTTTGTTATAATGTGTTTAAAAAATAGTTATTTTTAAAAATATAAAGAGAGAGAATATATGACAAAAAAACATACACAAATGAAAAGCTTAGCAATACTGTTGATGCTTGGCATTATTCCTTTAATGCTAAACCTTACACATGAAAGCGTAACTGACGATAGTTATTACGAAAGAAACGATTCCGTAACAGATCCACAACTTAGCCTACCTTTATCCACTTATGAATGGTGGAATAAAACCTGGGAATTTCGTGTACCGTTGGAGATCCAAGCGAATGGAGATCAGCTTAATGCTCCCGTGGAACTATTTTTCAATTTCACTAAGTACTTTGAAGATTTAAATGTAGCTAATCCGATTTTAAATACAAGTTCCATTCGGATTATAGAACATCTTTCAAGTTCTAATTATTATGAAGTAGAGAGTCAATTTGATCC
>JAEOTR010000019.1 GCA_016839705.1 Promethearchaeota archaeon | reverse complement strand
CTGATCCATAAGCAAATCGAAATGGAAATGGCTTGGCAACATCTAATTTTGCTGTACGACAATAATCAATAGTTGCCTGCATTTCTTTAGCTGTTTCACTAGGACCACCTATGATAAATGTTGCAATGATCCTCGTCCCATTGTTTCTCTCTCCTCGATCTCTTTCAAAACTTCATTTAAATCTTTATCCTTTAGGAATTCTTTTGCATCCGTATAGTCCTTAACTCCATGTTCGCCTAACATCCCCTCAATTTTATTATTAATTGTCTTCCCATCCATCCCATATTTATGATCAATTTCATTTTTTTGAAGGTTCTGTATATCTTCCAAAAATTCTTGCTTATTTGAGATTTCCGTTGTTCCCTCATATTTCTGGGTTTGATCACTAAGCCTTTCAGTAATATCTTTTACAACATCATCAAGATTCTTTTCTTTAAGGTATTCTTTCGCTTCCGTATAGTTTTTCACGCCGTGCTCGCCTAACATCTCTCGTATTCTTAAATTGACGGTTGCTCTATTCATATTGTATTTTTGTACAATATCCTTACTTTTCATATTAAGAATGTCTTCTAAAAATTCTCTTTTGTTTGAGATTTCCTTCTTTAAGTTGGATTCCTGAGACCGGTCATTCAACCTCTCATTAATATCTTTCACCAAATCATCAAGATCTTTATCCTTAAGGTACTTTTTAGCTTCCGAATAGTTTTTTACACCATGATGGCCGAGTATCTCTTCTATTCTCTTATTTATACTTTTTCCAGTCATATCATATTTAACATTTATTTCTTTTTTCTTCATGTCTTGAATGTCTTTCAAAAATTCCCGCTTATTTTGAATTTCCCTTTTTCCTTCTACTCTTGCAGTGAATTGACGTTCTCGGTATTTAGACTCTTGCCATTTATTGGTAACTCCCATACTTACATTTTCTTGATATATTGGGTCTCCCCATTTTTCTGAAATTGATCTACTCATCTTCTCTTGAACTTCTGGATTCCTTGCGATCTCCTGGTTTATCTTGGTCATTCTTTCATTTACTTCTGGACTTTTTATCCCACCTTCTCCCCCTTCTGTCATATTATATCCCTTTTCTCGATTCATCGAATCAAGCTTTTTTATCCAATTTTGCTCTTTAATGTTTAATTCCTCTCGATTATAGGCTTTATCCACCTCAAATAGGATAAAATTCTCAGAGCCATACTTAACAATGGCGTTTTCAATATGACGCAATCTTAAACCTTTCTCCGCTTTATTTTTGGCTATATCTGCTTCTTCCTTCCATCGTTCTTGTATAGGATTCTTATCCTCCGCCCATCTTTCTATCTTGGTTTTACCCACGTAATTTTTTCCATTAACAGGATAATTAGCTACATAGATGTGACCATACGGTTTACTCTCTTTTTTAACCATCCGAAAGTTATTTTCTCTTTTAACATATATTTCAAAATGAGTATTTAAACTGCTATTGTGAAGGAAAAATCCCACCGAAAATTTCAATTAAAACAATTTTAATTGAAATAATTTACAATATATTTCTAATTAGTCAATCGAGAAGAGATGAAAGAAATATCTTTATGGATTTAAACCAGATTTATACTAAATGATAATAGAAAAAATAAAAATAAAAAAATGTTAGTGATTTTCTTAATAATCCATACCGCCCATTCCCGGAGGCATACCGCCCATTCCCGGAGGCATACCGCCCATTCCCGGAGGCATACCACCGCCCATTCCGCCCATTCCAGGAGGCATACCACCACCGGGAGGTCCAGCACTTCGTTGAGATGCAATTACATCATCAATTCGAAGGATCATTGAGGTTGCTTCAGTAGAGCTTTTTATAGCTTGAACTTTCACGACAGTTGGTTCAACAACGCCGATTTTCGCCATATCAAGAACGACATCACCAGTATCTAAATCAGTTCCAGCGAATTTATTGCCTTGTTGATGGGCAGCTCTTAATTTCATGAGTGTGTCGATTTGGTCTAAGCCTGCATTCTCTGCTAATGTTTTTGGGATGATGTCAAGCGAATCTGCGAAAATTTCTACAGCCAATTGTTCACGACCTCCTAATGTTGAGGCATATTTACGTAATTGAATTGCTACTTCGATTTCTGGAGCGCCGCCGCCACCGACTAATTTTTGGTCTTCAACCACGTCTCGTATAACGCAAAGAGCATCATGAATTGCTCTATCCACTTCATCAATGATAAGATCAGTTCCACCTCTGATAAGGATTACAACGGATTTTGGGTCTTTACATTCTTCAATGAAGATCCAGCTATCGTTCATAATTTTGCGTTCTTCCACAAGTCCAGCAAATCCAAGTTTTTCTGCGGTGACGTCATCGAGGTTTGTATAGATCATACCGCCAGTAGCTTTTGCGAGTTTTTCGATGTCAGATTTTTTAACCCTTCGAATAGCCATAATTCCTGCTCTTGAAAGGAAATGTTGAGCAAGATCATCAATTCCTTTTTGGCAGATGACAACATTTGCTCCAGAATTTACAATTTTTTCAACCATATTTCTGATCATTTTTTCTTCTTCATCGAGGAACTCCTGAATTTGTTCAGGGCTGGTAATTTGAAGTTTACTGTCAAATTCTGTTTTTTCAAGCTCAATCGCGCTTTGTAAGAGTAAGATTTTAGCATCGTTAATAATTTTTGGCATACCTGGGCTAACAACTTCTTTATCTAGGATAATACCTTTAATTAGACTTGTATCATCTATAGAATCTCCTGCTTTTTTTTGGATTTGAACTTTTTCGATATCAACTACCCAATTTCCATTACCATCTTTTTCAGCAACAGCTTTAATTGCATTCATACACATTTGTGCTAGTTTCGCTTTTGATTCTGAGACGATTTTACTGGACATGCAGGTCATAGCACTATTTTTTAAACCTTCTTCATCATCGATGCCGCTTTTAATTGAAATCGAATTGAGAATTTCAACTGCTTTATCAGCTGCTTTACGAAAACCTTCAGTAATAACTGTTGGATGGATCTTTTGTTCCAATAATTTTTTTGCTCGTTTTAAGAGTTCACCAGCTAGAATTACTGAAGTTGTAGTTCCATCTCCCACTTCAGAGTCTTGGGTTTTGGCGACTTCTACCATCATTTTAGCTGCAGGATGTTGAACATCTATTTCTTTTAGAATTGTAGCGCCATCATTTGTGATAACAACATCGCCAAACTGGTCTACAAGCATTTTATCCATACCTCGGGGGCCTAATGAAGTTCTAACCGCCTCTGCGATAACAATTGCTGCTGCAATGTTATTCGACATCGCATCTCTGCCTCTTTGTCTCTCAGTACCTTCGCGCATTATTAATACGGGTGTTCCGCCTAATTGTGCCATTTTTTTTCACTTTTTGTTTATTTTATATTGAATAATTTTTTCGATATAATATTTTATATATATAGATCTCTAAGTCATAAAATTAAAAAAGTTTACGAATTGTGGTAAGAGCAGAAATAATTTAATATTAGAGCTAACGAGGATTTAAATTTAAATAATTGAAAAAAATGGAATTTAGAATTTTTTATTTTTTTTTATTTATTTTGTTTTTAACCGAGTCCTATCATTGGTAGCGCTTCTTGCGCGGTCAGGAGTGGTTCGATTTTATAATCAAAGCCTACAATGTCTCTATATCCCATATATCGCGTAGCTATTGATTTTATGCCTTCATGGAGCTTATCATCAGGCATCTCATATAGAGTATATATTTTAACATCAAAATCCGCAACAACGAATATGTTTATTCTTTTCACGAAATCTGCTGTTTCTGGAATTTTTGTTCCGGTGAAAGCTTTTCCCACTTTATCTGCTTGATGAGGTGGATATTTAGCGGTTACCATTACAAATGTCATATTATTTTCTCCTTTAATATTAAATTAATATAATGCTTAACAAATTTGTAAATAGATTTTCAAGTAAGGTACTATTTCTTTCATTCTATAAAAATTTTTATGGGAAAAATTTACAAAATTGTGAATTTGAATAATATAGGATTAGGATTGATATTCAAAAATCAGTAGTATTAAAATTATTAATTTATTTAGTAAGTTCTCTTCTTTTTGGTCGCAAATCCTTGCTATGACACCGTCTACATTTTTTTGCTTTAACGGGATTTAAAGATCCACATTTACGGCAAACACTTTTCTCCAATAAATGGTATCGGGCAATTCTTCGTTTCGCTGGATCATCAATCGGCATTATTTTCAGTTTTTTATTTCTTTTTGTTTCTTCAGATCTAACTTAGAAATAATCAATATAAGAATAATTTCAAAAACATGCGATTCAAAATAAAATTTTGGATTGAAATAATGTGAAATATAATAAAATTAAAATTTTATGATGAATAAATCTATTCAACAATTACATTATGAATGCTTAGTTGAGTAAAAATGCCCAGAGAAATATTTGATGAAGAGAAGTTTATCGAATTAGCAGAGTTTGCTGTTCATTGTCGTGTTAAGCGCTTGAAAGATGTAGTCAAGCTAAAATTAAGAACACAGAAAATACTTTATACATATAAAACTGATCCTGTTACTGCAGAGAGAATTTTGAGAAACATTACTTGTGATGTTATAGAATTATAGGAAGAATACTCTAACAACATCAACTAATTATAACAAATTATAATTATTAATTTGATAAAAATAAATGAACTTATCTAATTTTTGTATTAGTTTTGAATAGTATAATTATAAATTTGGATAACACAATAATTTTAATATAATTGTAATTAAATAGAATACGTTAAACTGAATTCGGGATATTAGCTAAAAAAAATGATCCAATCTTTATACATTTTTCAGAGTAATTCAAAGAATTTGCTCTATAATAAAAAATTTCAGAGCGATGAAAAATTGGAGATGTTCAGCTCTTTTTTCTCTGCTCTTCAAACTTTTGTCTCAGAATTAACTGCAAGTAGTACAGAATCGTTAAGTACAATTGAGTTAGGGGAATATTTTGTTCTCATTTCAAGAATTCCAGAGGTGACTTCTGATCTTGTGATAATCATTGACAGGGATGATATAAGAGAAACTGAAAAAATGATCCCAAAGATAGTCAAGATTATAATGGATCATTTAGATTTATTTGTAAACTGGGATCAGAAACCAGAAATGCTTGAGATGTTTGATCTTAAAATCATACAATTAATTTTATCGAATAAAAGACTAATTTCTGAATCATCATTAACTGCAAATCAGAGTTCTATTCTAAAATCAATATGGGATCAAAAAGGTGCTTTGTCTGAGCAGTTAAGAGAGAATCTATTAACAGAAAGAGAAAATTTAACTAAGGAGTATTTAGAAGAAGAAAATTATCTTAAAAAATATGAGATTTCTAAGAAATTAATTGAAATTTCAGAAAAACTTCATGACGATGAAAAATTTATTGAGTATCAGACTGAATCAAAATCTCTAAGAGATGAAATAAAGGATCGAAAACTTAGGTTACAATACTATTTAGATCGAGTTATAGAGTCTATTTCATATTCGAAATTTGCAGAAACCTATTCTTACCTTTATTCATTTTGCTTAAAACTTAAAAATTTTGTTGAGCCTAAGATAATTGAAAAATATCAATCGTTTGCTAAAACAATTTTGAATAGAAATAAAGTATCTAAACAAGAATTTAGAGAAGTAATAAGAGAAGTTTCTATAATTGAAGACGAAATTAACAGATATCTAACTTTAGAAATATAACACATTTAATTCTTTCTCGTTGTAAATATTTTAGCACTATCATTATAAAAACATCTTTTATAAAATATCAAATTAAGAATCTTCATCATAAAATTAATTAAATATATTTAATAGATTATAATTACATTAGGCTTTGCTAAAACGATTTGATGGAACAATTTTAAAATTGAATCATTCAAGTTAGTTAAAATATTATGAAGGTTCTCCCTGCGGATAAAACATGTATAAATTCTGGGTTCTTATGTAATAATTGTCAGGCTAGACTTGATGCGGGAGAAATATCTGAATTCGAGATTGACTTAGCAAAAGATCTTATTAAGTTAGAGGAAGAAAATGAAGAATTTGCTTTTTTAAAAGATATATCTTTTCATAAAGCAATTGATTTTGAAGATGTTGTAATCATCGTTGTAGGGAAGAGAGACAAATTAAGAATAACTCCAAAATTAATGGATTTGATAAAAGAAACATATGAAATTGACGAAATACTCTTGGTTCAAAACACCAAGAAGCCACGTCCGGTTGTTGAAGCATTAATCAATCCATATAAGATAAAATCTCTTAACGAAATATTTTTAGCTACTGGAGATGTTCAGTTTAGAGCTGTTCTTTGGGAAGAAGATAAAGACAAGTTATTATTTACTAAAGAAGAACTTGAAGAATTGATTTTCGAGCTAACAGGAAACATAACTAGAGTTGAATTCCAATAATCAATAAGGTTTAATTTATCTCTTTCTTAATATTAAATAGATTTACCGTGGAAGAATTCAAACAAGTTATTTTAATTAGAACGGATTTAAAGATGGGCACTGGGAAGAAGTGTGTTCAATCGTGTCATGCAAGTCTTTCCGCATCAGATTTAGTTAGAGTACAAAATAAAAATGCTTGGAAAATGTGGAAGAATACTGGGCAGAAAAAAGTTGTTATAAAACTAAAAGATTTAGAAGAAATGAAAGAAATTATAAAGAAATTAGAATTAAATAAGATTCTATATTTTATTGTAAAAGATGCAGGACTTACTCAGCTGACACCTGGTACAACAACGGCTATTGGTATTGGAC
Organism: Promethearchaeota archaeon; assembly: GCA_016839705.1. GTDB lineage: Archaea > Asgardarchaeota > Lokiarchaeia > Sigyniarchaeales > SOKP01 > Loki-b32. The sequence continues at coordinate 117,512 of JAEOTR010000019.1, read as the reverse complement.
CAATAGAATCCACTAAAATAGATAAAATTACGGGAGATCTTAAGTTATTATAATACTAAAACTATTGGCTAAAAAAGTTGCTTGATCAAGAAACAGATCCCTATATTTTTAAAGAAAATCGTGAAAAAGAATTAGAGACGTTTGTAGGGATTGAGAGTTATGCAACAAGTAAAATTAAAGGGATTGGGGGAGTATTCAAAACTCAATATAAAGATTTTATTGTAAAAGAAATTGTTGAAAATAGAAGAATTCTAAATATAAATGAAGATTTCACCAGCCCCACATTTTCAGAAGAACTAAATGATAGATTTACTACATTTAATTTAACAAAAGTCAATATGGATACATTTGAAGCAGTAAATAAAATTAGTAAGGCTCTTAAAATCCCAAAGAAGTTAATTACTTATTCTGGGTTAAAAGATAAGCACTCAATTTCTGTTCAGAAAATTTCAATTAAAGGAAATTATATTAAAAAATTAAAGGCACTAAAATTACATGATATTTTTATTAGAAATGTCAATCCCTCAAGGAAACCGATTAAATTGGGGAGCCATTTGGGAAATAATTTCACAATAATTATAAGAAATATCAAAACAAGTAATACCTTGAGAACAGATTCTCAAAAAAATATTAATTTTTTGAAGAATTTTGGTTTTCCTAACTATTTCGGACTACAACGTTTTGGCAATATTAGACCTAATTCACATATAGTGGGCTATTTTCTCTTAAATGATGATTATGAAAATGCATTTAATGAGTACGTATTAAGAACTTATTCTACTGAACCTGAAGAATCAAAAAAAGTTCGAAATAATCTGAAAAAAACGAGAGATTTCAAGGAAGCGTTGAAAAACTTTCCATTAGGGTTGAATTATGAAAGGAAGATGATTGAATTTTTAATAGACAATCCTGGGGATTATCGTGGTGCTATATATACACTTTCCGCTGATTTAAGGAGATTATTAATTAGTTCCTTCCAATCCTTTATTTTTAATAAAATGGTTTCATTACGCATAAAAAAAGGCTTACCTTTATTTAAACCTATTACGGGGGATGTGATAAGCATTTTAGATGATTTTAACGGTAATATTACATCGGTGAAATATGTTTATGGTGACAAATATGATAGGTACTTAGAAAAAGCATTTGAATTGGATCGAGCTTCTATTGTTATACCGATTGTTGGTAAACTCACAAATTTAGATGATTTCCCCTTGATGAATTCATTTTTTACAGAAATAACCAAGGAAGAAAAGATAAGTGATGCTATTTTTCAATCTGAGTTTGTAGATGAAAATGAGTTTAAAGGTTCGATTAGAGCACTGTCTGTTAAACCATGGGATTTGAAGATGATAGAGTTGAGTGAAGATGATGTATTTAAGGATAGAAAGAAGATGAAAATTGAATTTTCGCTTCAAAAAGGAAGCTATGCTACGATGTTGATTAGAGAGCTTATCAAATGATATCAGATTCTAATTCTGAATGAATATATTAACTCTGTTCCAAAAATATCGATAATTTTAACTGAAAGATTATATTCTCCTGACTTTTCATAAAGAAATGGGTCAGATTTCAGTTTTAATTTTCTTTTTTTTGGAGTCCTAAAAGAAATCCACATATTATTAAATGTATCATCTTTATAATCGTAATCTATAGCCCAATAATCAATGAAATCTGAAAAAACTTTAATTTTCTTTTTAATTTTAGCCGGGAGATCTTTATCTTTAGAATATGAAAAGTTTGTTAACTTTATGCTAACAATATTGTGATCTTGTTGAATGTCTAAATCTAGGTTTGAAGATTTTAGATTAAGGTTTTCCTGTTTGTTTAATCCATAAATTTTAAAAGAATTAGGATTTTTATCATATTTTAGTTTCCATTTCATTATATCATTACTATTGCTTATACTAAGAATACGCTTTTTGGAAATATGGATTGCAGTGTAATTTGTATCGCATCCAATCCAGCGTCTTCCAAGTTTCTCTGCAACTGATAAAGTTGTACCAGAGCCACAAAAGAAGTCGGCGATAAGATCTTTTTTATTGGTTGATGCTAAAATAATTCTTTTTAGAAGTCTTTCTGGTTTCTGCGTTGAAAAACCTTGATACTCATTGGCATTCGCTCTAATATAAGGAATGTCATTCCAAACATCCCTTGGAAACGTCCCTTCTTGTTCCACATAGACTTTTCTGGATAATTTTTTCCCATCGTGGCTCCCTCCTCGATAATAGAATACTCCGTGTTCATCTCTCTTTAAAGCGTTTTTTACTCGATCTGAATACTCCATATATATGTTTGGATCATCATTAAAAATGTAATCATCTGTTTTAGTGTAAAAAAGGATTGTATCATAGGCTCTAATAAAAAATTTTCTTGTCTTTGCTGAAGCAGCTGGATATGCCCATACTATTTCATTTCTGAAATTATCTATACCAAAAATTTCATCCATGATTAATTTTACATAGTGTGAAGTATGCCAGTCTAAATGAACATAAATAGATCCAGTGTTAGATAGAAATTCTCTCATTAAAATTAATCTTTCTTGTATAAAACTCAAGTAGGAGTCTACTCCCTTATCCCACTTATCTTCATAGGCAATTTCATCAACAAATTTACCATCTTCCCCTATTTGAATTTTTAAGTTGAAATCTCCTCCTGTTCTAAACGGAGGATCTATATATATCAAAGAAATTTTATTTTTGTATTTCTTCAATAGAGAATTCATTATTGCTCTGTTTTCTCCCCATATCAATAAATTCTGCCATCCTTCTGTTATTTTTAGGTCAGAACTATTGGTAGGGTAAAGATCAAGAACATGGAATGGTGCTATATTATGCCTTTTCTCGCAAATTTCTTCTTTTTTTAGTTTACCATTCCATTTCAAATTAACCATAAATAATAGTTAAGAAGGCAAAAATTATATTTTTACTTTAATTTTAAGAAATATATCTGAGGAATTTTACGAGATGTAATTAAAGTGTCGCTTGATAAGTTAGGTGATTGGAGAAAAACTCATTATACGAAAGATATTACCACTAAAATTGTTGATAAAGAAGTGATATTGGGTGGATGGGTTAGAAATTTCAGAGATCTTGGAGGATTAAAATTCATTTCAATTCAAGATAAATATGGTGAACGACAAATAACTCTCAAAAAGGGAGTTGTCTCTGATGAGTTGTTTGAGAATATTAGGGTTGGCTATCAATATTGTTTAATGGTTAAGGGAAAAATTAAGGCATTTAATGCCGCTCCAGGCGGAATTGAGATAATTCCTTCTGAAATAAAAATATTGAACAAAACACCCGAAAAATTACCAATAGATATGACAGGAGAAACAATTTCAGAATTAGATCTTAGGTTGAATCATCGAGCATTGGATTTAAGATCTCTGAGAAATCAAGCGGTATTTGAGATTAGAGGAGAGGTGCTTAGATCAATTAGGAAATTCTTATTTAACCGAGATTTCACTGAGATATCTACACCTAAAATTATTGGGTCTGCGACTGAAGGTGGTACTGAATTATTTCCTATCATGTATTTTGAAAGAGAAGCCTTTCTTACCCAGTCTGCTCAATTATATAAAGAACAATTGAGCGGAGTATATGAAAGAGTTTTTGAGCTAAGTGATTGTTTTAGAGCTGAAAAAAGTCGTACGAAAAGACATATATGTGAAATATTTATGTTGGATGTGGAGATGTCCTTTGTTACAATGGAAGATGTACTTAAGCTTTTAGAAGAATTAGTCAATTCAGTAATTAAAGATATTAGGGAAAACAAAATGGATGCACTAAAATATCTACATATGGAAGACAAAACTGTGGTACCTGAAATACCTTTTCCAAGATATAAATATGAAGAAATCCGTGAGATACTTAGCTCTAAATTTGGATTTGATATTGAATTCGGGGAGGAACCTTCTACTGAAGCATTGCGAAAGTTAGGAGAAGAGATACAAGGTTATTATTATATTACTCACTACCCAATGGTTATTAAACCATTTTATATCATGCCCACAGAAGATCCAAAATATAGTGAATCATTTGATTTACAAAAAGGGATGTTAGAACTTACTTCAGGAGGAACTAGAGTACATAATAAAGAACAATTGACGAATGCAATAGAATCGAAAGGATTAAACTCAATATCCTTTAAATCTCACCTTGGTTCATTTGATTATGGAATGCCACCTCACGCAGGATTTGGATTAGGAATTGATAGATGGTTAACTATATTATGTGGGTTGGATGATATTCGAGAAGCCGTTATGTATCCAAGAACTCCAGATCGACTAACACCTTAATCTGATTTTAAGAAAATTAAAGATTCGAAAAAAATGAGCGAAAGTTATATTCAAGATTATATTAAAGCCGGAAAGGGAGTAATTGCTGCAAAAAAATTAGCGAAGCGTATTATTAAACCAGGAACCTTATTTTTAGACGTTGCAAATAAATGTGAAGCAGAAATAATTAAAAATGGGTGTGAATTATCATTCCCTATTAATTTATCGTTAAATGAAATTGCTGCTCATTACAGTCCTCCAATTGATGATATTACGGTTATTCCCGAAAAGGGGCTTTTAAAAATTGATGTCGGGGCACATTTTAATGGTTTCATTGCGGACTCCGCTTTTACTATTAATCTTGATGAAGATCCAAAACTTCAAAATTATGTAGATGCTGCTAAAGAGGCTCTAGATGCTGCAATTGAATTGTATAATCCTGGTATAAAACTTTACGAATTAGGTGAAGTTATCGCTCAAAAAATTATTAATCGTGGTCTTAGACCAATTACTAATCTTGGTGGTCATGAATTAAAGCAGTTCAATTTACATGCAGGACCGTTTATTCCAAATTTTAAAGAGAAGTTACATAATCAAGTACTAAAACCAGGAGACGCTTATGCCTGTGAGCCATTTGCTACATCTGGTGTAGGTAGAGTAGAAAATGGAAGTTATTCTTACATATTCCGATTTGTCAAAAAAGTGAAGAAAAATATGTCTTATGAGCAACAGGGATATATGAATAAAATTCAAAAAAATTTTGGGAACCTCCCATTTTCTCCACGGTGGATAATCAATAATAACCTTATACCTAAGGATAAAATCTTAAGAACAATTGAATCATTTCTTGGAAGAAAAATATTAGATAACTATCCTATCTTAATAGAAAGAGCAAAAGAACCTGTAGCTCAAGAAGAACATACAATTATATTGGATTTGGATGGGAATAAAATTGTCACAACTCAAGAATAACTCAACTGTTAAACTAAAGTCGATAATCCTATGTGCGGGAGAAGGAACTCGAATTAGTAATTTTATTTCTAATAAACCAAAGCCATTAATAGAAATAAATCATAAACCAATTTTATCATATTTGATCTCTAATTTAATAAAATCACATATCACATCAATAGTCATTGTGACTGGGCATTTAAAGGAACAGATTGAAAATTACATGAAGGAAATCAATCAAAAAAACGATTCCTTAAAAGATAAGATTTTAGTTATTGATTCTGGAAACGACTATAAAAAAGGACCATTATATTCTTTTTTATCAATTACCAATGAAAAAGGTATTGTTAATAAGGATTTTATCTATCTTGTGTTTCCTGGTGATACTTTTTTTGAATTCAATCTGATTAGTGAGTTAATTACTGCAATTAAAAGTAACTCTACTCTTTTCCAAAACAATTCTTTTCTTTTTTATCAGGAATTGCAGGGAGCTAGACTAAAAAATACAGAAGATCCGACTAAAATAATCTCTACAATTATAACTAAACAACTAAACTCAATAGAAATAGTAAGAAAAATTGAGCAAACCGTAGTTGATTCCATAATTGAGAATTTATTTTACAAATCTTTAATCCCTGTTTTTGCTTTTGATTCTGAATTTCTTGAAAGCATTATCGATGCTGAAAAAAAAGTTTCTGTGAAAACTCTTAGAGAGATTGTTAATATATTAATAACAGAGAAGAATATTCTTTATGCCTATCGCTTAAATCCTAACTATAGTTTTTTTGATATAGATACTGAATTAGATCTAATAAATTTGAATAAGAAGAAAAGAGGACAATAGGTGCTCCGATTATTCCGTGTAATATTAAATCAAAGGAAACTCAAAAAAACCACCTATGAAGTAAATACGTAATCAAAGCTCCTATTTTAAGTTTTTAACTAGTCATGGTTCTTGAAGCTTAAAGGTCTCGAGTATCAGAAACTACATGCTATCAACAGCATTCAGTTATTTAATGCGTTCTAGCCAAATATGTATTTATTACTAGAGTCATGAAGTAATTGAAAAACTTATAGTGTTGCTCTATAGTGTTAATCAAAAGGAATAAATGATAGAATTTTTGAATAATATTTTATTTTCCGTATTTGTGCATTAAACACTCCAGGAACATGAGAGATTTGTAAGCTCTATTATACCAAAACGTTTCAATTCAAAAATAAAAAACTTTCCGTAAAAAAGGGATTTGTTAATGTTAAGGATGCAATTTTATCGGTGTTCGAACCGTGATTGCGTATTAAAATCCAATGCTAAACTAACCTATTGTTCCTCCATCTAATAGATCACACTTTAGATATTTAAATCTTGTTATTATACTAACCACTTTATTTTTCAAATCATTGAGGATTTCTAATTAATATTAAATATCTCCATTTGTATTATTTATAAAACATGAATAGTGATACAGGTTTAATACCAATAAAAGTAGATTTATACGGAATTGGTACATTAGAAGGACATATCATTAGACATATTGCTCCATTATCTGCAGATGCAATAATTGAAAAAATGCCCTTTGCGATGAGAGGTCGTTTCAGCTTCGGATCGAAAAAATATTGGACTCTACCGGGAATGGGAATCTTTAAAGGAACAAATTCTAAATCAACTAAGGATGTTGAGATAGGAGATATTATTTATAATCCTAAAACAGATGAGGTAGTAATCGCTATAGAAAATCTCCAAATGTCAAATAAAGTGAACAAGGTTGGAAAAATTAATGCAAACTTAGATTTAATTCTAAAGGCTAGAAATGGATTAAACACGAAAATATCAAAAAGAACTTAATACTATGGCAGTTCCGAAAAAATTAACTATAATATTTGCTAGCTTTTATCTCCTCATCATTATTTATATTATTCTATTTCTATATGTACCCTCAATTCAAAATGCTATAATTCAGTCGAGAGAGAGTTTAACTGCGATTACTGAAGGAGCCAACTATTTTTGGGCTCTTCTTATTTCTCTCGGAATTTGTTTTTTAGGCAGTGCATCAATAGGATTTCCTATACCTTTTCCATTTGTTTTATTTTCTCTTTCAAATTCAATCTTTCTTAGATATTCAAACCTTGGGCTTAATATTAACCAGATCTTACAATCTGGACCTTTTTGGTTTGAAATCTTAGGAATTGCATTGATCGGTGGTTTGGGGAGTGCTCTAGGGGAACTTACGGGCTACGCGGTAGGATATGGGACTAAGAAAATTGCTGAGGAACGAAAGTCAGATTTGTTAGATAACGTCGATGGGTTCGGAAAGATGATTTTAGAGAATGAGAAACGCACCCCATTATATATTTTCGTATTTGCCTTAACACCACTTCCTGATGATCTTTTATTTTTACCTTTAGGAATGATGAAATATAGTTTTTGGAAATGTATTATTCCTGGTTGGTTGGGTAAGAATTTTACCACTCTTTTTTATTGCTGCTGGCCTCTATTTGTAGCCCTAGGATTTACATCTCAGGGAATTCAATCCAATAGTAAATCAAGCATAATCACGGAAGCAATCTTATTGCTTGTAACTATAACAGTAATGTTTTTTATTATGGCGTTTGATTGGGCAAAATTTCTTGAGAAGCGAAAACTCAAAAAATTGTAAAATGTCAGAAAAGAATTTATTATTCTCTATGCCTATTAAAGGGGATCTTTTAAACAATTCTTGCAGACAAATACAATTTTTTTTTTTCCATTAGAATTTTCATCATGGTATACACGTTTATAAATGAAATTGTTGCAAAGAGCACAAACTTCAGGTGTTCGGGTTTCATTTAAAAGTGGACCTAGATGTTCAAAATTAGACTTCATGAATAACTTATAGATTTCGTTTGTAACGTGATTTCAATTTTAGAAATAAGATCTTTCTTGTTTCCATTAGATCTCGTATTTCTATTATAATTTTTTGAATTTCTACTATTATATCTAAAATTCTTATTGTTAAAAAAAGGACGGCTTCCCAGAGAGACATTGGATATTTCTAGTCTAGGATACATCCGATTTTTTAATATTTCAGCAACTTCAACCGCAGTACTTATTTCTTCTCCTTCCCCCTTGATCAATAATGATTTCTTACCACCAGAAAATGCAAATATTGCGTCTTTGATAGATTTTTCTTTGTCACTTCTATTTTTAATAATAATAGTGGTTTCATTAACCATGAAAGAACCTCTTTCGAAGAAAAAATATACGTTAATATAAAAAGTAGCTTTATTCTTTGATTTAATTAATTTTGTATCTTTATAAAATCTTACTAAAATTCTTAATTTGTATATATTTTCTCATATTTTTAAACTTTAATAAATGTAAAAATATATTTTTTTGTTAGATATTATCTAAGTCTAATTCTGCTCTAATATTTAGGTTATCTAGAATTTTGTAATACTCAGAACTCCGTTCTTCAAAATGTTCAATTACTTTTCTTTCATCAGTGTCTAAATACATATAGAAAGGACTTATGTTTTCTATCTTTTTTGAGAAATTTTCCATTAATTTATCATACCACTCATTAGCTTTCTTCAACAGTGCGTGGATTTTTTTGGACAATTTTTCTCTTAGAATTTCATAATCACCTGTCTCTATTCCTTTGGGTAATTTATCTAACTCATCATAAGCTTCTGAAACAGCTCTTTCGACCTTTTCCCTAAATTTTGGCATTCGATATGATTTTTTATATAGATCTGGATCCCATTCATATAAAAATCTTTCAACTTCCTCTGCTTCTTCCTCATCGTCTGTAATTTTAATGTCTTCTTTTGGAACAAGAATTAACCCATAATTTCTTTGTAATTGAGCAAGATTTTTTTTCCTGAGCACATTGTCAATATATTTAATTTCTTTTAATGTTTTGTCCATGTTTTTGCCAACCAGTTTAATAACCTTATTAGCTTTTTTCTTCATGGTTTCCTTATCATGTTCATAATTTAAATCAACAAAAGTAAATGGGGATCTTACACCGAAGTCAGGATCTTTTAATCTTAACCCAGCAATTCCTAAATAATGTTCTTCTGATTCTCTTTTACAATGATCAAAAATTAACCCCACAGCAAAAGGATTTTTACTCTGATATCCTAATTGAGTCATACGATCCACAACACTGTAGAAAAATCCCATATTTGGATGAGTATGGTACCACCCTATGATGAAATCATTCCTCTTATCTTGAATAGAACGTTCATGAACCGAGGTATCAATTTGGGCAGTATCGACATACTGTTTATTTTCATATGCAACCCCAACACGATCTCCCACCATAATAGGTATGGCATCTTTTACAATCACCTTTGCGTTGTTTTCTATAGTTCCTATTAAGATCCCATAAACTTCACGCCATTTTCCGGGATTTATATTATTATTTGCATATCTAATAGCATAACCAACGATTCTTTCATATGCTTTTAATGAGAGTAAAACCGGTGCATATGGAGGCTTCACCCCTTTTGGATTCTTCATTTTTAGCGTGATATATACCGTTTACTAGTATATTTTAAAAACTTAATTTCATATTCTATATAGAATCTAAACAAATTCTAGATATTTAAATTATTTTAAGAAAATTAATTGAAATGAAAATTCTAGCATTAGTAGGGCTTCCCGGATCTGGAAAATCTACAGCAATAGAGGCTATTAGGGATCTAGGAATTGTTGTAACAATGGGTGATATTGTTCGAGATGAAGCTAAAAAAAGGAATATTGATCCTTCTGGAAATAATCTTGGGAGGATCGCACAGCAATTACGGAAAAGTGGGGGACCGGGAATAATTGCTAAAAAATGTGTCGACCTGATAATAAAAAAAAAAAGATGAGGTTATTTTTATTGATGGTATAAGATCTCTTGCTGAAGTCAATATTTTTAGAAATTATTGGAAATTTCCTATTATTGCTATAATTGTCGACGAAAAAAAACGATTAAGGAGGCTATTCAAGAGATCCCGAAGTGATGATCCAAAAAACTTAGAGCAATTAAAAGAGAGAGATATGAGAGAGCTAAATTTTGGACTTGATGCAGTTTTAAAAGAAGCAGATTATAAAATAAAGAATAATTCGACAGTTGATGACCTAAAGAAAAATATTAGAGAGGTAGTATTGAAAGTAATTCAAACATATTAAAATCTATTACACATTTTATTTTAAATAATCTGCTATTATCTTAGATAATGAAACTTTACATGCTTCATTATCAATTGAATCAGTCCCTATTATTTCATCCGCACCTGCTTTTAATATTCGATATTTCGCTTGATCTAGCAACAATGCATGAGTTGCAACTGCAAAAATTTTATTAGCTCCACTTTCCCTTGCTAATTTTATTGCTGTTGCCATTGTCCCTCCCGTAGCAATAATATCATCTGCGATCACAACATCCTTGCCTTTTAAACTTAATACTCCCGACATTTTTATTTCTCCAGTTTTCAGATCTCGCTTTTTTTCAAACACTTCAACAGGGACATTCTCTCCGAAATGTCTGGCAAAGGCTTTTGATCTTTCGACTGCCCCTTTATCAGGTGAAACAACAACAATGTCTTCTGCTCCTTTAGATTTAATATAATCAGCTAATAGTTTCATAGAGTCAATATTTACCGTTTTACACGTACATTCCTTCAATACATGTTGAGCATGGATATCTACAGTATATAATTCATCGATTCCCAATGAATTAATGAATCTAAACACCACATTTGCAAATAAACTTTCTCCTGGTCTAAATACTTTATCTTGTCGAGCATAAGCTAAGTATGGGGCAACTACTATTATAGATTTTGCACCCATTCTCTTAACAGAATCAATCATCATGAATAGTTCCATCAAGCGTTTATTTTGATTTCCGTTGGAACTAGGTCCTGTTGATTGAATTATTATAACTTCTTTATCTGCTATTAGGGTTTCATCCTCAATATTGATTCTTACGTAATTTTCTCCATCTGGAAATAGTTTTGTTTCAGTATTTATAACCTCAATTGCTAATTCTTGAGCTATCTTTACCCCAAGTATTTGGGAAGCAGGTCCTGCGATTAGAATTTTTTTCATTATGATCCCACCTTATAATGATTCATAATAATTTTTCTTTTTTATAATGTTTATAACTTTTCTAGAAATTTAAGTGAATAATTAAATATTTCCTCTCTATGACCCGAAAATGTATGCCCTCCCGTATCAAATTCAATAACATTTTCATCCCTTAAACCAAGTTGATCTCTTATCTGGATCAAATTTTCAAATGGAACTCGATCATCATCTTTACAATGAGCTATTAAGATTCTCTCATTGTTTAATGGGTCTTTTTTAAGAAAATACTTAGGGCTAATTTTTTTAATAATTTCTTCTCCTTCATAATCTTCAACTGCTTGATATCTTCCTCTAATTGTATAATAATCATACCTTGTACTAAGTGCTATTAATAACTTAGCCCTTTCATCGATAAATCCATGAGATAATATGATCGCTCCTCCTAAACTCCTCCCAAACAATGCTATCTTATCTATTAAAAGTCTCTTAGCTTGTTTTTGAATGATCCAATCTATTACAATATGTATATCAGAATATATTTGCGTTATCATCTTATCCCATCTTGAACCAGTTTGCTTTTGGGTTTCTCCATGACCACGATAATCATAGGACAAAACATAATACCCCGCATTCGCAAATTTTTCAGAAAAAAACTGCACAAGATAATTGTCTCTGTGATTCATAAATCCTGGTAAATTTAGCAAAAATGGGGCTTTAGATGGTGTTCTGGATGTATAATATATTGAACCTTTGAGATTTATATTGTCTGATTTTACATGAATATCAATATTTTCTGTAATTAATTCAACCATCGTAGATTCAGATTAGTCTTTTGTTTTATATTTTTCAATTGCTCTATTAAGTGTTCTAATAGCCAAATCTAAACAATGTTTCTCATTTTCAGGTACTCCCATTAGCGCCTCATCTATATCTTTCGCGATTAAGTTTTCCGCAAATGTTATTGTTTTACCTTCGAGCAAAAGTGTAAGTTGACTTCCAGTAGCAATCATCACACCACATCCATCTGTTAAGAAGTTAGCCTTTTTTATAAAGTTATTTTCAATGTTTAAGTAAAGTCCTAGAAAATAGTTTTTAGGACCTCCTCTTTGCTCTTCATAACTGATGATATTCTCTATCTTAGGTTTTCCCCAATTTTGAGGATTATAGCATAACGACACGATTCTTTCATTATGATCCTCAATTTCCATCTTGATAATTTCTTTTTGAAGATTTTCGATAAATTCATCGAACTGATCTGGCATATTATACTCAAAAATAACTTATTCTTTATTGTCCTTTAATACGTGTGAAGCTAATCCTGCTAAATCTTCTGGCGATTTTTGGTATTTTTTTAGAATCTCAATTATCTGAGTATTTAACTGGGTATGTTCAGCGAGACATGTTGTTTTACTTAGGAATTCCTCCCCACGACGTATAGTAGCAGTATTTTCTGTTACTTTTATCAGCTCTGTTGCCACAATTCCATTGATATAAATTAAATCTGCAAGCATATTTTTAATATAAAGCAAAATTGAAATTTGTTCAGACATGTATTAAAAAAGATTGCTTAAAATAAAAATGACCATAAAATTTAATTAGGATTTAGAAAATAGAATCAAATTAATTATAATACCTAATTTTACTTAGATCATTTAGATACTTACAATATTAACATAATAAAGGTGCAAAACTTTAGATTATAAAGATTTTCAAAATGGGCTTCTTTCTTCCTCCCTAATTTTGTTTATATTTTCACTTACTTTTATAATTGGTTCAATTTTTTTAAAACCTTATATTGGTCTAACATTTCAAGAAAGGAATTTTATTATAATTCTATGCATAATTAATCTCTTATTCTGTACTTATTATTTATGGGAAATTTTGAAATTAGAAAGAGTATTTAGATTGGAAATAATTAATATTATAAAATTTGGAAAAAGAATTGGTGTTGTTACCTGCCTTTATTTTCCCCACCTCTTCCTGTTTACAAGCCTTTTTTTAGAGAACTCCATAACTTAGAATTTATGATGGTAATTTTAATTGTTATTATTGAGGCTACACTAATTGGTCTTGTACTAAAGGAGGTTTATGATTTATTGTTTCAGGAAGAAAATCGTAGGTGCTTTGAAATAGAGGAAAATCGAAAAAAATATATCGAAAAAGAAAAGAAGCCGATTCAAGGAGAAGGATTTTAAAATTATCTGTAGATAAAAGCTATTTCTTTACTAATTTTTCAATAGCAGACTCAATCATTTTTAGTTTAGTAGAGTACTTTTCCATGAGCTCAGCAAATTTGTCTACTTCAATCTCGTTATTTTCTTTTAATAACTTTAATTCATTTATGGTTCGGACAACACCAGCTTTCTGATCTATTAATTTTTCTTTTTTACTATACGGGATTTTTTCTTCTAGCTTCTTGCGTTGATATGCTTTAAATCTTTTTATATTTAAATCCTTGGGTACAAATTTTGTTAGATATATAACATTTTTAGGTACAAAAGGTGCTAAATTCTCAGGGATAATAATTATTGGTTCTGGATCTTGAATTTTTTTAATTTCATCATAATCCAATTGTTCAATTTCGTTTTCATTAATATTTTCCTCTACGATGGATAAATTTAGATTGATATGCTCTTTTTCTTCCCCCGAAAGTGTAAGGGTTTTTTGCATATCTTCCCAAATATCTTTTGCTTTTATATAGTACCAGAGAGCTTTTTGGTTTAGTTTTTGTACCTTTTCTTGGTTGATATTTGTTATTGATGATTCTAGAGAAGCTCGTGCTTTAAGAAAGCAAGCCTTTCCCATATCATAATGAAATTGAGCTCTTATCTGCTGTTTTTTTTTCTCTTCATGCTGTTTTAAATAAAATAATCTCTTTGATAAAACACTAAGCCCTGCGTATAACTTCGACGCAAAATATATGTTTCGATTTGATTCTTCACGCAATGCAGCGATACTCTGAGCTAAAATCCTTGATTCTTCCGAGTTTAATTCTAAGTTTTCAGAATTGAGTGTACGACCTAAGTCATTCTGGTTAACTACAGCAGCACTAAAATAAGCAGCTGTTTTATATACTTTACTACATTCTGTCATTGAGATAATAGCATTTTCCCATTCATTTTCTTCTTCATACTTATCAGAAAGTTGAAAATACGCTCTTGCCATTACCCAAAGTACACGAGCACATTCAAACATTATATCATAAATTTCAATTTCTCTATCAGTTTGAGGATCAAGATAGTTTTTAGTTATATCTAAAACATCTAAAATTTCTTTATGATTCTCACGCTGATAATTCCTATTTAGGATTTTAGTATATTCTAAAATAAGATTTAGGTCATCAAGGTTGAAATATTCATCTTCTTTTTCAATAGCATCTTCAATTTTCTTAATTTTATAATGAAGATACCTAATGCGTTGCATTACTTCTTCTGTAAAAAAAGTCATATTTAGATCTTAACGTTTTTCGTTAAATTTGAGTTAATTAAAATTATTTATCCATCATTTTAAAACTAATCTATAATAACCTTTTTATAAACAAGTATTCTATACAATTCTGATTATTACGATTTTAAACTAAAATAATGAAGAATAAAATTTTTATTTTTGAATTTGTTTCTGGTGGTGGTTTTAATAAAGTAAACATACCCATTTCACTTTTTTGTGAAGGTTATGGAATGTTAAGATCTATTATTATAGATTTTAAATCTCTAAATTTTGAGATCAAGACCATGCTAGATTATAGAATTAATAATCTTGCTCAATTTCTACCAGTTGATGATTTAAGTATAACTAACAGCCAGGATAATTTTCTTAAGAAATTCAAGACTTTTGTTGAAGAATGTAAATATATATTCATCATCGCTCCAGAATCATCAAATGTACTATATAATTTAAGTGATATAGTTAAAAAGGCTAATAGGATTCTATTAAGCACTAATTTAAAAGGAATTAGGCTAGGTATGTCGAAGCTGAATACGTATTCCTTTTTTAAAGAAAATAAAATCCCAAGCCCTAAAACATACTTGATACCAATAAGAAATAAACAATTAGATAGTGAATTCATACTTCAAAAATTCAATATATTGAAAAAACCAGTGGTGATAAAACCTGAAGATGGTGTTGGAGCTGAATCTATATATTATTTCGAATCTCAATATCAATTAAAGCATTTTTTTCTAAATTTTCAGCATAAAGTTGAATTTGGGAGAAGATATATACTTCAAGAATTTATAGAGGGAAAAGATTTAAGTGTTTCATTGATTGGAGTACCTTACATAGGGGATTCCCAATTTAAAAGTCCTATATTACTAAGCATAAATTCCCAAAATATTGATATTAAACATTCAAATTATGAATCAGAATATTATGGGGGTACAACACCCATAGAGAATTTTGAGGAAATTAAGAATAAACTTAATGATATTTTAGAAAAAATCAATTTTTCAGTTATTTCTGGTTATTATGGTATTGATTTCATCAGTACTAATGATGCAAAACAGTTTTTTATTGAAATCAATCCTAGATTAACTACATCATATATCGGTTTAAGAAATGTCATAAATTATAATCCCGCAAAATTGATCCTTGATTCACAATTAAATTCTATTAATAACTATGAGGTGAAATACCTTAATCACTCTATATTTTCAAGGATAGAAATGGATTATTATGAGGAAATGCGGGATACTGGGATAAATGAGGAGCTAACGCAAAAACTTGTGAATGAAATCCCAGAGTTCGTTACTCCTCCCATATCACTCAAAATTTCAAATCACTTTACAAGTTTAATCGCAACTAAATCAAAAAGTTTAAGTGAGTCTAAAAATAGAATGAAAGAAATTAAAAATACATTAAGAAGATATGGTTTTGAGAATATTAAATGAAGGTAAGCAAAATTAAAGTAAAACCACCATAATGTAGCAATAAAGATATAATTAAGCTATTTTCAATCTTTAATCCCTTCTTCACGCTCAAAGTATAGGATAGTAGCCATATTGACCATGCTTGAAAAACAATCATTAAAATTTGATCAATGAAATTGACTACATTCAAACTCGTTAATGCAGTATATTTAAAGATAAAATTAATTATTAGATAAATTATCATTGGAAACTGAATTAACGCAAAGGATGCAAGTAGCTTCAATGTATTTTCAGTCTTCTTGTAAAATAAGCGAGATACTATTTCAATTATAGCAAAGAAAGCAAGGAAATTTAAAATAAAACTTAGGTTTATTAAAATCTGAACAATATAATCCAAATTCTCAGAATTAATTTCAATATAAAAGAGAAAGAAGGAAATGAAATCATTTAAAATACAGAAAATCGTTCCGATTATGATGATGCCAATTGATATTAAAAGAGTATAGATTCGATCTTTTTTATTAAATGTTATGAACCTTTTTGAAGTTAACACCATTAACTTATTTAAGAATGCGGATTTGAATTCCCTCTGAGGAGCTTTGATTGTTTCAATATTGTCTTTTAAGGAATTATACGCATAGGTTCCCAATTCTTTTAAATAATATTTTTTATCTTGTTTTTGTTCAATTAACGATGATAATGTCTCTAAATGATGATAGATTGTGCCTGTACTTACATTCAATTCATTTTTAAGATGAGTAAAAGAGGTAAATTCATTATCTCCTATAATCTTAATTATTTTTCTGCGGATTTCATGACTTAATGCATAATAAAAGCTGGATTCAACATCAACATCTTTCTTTTTGAAATTTTGTTTTCTTTCCTTACTGATAGTCAATTAACCTCCTGAATCTTTTTCAATTCTTGTTAATATACTTATAATATTAATAATAACCAGAAAAAAACCAAAACTTCCTAAATAAACTCCAACACCAGAGTTAGAGAGAAATCCTAATTCTTGTATAATATAATCTATAAAAAATATTAGCTGAAATCCTAAACCAACCAAAGATAAGATAACCGTTTTTATTTTAAACTCTGCCTTGTATATTGCTAACATATTAGCTATTAAGCACACAATTCCACTCATTAATGGGAATAGAAATAAAAAAGAGTTTTCAATTTCAGCAAAGGTTGTGATTATAAATAGCTCAAATAAATTATAACCTGAGAACCACGGAAAAAATTCAGATAATATGAGGAGAATTGGACCAATTAATCCTAATAACAAAAAACTAACAATTTTTTTGTTGAGTGGCATAAAAAATCAATTTAGTTTAAGCTACATTTTTGAAAAACTATAAAAATTCCAAAAGAATAATATTTAAATAAATTTTGAAAATATTAATTTTTCTTAGATTATTAAAAACTAACAAACTATAAAATCAAGTTGATATGACTTCACAAATTAATACAGAGATAGATACAGAATCACCACCTCTCTTTAATTATTTAAGACAAGAAATTCCTCTTGAGGATATTAGAGATTATGCTTCACCCAGACGTATTCTGTCAATTGATTTTGTTAAAGGATTCGCAATCGTTTTTATTATATTAGCTCATACTGCGAGTGGTTGGTTAGCACCAGATTCATACTACGTATATGGAATAATGTTTGGTTTATTAGACATTTTAGGACCTTCTTTATTTGTGTTCCTTTCAGCACTAAGTGTAATTTTTAGCATTAAACGGAAGGAAGGTATTGTTCATCCTAAAATCATTCGAAATAGAGTTTTTACTCGTGGGCTTGTGATGATTGTAATAGGAATGCTCACAAATGTTTTAATCATTGAGGGAGGAGAAATAAAGATTGCCATTTATGGTTGGAATATAATTACATTTATTGGTTTTTCTCAAATTTTCTCTTATTATATTTTAAAAATTAAGAAATCAAATCGTATCATAATTGGGCTTTTAATAATCCTTCTCTCTCCTACGTTAAGAGCTATTCTTTATCTTGGAAAAGTTGAAGGAAATGTTTTCTTAAGCATTTTCCATTATATCATTACCTCTCCAACACCTCATTTGACTTTACTCCCCTGGATTTCAATTGCTTTTATTTCTACAATCTTTGGGGAATATATCTATGAAGCCATGAACAAAGGTACTAAGGATGCATATATTGGTTTGTTTAGAATATTTTTTGTCTGGGGTATAATTTTTATCTTGGTTGGAATATTCGCCTTCTTTCCTGATGGGCTGAATCTTACTTTTTGGGAGCCAGGATGGACGTTAGAGACTCCCGCATCAATAATCGGCGGTCTTTCTGAATATCCTCATTTAGTTAATTTACTTTATGCCAATCAACAAGATTTTTTCCAAATTCCAGGGATGCCAAATTTTTTAATAAGAGGAACAAGCGCGAACATGTTTTATAACCAAGGTGCTGCATTATTAATTATAGCTATTTTCTTTTACTTCATAGATATTAAAAATAAATACAATAACATTACTAGCGTATTAATTTATTTCGGCAAAACATCCCTTAGCTTATTTCTTATTCACTTCATATTTATCCCTCTATTTTTTAATCAATTTAGCATACTCATCTTCCTCATCGTTAGCCTATCTTACATTGGATTTTTAGGTGTTTTTATGTATATTTGGATGGAATACGCTAAAGGTGTAGGGTCTCCTGAATGGTTAATGGTACAAATCGGTAGAGTAGGTCAAAAATCAGGTGAAGCAGTTAAGAAAACAACAAAAATGATGTATGCAAAAATTAAAAAGCGAGAAAAAGTTAAAAAAATGGAAGATTTCATGAGGAAATTGAGTAAAGATGGCAGAGATGAATAACCATTCAAAATCTTTTATTAAATAAATTAAACCAGATTTCTAATGCATAAAACACGAATATTTTTTTTTTTAGCATACACAGTTAATGCTTTTTATTTAGTTTTAACTTTCATTTTTTTTTATTTTTTAGATAATCCTTTAATGAATATTAATGAAAATGATTATTTATCATTCCATTATGCTGGTTTAAATGTTTTGGAAGATTTACCTAATTTATACAATTCAACGCTTTCTCCCTTTCCGTTTAGGTATTTACCTCTTTCTGCTTATTTTTTTACACCATTTTCAATTTTAGGCCTAAAAATAGGTTATTTTATATTCCAAATTTTCAATTTTTGTCTAAACCTCTTACTGATATATCTAATTTATAAGATTATTCAGATTTATCAGAACTTGTATAATAACCATACTTTCAACTATAAACTAAATAATTTTAGAGATCTCTTTGATAATGCAGAAAATGAATCAGTTCTTCATCAAAGTGCTGTTTTCTTAATAATGTTACCACAATTTATGAATTTTTTTTTAGGACAGATTAACTTATTAGTTTCTGTTCTCATCCTTTCTTCTCTCTTTTATTTCCTGAAAGGAGGTTTTAGGAAGGAATTGATAGGAGGCTTTTTATTAGGATTAGCAATTTCAATTCGTCCTACTTTAATTTTAATTTTACCCTTTGTAATGGTGTTAAACTACAACAGAACAACTAAGAAAATTCATTTTGATTTGAAAAAAACTTTTATTCGATTGGCAGGCCCTATAATTTTAATAATGATCTCTGGTTTGTATTTCATGATTTTTCCACAAATGTTAAAAGATTTTATCGACGTTAATCTCACTGGAGGTTATACCTACACAATTGAAAGCGCTGTGGAAATCAATCCATCATTTAGTCTAACTAGAATTATTTTAATTCTCTTTAACCTTCTTAATATGGATGTTAACGGGTTTTTAATTTTTATATTAATCACTTTACTAATTTTGATTCCAATATTTATAATAATGTTTAAAAACTCAAACCAGTCTATTTCCTTAATTGATGGATATTTAGTGGGAATATTAGTAATGTTAATTGCCTATTTTGACACATGGCCTCATCATCTTGTAGTATTAATGCCATTCTTAATTTTTTTCATACTTTTTCATAAAGATTTTAAGTTATACAATTCTGTAAAATATTCTTACTATCTACTTGCGACACTTGCTGTGGGATTTTGGGGGATTTTTTATTTGACTTATGAAATATTCCCATTTAATCTTGGAGGATTGATATTGCTAATGCTTGTTTACTTTCTATTAATAATTTATTATAGAAACATTCCAAAACAAATTTTAAGATAAAGAAAATTCTCGAAGAGCAAATATTAACAATTAATCTCTCTTTCTTCTTAAAATATGATCTAGGAAAATTCAATAGGAAGGTTTTTTATCTTATAAATCTTCAAATAAATAATAAGTCCTAGAGTCTGATCAAATATGTCAACTATAAACGAGAAATACATAGATAATAATGAGGAAGTTTCACCCACAAAAAGAATTGCTTCAATTGATTTCGTAAAAGGACTTGCTTTAGGTTTTATTATTTGGGCTCATGCGGCCTTAAGTTGGTTTGATGATGACTGGAGATATATGTACGGACTTCTTTTTACATATCTGGATATACTCGGACCTTCATTATTCGTTTTTCTCTCTGCTCTCAGTGTAGTTTTTAGTATTAAACGAAAGAAGATTGCAAGGTCAGATAAACCAATACGTAACCGAATTTTTACAAGAGGATTAGCAATTATCATAATTGGGACAATTTTTAATCCAATTTCATTATTTATCGAGAATAAATCTCTTCCATTTCCTGCAAATTTATGGGGGTGGAATATCCTCATGTTTATTGGATTTTCTCAAATTTTTTCATATTATGCATTAAAATTTAGTAAAAGGACACGTGCAGTATCAGGATTCGTAATAATTTTCATCTCTCCTTGGATCAGAGAAGTACTCTTTCAATTCAAAGATGTAAATTTTGGGGTGAATATCTTACATTTCATCATAACCTCACCCCTCCCACAAGTACCATTTCTCCCATGGATTGCAGTGTGCTTTATATCGACGATATTTGGTGAATATCTTTTTGAAACAATGATGAAAAGTACAAAAGAGGCTTACTACAGATTGTTTCGCAAGTTTGTTGCTTATGGTATTGGTTTGATATTAATAGGACTTTTTATTTGGGTCCCAAGATTGGGATTAGATCAATGGGAACCTGGTTGGGCAATATTAAATCCTACATCATTAGGAGGTACCATTGTATCTTCCGAGTATTTGCATATTAATCTTTTGACAATTACTAATAATAATGTGATAGATTATCAATTTCCAGGGATGCTAATGTTCACAATAAGGAGTTCTGCCCAAAATATGTATTTTAATCTAGGCGCATCATTAATAATAATCGCAGTAAGCTTTTATTATATCGACATTAAAAATAAACAGAATGTTTTTATAAAAATGCTGATTTTCTTTGGGAATGTTTCTCTCAGCCTTTTTCTTATTCAATTTATGTTTCTTCCCCTATATCTTGGTCAGTTTCCAATCACATTTGCGTGTTTTGTGTTTGCCGCTTATAGTGGATTTTTGGGCTTGCTGATGTATATTTGGCATAAATTTTTTAATGGCGTGGGATCACCGGAATGGCTAATGAGTAAACTCGGTAGTAGAGAGAAAAAAAAGAATAATAATTGATAAGGATTTCACATATTGGATTTTAAAAAATCAATAAGCTTTATTATAAAGATATAAATATCTTAAAAAGATAATTTAAATTATAATCAAAGAATAAAATGATATTTTAATTCATTTGAATTATTAATAAATTTGAATAATTAAGAAATTACACCAAGTATTAAATTCTTTCAAGGAGATTAAAAATGTCTGGGATTGGACAATACAAATTCAAAATAACCTTGTTTGGACCGGGAGGTGTGGGTAAAACAAGCTTATTATTACGGTATATTAAGGATTATTTTAGAGATGATTTAAAAAAAACAATTGGTAGTACTTTCTTGATAAAGGATGTAGATATCGACGGAAAACAAGTCCGTCTTCTCTTATGGGATATAGGAGGTCAGCCTCAGTTCCATAAACTCCGTACTATTTATTTTAAAGGCAGTAATGGCGCACTTGGTGTGTTTGATTTATCATCTAGTCAAACTCTTTTAAAAATTCCAGGTTGGATTAGCTCAATTAAAAAAACGATAAAAAGAACTATACCTATGCTGCTTATAGGCAATAAAGTTGATTTGGAAAGAGAGGTTGATCAAGAAGAAGCAGAAGATTCTGCTAAAAGATTAGGTTGTACTTATCTTGAAACCTCAGCAAAAACAGGGGAAAACGTAGAAAAAGCATTTGAAATAGTTGCTAGAGCGTGCCTTCAGGACGCAGGGGAAATATAAACTGTCAAATTAAAGGATTGTTTAATTTTCTAAAATTTGAAGATTTTTAAGTTCTTCAACCAGGTTTTCTTTATTTGTGAATTTTATCCCGATTATACCCAATTTACCCGCTGAGCGGATGTTATTTAAACCATCATCTATGAACATAATCTCTTCAGGATTACATCCCGCTTTTTCTATAGCATAATGAAATATTTTTTCATCAGGCTTAGTCATATGGACTTTATGAGATAAAATAAATTCATCGAAATAATCAAAAAAATCCCATTTTTTATTTAAAAGGAATTCCCAATGACTAGAATTTACATTTGATAAGCAAATAAGTTTTATATTAGTATCCTCCTTTATTTTCTTTATTATTTCTACAATTTCAGAATTATATCCTGAGATTATGCTATTAAAAGCAGTAAAGAAGTGTTCTTGATCGATTTCACAAACTTGGAGTAGATCACACGCCAACTGATAAAATTCCTTATCATTTATTAAACCTTGGTGATAAATATCTGATTGACGAAAAAATTCAAGGATAATTGGAGTTTGAGGTTTATTTACCGGAGATTGAGTGATAATACTATTATAAAAATTTGAGAAATCAAAATCTACTATAACTCCACCTAAATCAAAAATAATACATTTAATTTGACTCATTTTCTGAAATAAACCTTTGTAGAAAATTTTCTAAACGGTTTTGGTAATTTATATTTAGGAAAATTTCTTGTATCATCTTCGAGCATTTCTAATAATTTATCCAATTTTACATCATTTGTTTGTTCAGATGTCTGCTTCTTTGGTCCAATGGGCTCACCAATTAATCTTTTTCTAATAGATACCGATTGGTTATCCTGCTCCTTTTTACCGAGGATAACAGTATAAGGGATCCATTCAATTTCAGATTGCCTTATTTTTTTCCCAACGGTTTCTTCACGGTCATCCCAATCACATCTATATGACTGTCCATTAATGATATCAAGGATTCTTTTAGCATACTCATTCTGTTCATTTGAAACAGTAATAATACGTACTTGAATAGGAGATAACCACGTTTTAAAACCAGGTACTAATGTTTCTTTATTCCGAATGGCAGATTCTATTAAGCCCCATAAAACCCTCTCCAAACCTCCCGTAGGTGAATTGTGGAGGATTATAGGATGTTTTACTTGACCATCGGAATCAGTGAAGGAAATGTTATACTTTTGCCTTCTTTCTCCATCATTATCAACCATAAATTCTAATGAACTTTCTACATCAATTTGATTTGTAGCTAATGTAGCACTTCTGTTCTCAGCAGATAATACATTCCTTTCAAATTTTAATACATAATAATAATATCTGTCTTCCCATAACTCTAATAAGGCTGGTTGTTTTTCAGTTTTAATTAAATCAATAATCCAGTCTTTATTTTCACTATAAAATTCTTGCGTAACTCTGAAAATCGCATAAGTTTTTATGCCTAAATCATTTTCTAATTTTCTAATCAGTGTGTATTGCTTTTTAAATTCATCAATCGAAGAATCTATATCCTTACAGAGTGTATGCATATCAGGCATTATAAAACCTCGTAATCTCCTTAATCCTGAAAGCTCTCCCTCTTGTTCACGTCGAAAATCATACTGTTCATACTCATATGCTCTTAGAGGGAAATATTGGGGTTTTAAATTCATTTGAGAGAAAAGGTCAAATAAAAGGAAATCACTAGCATATCTCAAAATGAATCTCTCTTTTCCAGATTCAAGCCAATAACTTCTTGCAGGAAAACGGGCGGTTTGAGCAGTTAATTTTTTGTTTTTTACGGTATACATTATTGGAGTGTCAATAAGAATTGCTCCATAATCTATTATTCTATCTTCAACGAAATTTTTAATTAAATTCCTCATAATGAGACCCTTGGTATACCAGCGAAGGTTACCCGCATCAGAATTTCTGTCGAAGTCAATGAGCTCAAACTCTTTCATCACTTTTATATGAGCAGGTTCAACGGCTTTATCTACTATTCTAGATCCTAACTCGGATTTTAGAAACAAGTTAAAATCCTTATCAGTAATTTCTTTTAAGGGTAAAAGTTTATTTTGTCCATCAAATTTTAAATCAATTTCTTTACCTGACTCGGTAATTATCTTAAATGTTGAATTTTTAACTTGTTCTTCGGGTTTAATGGCTAGTTTGACATCTCTATACATTTCAGCTAATTCATGTCCTAAACAATTAATTTTAAATGACTTATACCAGCCGAAAGGTGAAAATTTTGCTTCAATTCCTTTATTTTGTAAAATTTTTGCAATCTTTGGACAAACTTCCATAGCATTTGCCTCATTACTCAAAAATTTGCTCAAATGGGCCCAGGGATAAACGAGGACCTTATCTACTCGATACTTACTGTGATCCATGATTAATTCTAGCAATTTTCTTGGCTTTCCCTTTATTTCATTCTTCTCAATTTTATTATTGTAATTTCTAATTTCTTCATTTCGTCCTCTAATAACCTCTGGAAAACCCGAAATTTGTAAGATAGCTGCCTCAATTTCCTCAGCACCCTGTTTTGCAATTAGATTTGTATCATAAGTATCTTGATCTTCAACTGATACATAACAAACTAAGACTAAACCTTCCATCTTTATGAAATCTTCTGAAAACTCCTGAGGATTAGAAGTTGCTTCTTTGTTTTTGATAACTTCAACATCTTGAGAGTGAATTAATAAGATTTTCATATGAGATCAATTTTTTTGTTTGTTTACCTTAAGTTTATAATAAATTCTAAATATTTTGATTACTTCTGATAGATAATTATAAGTTCAAAATAATTGTTACTAAAATTTATTTGAACCATCATGAACCTTAAAAAAGCTTTTTCAGAAATATCTAACTTATTTGATGCACTTTATAATAGTAGAGAAAAAATTTTACGGTTATCTCGAAATATCGTTCGAGATTGCAGTATAGGTATCAAAAATATTCATAGAAAAGAATTCAGTATGTTTCAAGAGAAAAAAAAAAAAATTGAAATCGATCTTGAAACCTTAAATAACTTGGTTAATAAGAATCCTGCGGTGTTTTCTAAATTCTTGAAGACACCAGAGCAGGAATATACAGAATTAATAGTCTTTTATTCAATTATTAGTAATAAAGAAATACCCCCACCTTCAGAGCTGAAAATAAGTCCTATAAATTTTGCTCTTGGATTAGCAGACGTCATTGGTGAATTAAGAAGATATGCGTTAGATAATATTAGAAACTCTCAAACAAATGAATTAAATATTGTTTTAGAGAGTATGGACGAGATTTATACAATCCTATTCTCTGTTGATTATCCCGTTGGCGTTACTCAAGATTTAAGACATAAAGTTGACGTTGCTAGGAATATCATTGAAAAAACTAGAGGAGACATATCTCTAGCAATTCAAATGAATGATTTAAAACAATGTTTCGAAAATGATAATAGATCTTCAAAATTGTAGAAATCTTGCGAGTAATTATGGGAATAGGTGAATAAAATAGCGAAAAAAGTATTAATTGCAGGGACATTCGATATAATACATCCAGGACATATTTATTTAATCAACGAAGCCGCTAAACTTGGAGAAGTTTATGTAGTCGTGGCTACTGATAAAAATCGAGAATTGTATTCAGGAGAAGCACCAATTATTCCAGAAGAACAAAGACTAGCGGTCATGAAAAGTATAAAAAATGTCAAGGATGCAAAATTAGGAAGGCATGATAATGATACCCTAAAGACTGTAAAGGATATAAAACCAGACATAGTTTTACTTGGCCCAGATCAAAAGTATAGCATTAAAACTCTTAAAAAAGGTCTAACAGATATGGGATTAAACAATATTGAAGTAAAAAAACTTGAAATCTATTATAAAAAATATGAGTTGCATAGCTCAAGCCAAATAAAACAAAAAATCATTGAAAAATATAAAGAAAATAATAAAGAATCATGAAATTGAATAAGGAAATTTCTCAAGATAATTATGCTAATTGGTTCGCCCTTTATCATCTTTGTCAAAATATAGGAAGTCAAAAGGCTATACATATCAGCAGTACTGAGTTTGGGAAGATTTTAAATTTATCCCAACAAACGGCCTCTCGTCGAATAAATGATTTGGAAGAAATCGGCTGGATTCAGAGAAAAATTATTGGAAAAGATCAAGTAATAAGAATCACCAAGAAAGGAGCAGATGTAATCCTTGCCATGTACAAAAATTTAAGACAAATTTTAGAAGAAATTCTAATTGTTGGCGAAGTCACTGAAGGAATGAAAGAGGGTGGATATTATGTTAGAATTCCAGGTTATTTAGCACAATTTCAGGAAAAACTTGGATTTAAACCATATTTTGGAACGTTAAATATACAATTAAGCGATCTCAATAAGGAACTATTAGAAGAAAATCTAAAAAATCAAATACCTGTGAGAATTGAAGGTTTTGAAGACAATAAGTTAGGACGTACATATGGTGCTGTAGATTGTTTCATTTGTTCTGTTTCACGATTAGACAACCAAGATGTTAAAGTAGATTCAGCTATTTTAAAAATAAAAAGGACTCATCATAAGAAAAATATCGTTGAAATTCTTGCAGAAGATTACTTGAGAGAGAAGTTAAAATTAAAAGATGGAGATCGATTGAGAATTGAATTTACTAAAAAGTAATTGAAAAATTATTCTAATCTGCTAATTTTGAAAATTGTATTCCTTTCATTAAATGATATATTTTTATCATTCTAAAAATAAAGGTACTTAATACAAGCCACATGAATATGAAAAGAAATTCATTAACAAAATTAAAAAAAAAAGAAATTATCATCGTTATAACTAAATAAAACAATCTCTCAGACCGAGCCATAAGACCTATATCAAAATCTCCTTTAAAAAAATTTTCGGCTCGTGCTCTTGTATAACTGATCATTATTGAGGCTAAAAAAGTAATGAATATTATCAATTTCATGTCAATTATATTCCAAAGGAATCGATTTTGATTATAAATATACAATCCTAAAAATATAAAAAACTCTGAAATTCTGTCCATGACCGAATCAAAAAAAGCCCCGAATTTTGTAGATTTATTAGTCAATCTAGCAATTGCTCCATCACATCCATCCATTATCCCCGTAATAAACACTAAAATGGAAAATAATAGAAGATTTTGATAAAATCCAATTGATATATAACTTGAGATCGAAAAACAGAGCATTATAACGGTAGCTAGATTTGGTGAAACTCCAATTTTAATTAAACCTTTCGCTACCAGCTTTACAAATGGTTTAAAAATATATCTTAATCGGTATTTAGATGGCAATTTACATATTTACTATGATTAATTCAAACTCTTAAGTGAGTTAAATTAAAATATATTTCACTTTATAAAATAACATAGTTTTTTTATTTTAATTATTTTAAATATATAATTAATTCACTTAAACAATATAAACAATAAAGAGATTGAAAATCGTTGA
Organism: Promethearchaeota archaeon; assembly: GCA_016839705.1. Lineage (GTDB taxonomy): Archaea > Asgardarchaeota > Lokiarchaeia > Sigyniarchaeales > SOKP01 > Loki-b32. Next base: position 89,612 of record JAEOTR010000019.1, on the reverse strand, counting down.
AGTTAAGATTAATTTTAAAAACGAAAACTAAGAAAAATAAAGAGATAAGTATAAAATTTCCAATAAGTCCAAGTAAGCATATTGGTTTTATTAACTTTATAAATTTAGCCTTAAATCAAGAATTACCGATAGATCTATCTTTTGAAAAAATCTCGAAGACAGGTGACCATGAAGAAAGTAAAATTTTTGGACGATTTAAACTGGAGGGAAAAGCTGATTCGCAGTTAAGTGGATTAGAAGAACAAATTAAAGAAATGGATCGTAAAAGAAAAAAAGCTCAACTAAAAAGGAAACAAACATAAACGAGTTACTTTTTTTATCGATTTTGGATTATTTACCCTATGAATATATAGCTTTTTATTGAGGTTCTCTTAGTGTGAAGAAAAATATTACTGTAAAGGTCCCCGGTCGAATTTGTCTAATGGGTGATAAGGTTGATCTTTTAGGTAAACCTGTTATAGGAATGGCTATAAACTTAATGATGACTATCAACTATGAAGAAAACAAGGATGATATGATCGAATTCTATAGTAATAACACAAAAGAAAGAACTAAATTTAAGGTAGGTGAATCTCCCCCAACAAATATAGACCTTTCTTACTGGAGCGTGCTTTATGAGAGATTAAGAAAATACATAAAAAAAGGCTTTTCTTTAGAAGTAGATTCTGATATTCCCATTGGAGCAGGATTATCTACATCAGCAGCTTTATCTATTGGTTTTATTAAAGCTATAAATCAAGCGTATGATTTAAAACTTTCAAAAAAAGAAATCGCAGAATTAGCGTATCTAGGAGAGAATATTGATCTAGATATTCAATGCGGTCGCCTTGATCAATATACCGAGACATTTGGTGGCATTGTCTTTATTCAAACTCATGAAAATCCAAGTGTTGAATATTTAGACATCGATGAATTACCTATAGTCGTTGGAGATTCTCTGGAAGAAAGGAAATCGTCCTCTATATTAAATAGGGTGAAAAATCAAATTAAGGAGAAAGATCCAATAACATTAGAAGCTTTTAACGTAATTGAAAATTGCGTGTATCAAGCGAGAGACGCTATATTAAGAAGAGACTATTCAAAGTTAGGTGAATTAATGAATTTACAGCAAAAACAGGAAGGAATTCTGAAAGCCGATACAAAAAAGATTTTAGAACTATGTAACGCAGCAATGAATGCAGGGGCCTTAGGTGTGAAACAAATGGGTGCGGGAGGAGGAGGATGCATAGTGGCAATAGCACCTCGAAAACAGAAAGAAGTTGCTCAAGCTATCAATAATGCTGGGGGGAAAGCTTGGATTTTTGATATTTTCAAATACTAATTTTTTTGTCATTATCAATTATACTGTTATCTATAAAAAAAAACTTAAACGATTTTTCTATACTGAAATTCCCAAGATTTCTTAACAAAGAGGGAATCATTAATAGTATCATAAATTACAGATCTTTCACTCAATCCTCCGACATCTTCAGCCTCTATTTCAATTTTTAACGATTGTAATTCCTTTTTAACAGTATCAATATTCTCTTGATAAGTCATATCATAATCTAAAAATATTTTTGCCCCACCGACAATAAAAGCTTTAATATTTACTCTATTAGCACCATTGTATAATAAATTATTAAGTAAATCTTTCGCTGATGTGTCTGCAAATGTATGTGGAAAAAGTAAATGATATCCTTGTTTTGAGGCCAATGAGCTTGGTAGTGAAATATGAGACATGGCAAACACATGATTTTTTGGATCTCTTAGAATTAAACCAATGCCTGAACCAAGACCTTTGATCCTAAATTTTGTTGCAGTTGTATTTTGATCAAATGAATGGATTAAGCTATAATATCCTATCTTGATTGTTAATTCTTTCTTATTTTTAGGATTCTTCACTTGATCCATTCTTCTTTCTTCATAAAGGGAAAAAACTCTTTCTGTTTCATCGAGATTATCTAGTTCTTTCGAAATATTTTTTATTTGAAGCTCTTGTTGGAGCATATTTTTAGAATATTGTTCCATCTTAACTAATCGTTTTTCTAATTGTTCTTCTTTTAGTTTTAAACTTCTCTCTCTTTGCTCAATTTGTCTTGAAACACGTTCTAAAACTAATAAACGATTTGTGATGTCCTTATCTTTATTATTTGTTTCATAAAGGAGCTCTTTCACTTCTTTTCGTTCCTTTTCTAAAATTTTGAATTGGTCTTCTAAATGTTTTATTTTATATTCGATATTTATTTCTCGCTGTTTGAGGAGTAATTCCCTTTGTTTTAATTTTTTGTGTTGATTTTTATTGAAATTCTCCACGCGTTCTAAGGAAGAAGACCGCTTAGTATCTGGGAATTGACTTTTAATTCCATTATTAACCACAAGTCCTGTGATTTTAACTTCAGTGGATTCAGATGCTTTTGTTGGTTCAGACTCTCCCAATTTCTTTTCTTTGTTGACCTTCTCATTTTTCATTATAGTTTTAGCAATTTTGTTAATTTTAGGGAGAATTTTAGAATTCTTTTTTATTTCTTTTACCCCAGTAAGATTTTTTGAAAGAGAATAGTTTTTTGTAGATCTATTTATATTCTGTCTTGGAAAGAGAGAAGTTAATGCATTTTTATAGGATTCAGACTTATTGAATAAGTTTTTGATATAAAAATGGTCTCTAATACTGAGGGTACTAAAAACTGAATTTTCCCTTGGTATATTCTCAGAACCTCCTAATACTAATAAACCACTCTCATGTATCCTTTTATCTAGATTTCACAACAAGTTTTCACGAGCATGGTGATTAATATAAATAAAGAAATTTCGACAAAAGATCACATCATAAACATTTTTTGTTTTATGTTCCCTAATAATGTCTTCCTGAATGAATTCGACTTTGTTCTTAATATCATTGCTAAGCGTAAATTTTGGACCAAGTTCATTAATTTCTTTTGAAAAATAAGCATTTAAGTAATGTTTTGGCATTTCATGCACAGCATATTCTCCGTAAATCCCCTCATCTGCTATTTTAAGTGCATTAGTATCAATATCAGAATCAAATATTTTAAAATCAGGGAAATTTGTATTTGTCTTTTTTAAATTATCTAGTATCATTGCGAGTGTATAAGGTTCGTCACCGGTTGCACACGGGGCAGACCAAATCTTTAAGACTTCCTTTTTATTACTTTTAACATAGAATTTAATAAATTTCTCAAAATTCTCAAAAACACTAAGATTTCTGAAAAAATAAGTATAATTGATTGTAAATTTATCTAAAAATAAATCAACTTCGATAGGATTTTTACGAATGTATTCAATATAGTCCTGATACAAATCTATTTTGAGATTCTTCATCCGAAAGGAGATTCTTTTCTCAATAAACTGCCTTTGATATTGATCAAATTTCAATCCAGTGGTTTCTTTAAGTTTATCAATCAGGACATCAATTGAAGTCGACTTAAATTCCGCGGAATTTGTTAGAGAAATCTTATTACACCAAAACTCATATAATTGTAAATTTTTACTCAACCATTACAAAATTTTGTAAATATTTATTTGTTTGTAATAAGAAAATGTTAATTTTAATATTAAATAATAAAAAAATAGCCTTTGTGGTAAAAAAATCAGTTAAAAGAGATAAATCCCATTTTAACAAGATTTTTACATATGTTATACACTTTGGTTTGATCAAGATTATCTAGTTCTTTCGTAATCTGGTTGATTGTTTTCTTCCCATCAATTTTATCATATACTTTATAAGAAGTATCTCCTGTGAGGTAATTTTTAGGATTTATAATTTTTGAACCAGAGCCCTCAAAACATGGGATAAAGTTATAGAATTCAGGATCTGGAGTACTTACTTCAAGTTCTTCTTCAGTTTTAACAATATCAACTGTTTCAAAACTTGTTAACCAGTCAAATGCTTTGGTATTTTGCTGAGTATGTTTAACTGTTTCATTCTCATTCATACATTCTTCGATTATATTCTCAAAAGATTTAAAACTATCTAATTTTCCATTCCATTTTGCAATTTGATTAATATCAAATTTTTCGAAAAAGAGGGTTGAAATTTTTTTTAAAAAGCTTTTAACGCTTTTTACATCTGAGTCACTATCAAATGTAGCTAGAAAAATCAATTCTGGGACGTGTGGGTCCCTTAAAAAAGATAATTTTAAATTAGAATTATCCATCTTCAACTCACTTATGCATCCGAGTGATTCGAAGGAGTTTGAAAATGAATTCAATGCGGAGAAAAATCCAGATACCATTATTAGATTATCTATTTCTGAGAACATATTTTTGACATTAGAAGAATTAGAAAAACTCTTAGATAGCAACGGTAAACCATCTTTTATTATCAAAACGTCACAAATCATTAATCTCAGCCAAGTAGGTCGTTTCTAATCAATAGAACTGAAACTGTTCTACCAAATTAATATAATCTACTTAAATTGAAAAAAAAAGAATTATAATACTTCAGTGATACCAGAATAATATACTTATACTTTATAAAATGATCAAACTTAGGGCTCATAGAAATTTTGTATACTTCGCAGCAAAAGGAATAATAATATCAAAAAATCTTATTGAGCTCTTTAATAGTAATAACTATTGTTTAATAAAAACCAAGAAAGGAGTCGAATTGTGCTGAAAGCAGTTATTTTAAGCGCTGGTCAGGGTAAACGCATGAAACCTTATACTAATACATACCAGAAATCAATGATTTCTGTTCATGGTAAGCCACTATTGGAATATATTATTAATGGATTAATCCAAGCAGGTTTTAAAGATTTTATTATTGTGGTGGGTTACCTAAAGGAGCAAATAATTAATTACTTTCAAGGTGGAAATAAATGGGGAATTAATATTGAATACATCGAACAAACAGAAATAAATGGTACCGGAGGAGCTTTATTGTTATGTGACGATCTGATAAAAGAAAGTCATTTTTTTCTAACTTGGGGAGATATTTTAGTTTCTTATCATGTTTACAATGAAGTTGTTACGACATTTAAAAAAGAAAAACCAAATTACATAATGGTAACAAATTACACAGATGATCCCTATAAAGGTGCAATTGTTAATTGTGAAGGAAAATATTGTATTGAGGTAACTGAAAAACCTCCTAAAGGTAAATTTAGATCGAAGCTTAATAATTGCGGAATTTTTATTTTATCAGAAGCTATTTTTACTGTTTTAAAAAATTTAAAACCTTCAATAAGAGGAGAAATCGAATTAACTGAAGCAATCAATTTTGGTATTTCAAAGCAACAATGGAAAGTAAGAGTTATAAAAATGGCTAAAAATCAATTTCGGGGAGATTTTGGAGATATTAATGAGTACGAACACTTGAAAAAAAATACAGATTGGTTAAAGGAGTTATGATCTTCTATTCTAAACATGATCCTAAATTATATTATATTAAATATGCACATTTTATAATGAAACTAGCGATTTTGTAAACAGTTTATATTATTCATTAAAGATCGGACTCTTAAAACAATTTAAATAATAAAGAATAAATCCTTATCAAAGAATACTCAATTTAAGGAAGTTGTTGAAAAAATGTCAGATGAAAAATATAAACATAGATATTATTATAAAGAGGATTATACTTCCGCTATTGGGACATTTGCTACCGCAATTGTTTTTCTCTTTGTCGCAATATTATCATTGTTTTTCAGAAGTTATAACATAGAGTTTATAGGCTTAGCAAGTTGGGGTTACTGGCTTTTTATTCCAGCCTTTTTTATCTTTATTGGGGGATTTACACAGGTCTATCGAAATTATAAATATCAACAAGTAGTCAAAAATGCTCTCATCCAAAGAAACTTCACAGGTACACACAAACTCGAACATATAGCATTAGAGATAGGTATGAGACCAAAAGATATCCTCCGTGTTTTACAAGACTTACGCAGAAAAGGAGTTGCAAAATATAGTTTTAATTCTGAATCAGGACAAATTATATTAGGTCAAGGAATTACATACTCTCAAGCAACTGAATATGTTCCTCCAGCTAAAAAATTAGAATCCCCTTTACCTACTGAAGGTAAGAATTACTGTGTCTATTGTGGTCATAAAATAGAAATAAGCGGTAGTTTTTGCCCAAATTGTGGATCCAAGCTGTAATTTAATTTTTTTAAAATCTCTTTTTTTTTAACAAAATTTTTTACTTATCCTTAATTCATAATTTTAGAAATAGGAGTTAATAATAATTGGTGTATTACTATTACGACATGTGAAGGCAAAGATATTGATTTCAAATCAAAGGAAGAAATCAGAAGAAAAAATATCCCTTTTGAGAGAGAACACATCCCATTTGAGAGATTATTTAACCCTCGTGCTGTAGTGGTTGTGGGTGTTAGCAAAGGAAGAGGCTGGGGGGGATCTCATTATTTGGAAACTTTTAAAGAATATGGATATTCAGGTCCAATCTATCCTGTTAATCCAAAGTATGAAGGGGAAGAAATTCAAGGACTCAAGGTTTATGGTTCTATTTCGTCTTTGCCGGATGATATACCGATTGATCTTGGAATTGTTGCAGTTCCTGCTAAATTTACTCCTCAAATTATCGAAGAATTAGGACAAAAAGGTGTCCTTTTTGCTCATTTATTTTCCAGTGGTTATTCTGAATTAGGTAAAGAAGGAAAACTGCTTGAACAGCAACTGTTAGAGAAAGCCATAGAAAATCACATACGCATCCTTGGCCCTAACTGTATGGGGATATATAATCCTAAGGGTCGCATTGGTTTTTCACATAGACTTTCATTAGTAAGTGGACCTGTAGCTTTTATAAGTCAATCTGGGGGAAATGCTAATAGACATGCATATACGGGGATTGCTAGTGGGTATAATTTCTCAAAAATAGTTTCTCTTGGAAACCAGATTGATCTCGATTTACTTGATTTCTTGAATTACTTTCGATCCGATCCTGATACGAAAGTAATTACTATGTATGTAGAGAACTTAAAGAGAGGTGGAAGTGATTTTGTAAAGCTACTAAAAGAAACCACCAAAGAAAAACCTGTGATAATATGGAAAGGAGGTAAATTAAATGCAGGGCATAGCGCTGTAAGGAGCCATACAGGGGGTTTAGCAGGTAATATAAAATTGTGGAAATCTATGGCCCATCAAACAGGAGTTATCCTTGTTAATAATTTCAAAGAGTTAATAGAAATGATACAAACTGTTTTAGTTCTAAAAATTCCTAAAAATCGTAATACCGCTATTTTAACAGGAGGTGGAGGTCCCGCCGTAGAGTTAACAGATGAGTGTGAGGCTTACGGTCTAAAGATACCAAGAATAACTGAAGATGGACAGAACAAAATAAGGGATTTTATCCCGGAAGTAAATTCAAACTTGTCAAATCCTTTGGAATTTGGAGCTAACGGGGGTTATCCCAATATGATTAAGGTTATGAAAATTCTTGGTGAAGAACCTCATATATCTACCATATTGACTACAACTAATCCTGGATGGTATACCTCAGAAAAATTAACTATGGATGAGGTAGTTAAAAGCTTTGCAAATACTGTATCACAGGATTCAAATAAAAATATAATATGTTTATTAAATATTTCTAGAGCCCGAAAAGACACTATTGATTTAATAGATGAGTTTTATGTTAAAGCTAGAGAATATGGAATAATGATTTACGATTCTGCAAGAGCCGCTGCTATAAGTTTATTTCGCTTATGGAATTATGGAAAATATTTAGAATCTAGAGCTTGAAATTAAAATACTTATCTCTCTTTTTTTGTCGTCAATATATCTTGAATTTTCATTCTTTCTTAATTTTGAATCCTTTTTATTACCTCCGTTAAACTATCATATTCTTCTCTAATTTTTGGAAAATTCCATTTCGCAGTTCGCTAAAGAATATGTTATCAAATTTGTATAAAACTAACCTATCATTTTTTAATGTGTTATCCCCATTATTATACAAATGTCTTTCATTTCCACTAAATTTGGAGAGGCTCTTTTTATAAATATCAATTTAATTTCAATAATATCAAATTTAAAATTCTCCGAGATGAGGTATAATTTCAAAGGGATATATTAACAAAGAACTCTCTGAAGTGCGTGTAGAGAAGAATATCTCTAGTATAAAATCAATTTTACCATATGATTATTTTCATAATAAAAATCCAAATATCATAATAGAACCAGTCTCGGAAATTTTTAAACAGGAAGATTCAAACCATCTAATTTTTGAAGACAAAAACCATCCATTTTCTTTTTCTAGACTAAATCTAACTAAAGCAGAAGAAGAATATCTGTCTATATCAGTGGATATTCATTCAATTCTATCAAACTATCCAGACCTTACTAGTGATCAAAAACTTGATTACTGTAATAGCCAAAGATATTTCATGAAATTGTATCTCAAGGAAGTCTTAGTTAAAATCAATAAAAAATGATCTTATTACTAATTTTAATTAAAACTCAATAATAACAAATTAATTAAACAAAAAAAAAGAATAATTAGGTTTTTAACCCTAAATACATCCACAGAGCAAACGTGGCCATTACTATTCTCACAAATCCAATCGCTAAAGGTAAGGTCAGTATCGAATCTAACGCACCGCAGAGTACAAAAATAGTAAATCCTAATCCAAGGTAAATAAATTTTTTTCTAAGCTCACCAGTTGCTTGTTTCGCTTTGACAAAAAAGCCGATTGCTAAGAACACTAATGTAGCAACTAAGAATAATGCTATCATTAGAAATGTCGGATGAGTACGAACGAAACTTGCATCTATTAAGTCTTCACCAGGATTTGCTAAAACCCATGTAAATGAATCGTTTGTTTGAAACCATAAAAAATATTCGAATATTACACCTAAAACTATAAAGATCCCAACTAAAATCCATTTTCCTTTTGGAAGGATAAGTTCCCCCCCCAAATACATCGCTGTAATTAATGCTGGAGCAACCCAAAGATAGCTTAATATGGAATATGTTGAAAATGGACTAATATTCGCACCCGTCGACAGAACCAGAATTAAATCAATTGTCGGTCCAAGCCATAAAAACCCAACAAAAATCATCTGGATACCTGCAATAGAAAGAAGCTTTGCTTTCAATCTTATCGATTTAGATAATGAGATTAATCCAAAAATTACAGATGAAAGAATAATAAGTGTCGCGGTTAATCCATCTATCCAGCCTGTTACGGAAACCATTCTATTTTACACCTAATTTAAAGTTTAAATTTCAAATTTTTAAAATTATATAATTATTAATTTTATTTTTATTTATAATATAGTTTTTAGTTTTTTGAATCTAGACCTATAATTTATTGTAAAAATATGTAGTAGCTTCTTGATTATCTCCTTCATGTTCTAATTTGAACTTCAAATCTAAGCACCCCTTAAAATTTCTAAAAGGGTGCCTATGAGATATAATAATTGCTCCACTTTTTATAGTCTGGAATACATGTCTGAGATATTTTTGCATTGTGGGTAAAGAAAAGATGTAAATAAAATCATAATCTTTTAAATTAAGTTCAAAAAAATCGCCAGATATGAGGGTTATTTTTCCTAAAACTTTTTTTTTCGCATAATTACTTTTTTTTAATAATCGAATAGAATATTTGGCTTCTTTTATAAGGATCGGATCAATTTCAACTCCGATTGATCTTATTCCATAGTTTAACGCACAATAAATGATAACCTGACCACTTCCAGATCCTAAATCGATAAAAAATTGTGTAGAATTTTTCTGGAGGTCAAATTTACTCTCTAGTGTTTTAAATATCTCTTTAAGATAGAGCTGTTTAGTTTCTTGAAATGGTAAATCTAACTGAGAATATAACTTTATTAAGTTTTTTTTATTCATTAGGAGTTTCATATATGATAAAACTTTAATTAATTCATATTCAAGAATTTTATACACATATATAAATCTTAAGAGATAGTTTAGAAAGTTCCTTCTGATTGTTTTGACTTTATCTCTTCTATAAATTCGTATGATTGATGTCTAAAATATGTGTTGTATAACCTAGCATAATATCCATTTTTTTGCATTAAATTCTCATGATTCCCTTCTTCAACAATCTTCCCATGATCTAGTACAATTATTCGATTAACATTTCTAACAGTGGTGAGCCTATGGGCAATAACAATAGTTGTTCGATCTTGCATGACTCTTTCCATTGCTTCTTGGATCTGAACTTCTGTAAAAGGATCTACTGATGCTGTTGCTTCATCTAATATTAATATCGATGGGTTCTGTAATAAAACTCTCGCAAATACAATTAATTGTCGTTGTCCCATTGAAAGAACTTTTCCTCTTTCCAAGATAAATGTATCTAACCCTTTATCAAGATTTTTGATCCATTCCATTCCACCAGATTGTTCTAAAGCCCAGATTACATCTTCTCTTGAGGTATCAGGTGAACCATATTTAACATTGTTTTCAATTGTGTCTGCCCAGAGGAATGGCACCTGAGGAATAAATCCTAAAGATCTTCTAAATTCCGTAAGTGAAATATCTCGTATACTATGACCATCTATGCGAACATCTCCTGATTGAAATTCATACAGGCGAAGTAAAATTTTTGTTAAACTTGACTTCCCTGCTCCAGTATGCCCTACTATAGCAACAGTTTCTCCAGGTTGGATTTCTAAGTTAAAATCCTTGAAAATTGGTTTTCCGGCTACATATTCAAATCCTAAATTCTCAAATTCTATTTTTCCTTTTATTGCATCTAAAACATAATCCCCTTGCTTAATATAAGATTGAGAGTCTTGAAGAGCAAAAATTCTTTCTGCAGCAGCTAATCCTTCTTGAAATTGAGGCCAAAAACCCGCGATTTGAAGTAAAGGCTCGAATAAAATTAATGAACCTTGAAGAAAATAATAGATAGCTGCCCCACTTAGCACCCCTTGAATGATGAAATTGCCCCCGAAAAAGATAAGTAAAGCATATAGAACCGCTATAAGGATATCCAAGCTTGGAAAGAGTATGGACAAATATAACGCTCTACTCATGTTTACACGATATGATTGTTTGTTAATTTCCTCAAAATTATCAAATTGACTTTCTTCTTGACGAAAACTTTTAATAATTTGAATTCCTGCCATTGATTCCTGAACAAATGCATTGACTTGTGCTAAGGAACGTTGACCATATACGGATTTTCTTCTTGCAACTTTACGAAAAGAGAGAGTAAATGCAAATACAACCGGTACGATTAGCATAAATACTCCAGTTAACAAGGCACTAATAAATATCATGGGAATGATTACAATGATTAACATTAAGAAAGCAGAAATTAATTCAGTAAACATAGTAACTGAACCACCAAATTTCTGCCCATCCGAATTTATCCTACTGACAATTCTTCCTGTTGGATATTTATCAAAGAAAGATAAATCTTGCTCAAGAACTCTTAAATTAGTTTGTCTACGTAAATTATAGCATACACCATATACCATTCGATTACTGGTACGTCTATTTACATAGTTAAAAATATATCCTAATGAATTCAAGATTAAGGTATTTATAATAAAGAAAATTAAAATAGTGGGATCTGAATGTAATTCTAATTGGGTAATAATTAAAGTCATCAACAAGGGTGTTAATCCATTGGTAACTGATGAAAGACAAATGAACGTAATTACAATTGCCATTGACCGTCTATATGGTTTAAATAATTTTATAACTCTAGAAAATAATTCTTTATCTGAATAGATTCTGTCATATCCTTCTTCATCTAGTCCAAAATAACCCATTCTTCTAGCCATTCTAATTAGTCCCCTCCTAAAAGCTCAGTTAATGATTTATCAAAACGCTTAATAAAGATTTTCCGATACTCTTCTGAGTTTTTTAGCAAATATTCATGCGATCCTTGGTTAACAATTTCACCCTGACTTAATACGATTATTAAATCTGCCCATCTTATCTGAGAAAGCCTATGAGTTATGATGAAGGTGGTTCTTCCACGTAAAACCCTGAATATTGCCTTTTGAATTCTTTCTTCCGTTTCTGAATCAATTGATGAGCTGGAATCATCCAAGACTAATATTTTTGGATTTGTGATGAAAGCACGGGCAATTGCAACTCGTTGACGTTCTCCCCCACTTAATTGCACACCTCTTTCTCCTACCTCAGTATCATACTTATTTGGTAATTCTTCTATAAATTCATGAGCCTGAGCTTCTTGAGCAACTGAAATTACTTCTTCCTTGGAAGGATTTCTTCCAAAAGAAATATTATCAAAGATTGAATCTGAAAAGATAAAAATATCCTGCTCAATATAGGCAATCTGGTCTCGAAGAGATTCCAAGGAAATATTTCTAACATCAATCCCGTCAATTAAAATCCGACCACTATCAACATCATACAACCGTGAAATTAATTTTGTAAGTGTTGTTTTCCCTGAACCGGTTGTTCCCACTATTGCCACAGTTTGTCCCTCAGATATTTCAAAATTAATATTTTTAAGAACCTTGTTTTGAGTACCGGGATAAGAAAAAGTAACGTCTTCAAACTTTATGTTTCCTTTAATTTTTTTAGATACAGAATCTTCACTATCATAAATCTCTGATTTCTTATTCATAATTTCCAAAAGTCTTTGTGCCCCAATAACTGCTTCTTTCACCATCAAAGATGATCTTATTGAAGCATTAACAGGAAATCGTAATCTTAGCAATAATCCTACGAAACCTAGCACACCACCAACCGACAAAATATTGGCTCTATTATAAAACACACCGATTGCTAAACCCAAGGTAATTGTTATTGAAAGAAATAATAGAGGAAGATATTTTGCTTGTATATCTCCTTGTTCAATACCAGCATCTCGATAACTCAAGGCACTCTCTTTATATTTCTCAATACTATCTTCTTCCTGAGCCATAGATTTTACAACTTCAATCCCACTTAGAGATTCATTTAAAACCGTGTTCATAAATCCAAAGGCTATCCTCCTCTCTTCTGAGGGGGGTGTCAGCTTCTTTAAGAATTTTTTGACATATAAAATAAAGATAATACTAAATATAATTGGAAGTAACATTAATTCAAGTCGATAAGAGGTACCAATTAAATAAATAGGAACAATTAGATTATTGGCAGCAACCAAGAGCATAGCTACTGCGGGTGATATTAGAAAATTTAATAATCTTACATCATTCGTTGCTCGAGCCATAATATCTCCTATTCTCTGATTATCATGAAAGGATTGACTTTTACCTAGTAAATTTAAATAGAATTCTCTGCGTACATCTCTCTCTATTCTTTGAGCAATAATTTCTCGAAAAGTTCTTGATAATAATCCCGAGATGGGACCTCCCAATCCTATAAGTAATACCAGAAATGTATAAATGATTACTTGATCAGATTGTCCAGCCAAGAAAACATCAATTGCTTTACCTATTATGACATAAATGAATGAATTTAAATAAGATGCCATTACAAGAGAAGTGAAGAATAATGCCAATAAATATTTATTAGACCGATATAGCATATGACTTACTATCCAAGCTCCTATTCCTTTCTTTCGAGCTTTGAAAAAAAAATCTTCTTCAAATCTAAATTCTGAATTGTTTGTTAGATTTTGCTCTACTACATGTTGACTTTTCAAGAAAATAAAACTCCAACTGATAATATTTCGAATCTGTTACAATGAAAAATAAATGGAGAAATTAAGGTTTTACGAATTACAAAGATGTGAGTATTAAATTATAATCTAATAATTCTAAATCAAAGTTATTGCATTTCTCATAAAATTTAACATAAGATGTAACTCTTAAAAATATAAGGTTTCAATAACATTTTGGTAGTCTAAATATGGTAAATATTTTAATAACAGGTGGTACTGGCTTTTTAGGAACTCATTTGGTTATAAAGTTAAATAGTCTAGGGTACAATTTAAAACTCCTAATAAGAAAGAATAGCAATATATCAACCTTTCAAGATCTTAAGAATATCGAATATTGTATAGGTGATGTTAATAGTATTGAAACTCTCTATAATGCTACGGAGGATATTGATTTGATATACCACCTCGCGGCCTATACTCGAATGTGGGCAAGAGATGAAAAGGTTTACGAAGAAACTAATATCAAAGGTATGGAAAATATTGCAAAAGTAGCACTTGAGAAAGGAATAAAACTTATTTACATTAGTTCCTTTATCGCATTAGGAGCTACTCCTGTTGAACCTGTTGATGAGACTTTTGAAAGTGAAGAGGGTTTGTTTCTTGATTATGCACAAACTAAGTTTCAAGCAAAGAAAATAATCAAAAAATATATTCAAAATGGTCTTGATGTAATTATATTTTACCCCGGAATCGTTTATGGTCCAGGAGATTTTAATATATTCGGTCAAACAATATATGATATTACAGTAGGTAAATTTTTGGGTTGCCCTGGAAAAGGTGATACTATAGGAAGTTTTGTATATGTTAATGATGTTGTTGAAGGTTTTATTAGTGTTATTGAAAGGAACAATCTGAAGGGAAATGAATTCATCCTTGGTGGAGTAAACATAAAATTTGGTGATTGGCTTAATTTAATTTCAGAAATTGCGGGGAACGCAAAAAAACCACGACATTTTCCAATGAGTTTAGGTATATTATATGGTTGGCTCTGTGAAATTAAAACAAAAATTACAAAAAAGATGCCTTATACAAACAGAGCAACAGTTAAAATGTTAAATCATAATTGGGTATACAATTCTGATAAAGCTATAAAAGTGTTGGATTATAAGATTACTCCATTAGATGTTGGATTACAAGAAACTATAGCCTGGTATAGGAATTATTATGCGTCTCAAAATAAATAAAATAAAATAAAAAAATAGAAAATAACTTGATAAACATGAAATTAGATGTTGTAAATAAATATACGGGAGAAATTATAGATTCGCTGGAAGCTGATACAGCAGAAACTATTAATGAAAAAATTATGAGAACCGCTCAATGGGAATATAAGCTTTTAAATACAACCCTCGAAGAACGAATAGACGTTATTAAAGATATTGCAGATGTTTTGATTAAAGATAAAGAGAAAATCAAGGATTTAATAGTTGCAGAAGGAGGACTTCCTATAAAGTATTCTGAATGGGAATTTTCCATGATAGAGAAAGGTTATAGTTTTGTTGATTGGTTTAAAGATTTAGTACAAGATAGAAGTCAAACTGATCTGGAAAGCGGAAAACCTTCATTGATCAAGTATCAACCTATAGGACTTACTATTGGGATATCACCTAGAAATACTCCTATGAGCTTACCAATGTATTTTTGGGGTAGTGCTTTTCTAACGGGTAACCCAGCAATAATAAAACCCTCTACAGCTTGTCCTTTAACAATGAAATATTGTATTGAGAGAATATTTGAAAGCGATTTTCCGTTCAATGGCGCATTTGATTTAGTTATTAGTCCCGGGGATTTTGCTACTAAAATTTTTATTGAATCAAATTTAGTAAAGAATCTAATAGTAGTCGCTGCTTCTCATACTGCAAAACAAATCCTAATGGATTATGCTGACCATCTTCGAAAGAGTACTGAAAAATATCTTGGTGTTAATATGGTAAATCAACCATTTAAGAACTTTGTATTTGAATGTGCCGGAAATGATGCAGGAATAGTCATGCCTGGTGTAAATCTAGATTTAGTCGCTAAATGGAATGTTATAGCTTCCTACACTAATTCGGGCCAGCAATGTTTCTCGATGAAAAGAATAATCGTTCATAAAGACATTTATGACGAATATGTTGAACTTGTGTTAAAAAAGATTGAAACCTTAAAAATGGGTGATCCAAGGAATATGTCCACTGATATTGGCCCTTTAGGTTCTCGACGAATTTTAATGATGATGGAAGTGATGGTTGGTGAGGCTCAGAAGCATAAAAATGTCACTATTTTGTGTGGGGCTGAAAAAATAGATACTGGAAAAAGTTATGGGCTTTTTTATAAACCAACTTTAGTAGAAATTCCTAGAGAAAATATTCTTGATTTTGATAAAGCTCCATTCTTATGGCGCGAAGAGGCTTTTGGACCCGTGAGAAGTATAACTAAAGCAAATAGTCTTGAAGACGCTATTCATCTCGCAAATCATTCAAATTATGGCATGAGAGCTGTTGTTTATACACCTGCAGAACATATTGAACGGTTCTCAACCGAATTACAAGCGGGAAGTCTCTATATAAATTCAAAACCCATGCAAGCTAATATCAGCACAGCTTTGGGAGGTTGGAAAGATAGTTCTTTTCCCCCGGGGATAAAATATTACCCTCGAGAAATGGTTCAAAGTAAAATTATATATAACGGTTTGAGAGAAAATGAAAAGGATCTTTTCAGTTAATTGACAATATTAATTAATTCCTTTAAATTCTTAATTTTTTTAACATTCTTATCAATAACAACTGATCTATCGGGATTTAAAGGCGGTTCTTCTACATTATAATCGTCAACTATTTCATTTCTAGTATTAATTTTACGTTGGATTAAAATGGGGTATATCTTAGCACTCCGAGCTGCTTCTATATCTTCATTTGAATCCCCAATATAACAAACCTCATTAACTTTTAATTTTGCTTCTTTTAGAGCAAACGAAAAAATTGTAGGATCGGGTTTTTTAACACCTACTTCACTTGAGATTGTAATTGAATTAAAAAATTTTGTAAGTTTTAATTCGGATAATAATGAATAGACATAAGGTGGGTGGTCAAAATTCGTTATTAAAGCAATGATCTTATTTTTCTCTAACACTTCTAATATTGAGATTGCATCTGGATCTAAAGGTACAAATTTTTGCCAAGCTTTTATTGTTTTATTTGCCATTTCTCTTATATCTTCTATTTCTAATTGTAACTTTAAATCAAGGCCTAAGGAATAAAGCCGTTTCTCATAAATAGTCAGATTAAATTTTTTAAATTCTGGTTCTTCCTTTGCAAGAAACCCGTTACACTTTGATGCAAATGATTTTTGAGACATTTTTAGTCCACAATCTTCAAAACAATCATAAAGTGTTTGTAACCAGTTTTCCCAAGCTTCTTGCATATCAGTGTAAATCATTAACGTTCCGAAAAGATCAAAAAAAACTCCTTTTATCATTTTCTTTTCCAAGTTTCTTTAAAGATTTTTTTAAAGTACTGAAGCATTTTGTATATTCCAAAATAAGCAATCATTTATATTCTCTTTTATCACATTGTATTTTAACAAAATCGAAAAAATACAATTGATAATAATGTATAAAGAAGATATCTGTTTTATGTCTGCTTGTGACATGAGAGATTCAATACTGAGACAAGAACTTACATCGCAAGAAATTACTGAAACTTTAATTGAAAGAATAGAGAGGATAAATCCTTTAATCAACGCATATTGCACTACTACTTTCGACTTAGCAAGAGATCTAGCAAAAGAAGCGGATAACTCAGTGAAGAAGGGTGAAAAAATGGGGATTTTACAGGGAATTCCGACGTCAATTAAAGATGAGATGGATACTAAAGGAATAAGGACTACATATGGTTCTAAATTCTATGCAAATCAGATTCCAGAAAAAGATGATATTGCTGTCCAAAGATTGAGAGAAGCGGGGTGTGTAATATTAGGAAAAACTAACATGCCTGAATTTGGGCATCATCCCGGTATAACGGATAATTTAATATTTGGCCTTACCAAAAATCCCTGGGATCTGGAAAGATCATCTGGAGGTTCTAGCGGAGGTGCTGCTGCTGCTGTTGCTAGTGGAATGGGGCCATTAGCTTTAGGTGCTGACGGTGGCGGATCAATCAGGGTTCCCAGCAGTCTCTGCGGGGTCTATGGGTTGAAACCCACATTTGGACGTATCCCGCGTTATCCTGTTAAGGGTATTTTTTTTTGGAATATGGATCACTATGGTCCAATTGTACGGTATGTTAGCGATGCTGCCTTGATGCTGAATGTAATGAAGGGTTATCATCCATTTGATCAATATTCTATTCCTGACGATGGGATTGATTATTTAAAAGAAATTGATAGCAAACCAAAAAAATTAAAGATTGGATGTTCTATGAATTTAGGATTTTTTAAATTACTTGATGAGATAGTTGAAAAAGTTATCCTTGAACAAGTTGAAAAATTAACTCAATATGGTTGGGATATTGAGAATGTAAAATTGAAATTGAAAAAACCTGAATATTCATTTAATATTTTCGCATCCTTGGGTTATGCCTTTGATTCCAAAAAATTTTATAATGAAAAACCTGAAGATCTCAGTCCAGACTTAAAGGGAATTATAAAAGCAGGATTATCATTTGGTGGGCAAGACGTCGCAAAAGCCATTGCCCAACGTAAAGGGGTATACGAAGTATTTCATACGTATTTTAAAGATTATGATGTATTAATTACCCCCACTACACCTTGTCCTGCTTTCACAGTTGAAAAAACAGAATTTGGTACTCGATTTCCTATAGTTAAGGGAAAGGCTCTAAATATAACCAACTGGATTTCTTTTACTTATCCTTTTAACCTAACTGGTTTACCAGCAGCATCAATTCCTTGTGGATGGACAGATTCGGGATTACCAATTGGAATGCAAATAATTGGAAAACGCTATGATGAAAAAACTGTACTTCAAGTTTCTAAGGCTTTTGAGGAAATTGCTCCCTGGCAAAGTAAAAGACCAGAAATAAAATGAATATTCGATTCTTACTTTTTTTTTACTATAATTGATTGGTCTGATTATTAGATGTAGTGATATAAGAAGAATCTCCGATTGTAATACTTTTTTTAATTAAGTCTTCTAAAGTTGAATAATCACCTATAATACTTTCAGAAGAGATTATTCTTTTTAGCTTTGCACCATCACCTATAACAGAATCAGATAATATGCATTTTTTGAGACTCACATTATCTCCAATAGATACATTTGGGCCAATAACAGAATCAGAAATGTTAGTATTTTTCCCAATGAAAACGGGAGGGACTATTTTTGAATCATTAATATTTCCAGATTTAATTAATTTCTCATATGTTGGATCCGGAATTTTAATTTCTGAAAGTAATAAGCGATTACCATTTAGTAAGCTTTCCGGTCTTCCAAAATCTAATATTTCTCTTTTCATTTCATTAATTCTAAATTTAAATCCTTCTTCGACGAGTTTTTGAATAATAGGTGTTATCTCGTGTTCTTGACCATTTTCAAGAGGAATTTTATTTTGTTCTTCTAATAATTGAAATAATCTGGGGGTAACACTCATCCCCAATAGATATGAACCAGATACAGCAAGATTGGACTTAGGCATTTCTGGTTTTTCTACAATTGTTGTAACAATACCATTTTCGTCTATTTCAACAACTCCATAAAATTTAGGATTAGTTACTTGTCTTACATTTATAACCCCATCAGATATATCTTCATGAAAATTCAATAAGACTTGGGAATAATCTTCCATTGGTAATCTATCACTGAAAAATACAAAAATATCATCATTATCAGCATAATCTTTTGCTAGTAATATTGCATCTCCTATACCGCTAAAAAAAGGGGTATCTGCTTCATACCCTAGTGGTTCTTGTTCTACAAAATGAAGAGTAAAATAATCTGTATGGTTTTTCTTTAGATACTCTGTTATTTGTCTCTTTTTATAGCCAACAATGAAACAGATATTCGTTTCTTTTGGAAAGGTGTTTTTCAATTTTATAAGAATATGATCGATGATCCGTTTCCCTGCAATTTTTATAAAAGCTTTTGGCTTAGAATATGTAAATGGCTGTAATCTTCTGCCAACACTAGCTATAGGACATATCAACCACATTTACTTATAACGGGTGTAATGTTTTTTATAACATTATAAAAATAGATAAGATTTAAAGTATATTGTATTTTTCTTTAACAATTAAAATATTTCCAATATTCTATCTAAGATCTCGTAATATTTTACTTCAAATAATTTATCTTGAATAATGTTTTTCAATTTTCTTAAATAATAATTATCTGAATTTGTTCTCTTTGTACCATAAATTTTTTTGTTTAAAGCAATTCGAGTTTTTTCATCTAAAAATGTAGGTGGAATTTTCTTATAATCTTCAACTATTTTCTTTTTATCGTAATTGTCACTTAATTTTTGTTTATTATATTTAACTTCTGAATTAAGATTGTTTATCCACGTTTCAATTTTTTCAATATCTCCTTTTAAATACGTTCTTTGGTTTAACCAGTCTTTAAATTCTACAACATGGAGCAGAAGTTTTTCTGTATCCGACTCATCACTGGATTTTCGATCCTCTTTCTGAATCATGTTTCTAATCTTTTTTTTCTTTAAATCTTTAACTTCACTTTCAGTAAGGCTTTTAAAAGCCTTTTCTCTTTTTAGTTCTTCTTCTTTTGATCCCTTTTTAGAGAGCCATTTGTCAATTGACATATCTATCCTCACTAATTATAAAATTTTACATAAATAATTTGTTTTTTATTAAGTATTTAACACAAACGATTAAGAACTTACATAAATTTCAATTTAGATAAATTAAAATTGAGAATCAATTTTTATTATTATTAATGCGATGATGATAAAAGGAATTATTTTTGATTTTGGTTTTACTCTGTTCCAATTTGATAATCCTTCTGTAGAGCGATATTACGAAAGTTTTAAAAAAGGATTATTAAAATCTGTTGAGTATTTAAAAGAACTGGATGTTTGGAATGATCAAATATCAGAAGACGACTTTGTTAAGAAGTTTGCTATGAAGCGGGAACAATGTTGGAGAGAGAGTAGAAAAACAAAAAAAGAATTTCCAACATCTAAGCTTTATCAACATGTTCTAGAATCACTCTGGGAAATGAAAGCTATCAATAGTATTAATCACCTAAATGATAAAGCATATTTTAAACTCCAAGAAATATATCATTCGTTCGAGATGGAAGAGTGGAAACCATTACCTAATACTAAAGAAACCTTAGAAAAATTGTCTAAATACGAAAAACTTAAATTAGCAGTTTTATCTAATCACCCGAGCCACTCGATGGTTGAAAATTCTCTAAAAAAATATCAACTTTTTAAATATTTTAATGCAGTTGTTACTTCTGCTGAATTTGGTAAAAGAAAACCTGATCCTGAAATTTTCTTTTATACTTTAAAAAAAATGGGATTAACAGAAAATTCAGAATGTCTAGTATGCGGAGATGAGTATGCAGATGTTGTAGGGGGTGATAGAGCAGGTATGCAGACTATCCTGTGTGAAAGAAGATATAAATTTCCTTTTGAAAGAGAGTTTGATGTGCCAGAATTAATAAGAATTGATAATATTTCTGAAATTTTAGAACATTTGGATTAAATAAACCATTAAATATACACAAAACGAATCAGAATGGCCTGGGGGGGATTTGAACCCTCGATCTCCAGTGTAAATCATTATTTCACATATCTGGCTCCGCAAGCCAGCGCCCTATCCAGGCTGGACTACCAGGCCATAATAAGAATCTAAATATATTTCTTAATAATTAATAATTCTCTAAAATACTTATTTAATCGTTATTTATAGTTCCTCGTAATAAATTGCGGGGCAATTAAAACTGCAAAAAATTAAAACAATGGAAAAAAAAAGAAATTTGTCACTAAAAATATCATTTCTCATAGAAGATAAAAAGATTATAGAGGTTTTATAAAATCAAATGAAAGTATTAAGTTAGTAAATATTAGGTAATAACAGATTTTAAGAAGCAAGATTTATAATATTGATGATTCTTTTTAGTATTAAATAATGAAAATGCAAATACTATAAGTTTTAATGCGGTTTTCTGAGCAGAGAATAGCAACTCTTGTAATTTTTTATTTTATTATCCCTTTATTAATTGTAGTTTTTATAGCTAAACCATTGTATTTTTTTATTACATTTCTAATGCATTTTTGGTATGTTTCCATCCCATTATTTTTAATCTCTCTTATAACTCTTCGAGTATTTTACCGAAAAAGGGATTATAAGAAGATGTACCTTTCTCGTGATAATAAAGCAAATCAGAAAGATTTTGAAAGTAAAACAGGGAAAAGTGCAATAAACGATGAAAAACTTTCAAAACCATATATTTCATGGTTGATGAAAGGAATTCCAAAGAAGTTCTATAAGACTGAAGACAATTCATTTAATGATGTTTTTGCTGTAATAATAGCTTTAATTATTATATTACTTGCATTTTTTATGATTCTAGCTTTAAATAGCGGAGTATCTCTTATCTGAGGAAATCCTTGTATTAATTTGAAGGCTTTTTTTAAATGACAAGATGAACTTTTTTATTGTTTCTAACAATAGTATTAATAATTAAATCTAAGATAATGAAAAATATATAAAAACAACGAAAAAATAAATATTTAACAAATACCAACATACTCGAATTACTACAAATATAAATTACATGATATTAAACAAAAATTAGAAGAGTTAGACAAAAGAAATAAATTCAAATACATAACTGAATACAAGAATTCTCATGGATGAGGAAGAGATTAAAGAAACCATCTGGATAAGAGGTTTGAAAAATGCTATAAATTTTGGTGGAAAACCAAATAGAAAAGCGGTTATGGGGAAATTGATGGCTGAAAGGAAGGATCTACAATCTCAAGCTAAAAATGTCATTCCTATTTTAAATCAAATAATAGAAGAAATTGAAAACCTTAGCCTAGAACAGCAAAAAAAGAGACTATTGGAACTAGATCCAAAAGCTTTAGAAAAAAAAGAAATTAAGGAAGAAAGTAAAGAATTACCACCCTTACCTGATATTGAGAATTATGAAAGAATAGTAATGCGATTAGCTCCTTATCCAAGTGGTGCGTTACACATTGGAAATGCAAGGGGAATTGTTCTAAACGATGAATATGTGAAAAAATATAATGGAGAGCTTATATTATTTTATGATGATACAATAGGAAGCCCTGAATCTTTAAGAGATAGTCCAAGAGCTAAGTATGTTTTACCAGAAGCCTATGATTTGATAAAAGAAGGCTTGCAATGGCTAGGAGTAAAATATTCTAAAATATTTTATAAAAGTGATCGGCTAGATATTTTCTATAGTTATTGCGAAAAATTGATAGAGGATCATATGGCATATGTTTGCTTTTGCAGTGCTACTGAATTTAGAGAAAAATATAAAAAACTGGGATTAAATTGCCCACATAGAAAGTACTCGATAGAGAAGAATATAAATGAATGGCAGTCTATGCTTAAAGGGAAATATCATGAAGGTGAAGCAGTAGTAAGATTAAAAACTGGTATGGATCAAAAAGATCCTGCTCTGAGAGATCAAATTATTATGAGAATCTCTGAAGCAGACCATCCTAGAGTGGGAAAAAAATATATCATTTGGCCAATGCTTGAATTTTCCTGGGCTATTGATGATTACCTAATTGGAGTCTCTCACATTATTAGGGGTATAGATTTAGTTAAAGAGGGTATCATAGAAGAATTTGTGTGGGATCATTTTGACTGGAAAAAAGCGACATTGCTATATCATGGCAGATTGAAATTTCCTGGATTGAAGTTGAGTAAAACAGAGTCTCGTAACTATATTGAAAACGGAGTTTATGAGGGATGGGAGGATCCTAGGACTAATAGTCTACAATCTCTTCAAAAAAGAGGGATAAAACCATCAGCTCTAAGAGAAACATTATTAGAGCTTGGCATGTCTCAATCAGGAATCACTTTCTCAGTGAATTGGTTATATTCAAAAAATCAAGATATTATTGATGAGATTTCAGATCGCTATTTCTTTGTTGAAAAACCAATTACGGTAATTGTTCAAGATGTACCGTCTGGAGAGTATCTTGCTGAACCTTTACTCCTCCCTACTAACCCAAAAAAAGGGAGAAGGAAAATTTACTGTAAAGTTAAGGATAGTAAAATGAACCTAATAATCAATTTATCAGATGCTAAGAAAATTAAAAAAAGTCAAATCATAAGGCTAAAAGATTTAATTAATATAAGAATTGAATCTGTAGATCTTAAAAAAAAAGTAATTAATTCGTCCTTTTATAGTAAGGAATTAAATAGAGAATTTCCGATTATTCATTGGTTACCAAAAGAAGAAAATATAAAGGTTTCAGTTGTGAAACCTGATGGCACTATTTCTAATGGTCTTGGAGAAATCAATCTTTTACAGATCCCTATTAATAAAACAATACAGTTTGAGCGTTTTGGGTTTGTTAATCCCATTGAATTAAAGGAGAAATGTCTCTTTTGTTATTTTACGCACTAAAATTTCCTTACAATTTTCCCCAAATACTTATCAAAATATTATGATGTTTCGTGCTTAACCGAAAAATTTTTAATAATCTAGAATAAGTTTATATCCGTACAAGAATAATTTATTTTAGCTAGAATAATTTAAAAGGATGTTTAACATGATATCACATCTCCCGTGTAAGAAATGTGGTAGTTGTTTACCCGGAGTAAAAGGTTCGATAGTTAAGTGTCCTTATTGTGGTGCAAAAAATTTCTATATGGAATCTTATTACACTCTAAAATATTATGCATCAGATATATTAAATATCTCTTCAATTAGAAATGAAAAAAAGATAAAAGCTAAAGAGATTGAGAGGAGAAAATTACTAATTCGATCTTATTTTAATAAAATCAATTCAAAGTTTTATGAATATAGTCATTTTTTAATAACAAAACTTGATACGATTGATGTTGACCTTGTAAAACTGTTTTATCTAATACGAGCTTCTGGAAATTTCGAAATCATTCTAGAAAGATTTTTACTCCCTTATCTTAATGAAGAAAAGACAAAAAACCAATTCATCAAATTTAGAGATGAATCATATATCATTAATAAATCATTATTAGCCTTTTATTATAGTTATTTAGCCAAAATCTCGGCTCGTTTAGAAATGTGCTCTAAATTTTACCAATATGCAGAATTTAATTTCCAAAATATAGTAGATTATTATAACATTACAGAACTTAAAGGTGAGGGTTCATTTTTCTCGAGTGAAGGTGAACTCTATTCTATTCTTGTCGAATTTACATCTTTATTACGAAACATACTAGATAAAAATCCCATACATTTTTCAGAAAAACTCGAAGATTTGCTCTTAAAGTTAGATAAGATCGCAGTAAGAAATGTTAAAATATATAATTTATCTTTACAGATTGAACTTATTCATCAATTGGAACGAAAAACATACATCCTATTAGAAAACATTCGAATCGACGACCCATTTTTATTAACTAGCCCTTTTAACGAAACAACATTATTAACCACGGAAGAGAATCTTGATAATTTAAATCGTGTAAGAAATTGGATTAATAATGTTACCAATAAATACCAAAAATATCAAAATTCCCTACTGAAATTGCATTCTGGGCGTATTATTAAATATTTAGAGCCAATTAGGACGGAATTTATAAATTATAAGAATAAAAACGCTGAAAAATTTGATGATATGCTAGGAAAAATGATTATAAAGGCTTTAGATTCTTATAACTCTGAAACAGTCGAAGCATTGGAGACATTAAACAATTTAATGCAAAAAAACATATATAATGGGAATCTTATT
Organism: Promethearchaeota archaeon; assembly: GCA_016839705.1. GTDB lineage: Archaea > Asgardarchaeota > Lokiarchaeia > Sigyniarchaeales > SOKP01 > Loki-b32. The sequence goes on along the minus strand of JAEOTR010000019.1, from coordinate 64,162 downwards.
GAAAGGTTCAAGATAAGCCATAATGATTTAATTGAAATGGATGACGTCTTAAAAAATTTTACTGAGAATTTATTTAAAATCCCTTTACTTAGAAATTTAGAATCAGAATATTATAAAGAACTAATTTCTCTCATATCTGGTAAACATTCTGTATTCGATAAATATATCTCAAAGTATATAATTAGGATGCTAAAGGATTTCGAAGTTTTGAGAAGTAAAAATGATTTATCACTAAGAGAACAACGTAATAAATTTATATCAGAGATAAAACCAAATCTTCAAAAACTAATAGATTTAAGCTTTACATTAAATGAGGAAATACTACCTTATCCTCTTTTTATCGATATCGAAATACCAAAACAAACATTAAAACTAAATAATCCTGAAGTAGTAACGCTTATAATTGAAAATCCTAATTCAGTTGATATTAAGAATATTATGATTTACTTCTTTATGCCAGAAGCTTTGCAGAATAAATTAGGGTTTACAAGTATTAAAAAGTTGAAAGCAAATGAAACAAAAAAGGTTAAGACAAGAATTAATCCAAAACAGAAGGGCATGTTTCTTTCATTGGTAATGATTGAATACCAACATTTTAATAAAACTTTTTGGATGCCTTCAATAAAATTCAAATTAGAAGTAAAAGAAAGTAAAAAATCCATATATCATCCTATATTCTATAAAGAATTTCATCAAAATGAACTTCATGCTAACCCTATTTTAAAATTTACCAGAAATTTTGTATAATCAATTTAGGATTCAACTGTAAGTGCTTCAATTTAATTTGAAATGTAAACTTTTTTTAATTAGATTACTTCTTTTATCTTAAGAATGAATAATAAAGAAGTTCCTAAGACAGACAGAGATCAAGATTTCCCTACTTCAGATTGGAAATTTTGTCCTATATGTGGGAATAAGCTACAAAATATTCAAAACCTTAAATTTTGTACTGTTTGTGGAACAGATATTCAATATATTAAAGATTATAAGAAGTTGAAACCGCGATATACTTCTAATCCATATAAATCGCCAACACAATATTCTCTGTATGATACTCCTCCTATCTATTACGGACCCGAATTACTTTCTGATGAGAATTTAATTGATAATAAAGATCATAAACTTTGGGGAACCACGGCATCAATTGGATTACCTGTGATAGCTCTGCTAATAATGAATGGTTTAGTTGGAGGATTTCTTTCACTAATAATGTTCTTATCGAACGATTTAACTCTACTTCTTGATTTTGTGTCAAACTCTTACCTCATTTCAATAATTTCACTTTTTGAGTTAGTTTTTTTTATTATCCCCATTTTCTATGTACGTAAGTATCTCAAGAATCCGTCCCTAAAAAATAGATTAATACTACTAGGATTTACTACGAAAAATTATGATAGAAAAAGAATCTATAAAGAAATTTTAATTGGATTAGGTTTTGCTCTAATTGGAGTATTTGTAGTTACTTTTACATCGGTTGTAATTGAATTAATTTTAGAATTTTTTTTAGGGATTAACGTAATTCATGATACTACTGGTTTAACAGGTGAAATACTTCCCCCAGATATACCTAGTTTGATTGTGTTTTCCGTTGTTGTAATTTTAGTAATTGGTACTTCTGAAGAAATCTTATTTAGAGGATTTATGCAAAAAGGATTAGTCAGAAGCTTGGGGAAACGATGGGGGTTAATCACATCAGCCATTATATTTTCATTGATTCATCTAGTAGGTATTTTTCTTCTCGCTTTAGAATCACCTTATCTCTTCATAATATCATTTTTTTTGTCATTTACACCTTATTTTGCAATTTCATTGATGTTAGGTTGGCTATATAATTGGAGAAATGAAAATTTAATCGCTGTTATGATAACTCATGGTGTTTATGATGTGTTAGCAATAGTGATGACTTACTTACTTTATGGGATGGTATAATGAGTTTGATCCAAAAGTTTGAATTATTGTCAAAAGGAAAAAGGGTAGAAATAGGAATAGGATTGGGTACATCGGAATTACATAATACAAAGATCTTAAAAGCATGTATTGATTTTTTAGGAGAAAAAGAATTAAAGATATTTATCTTTGGTAAAAAACACGCTATACTGAGTATTGAAAAATATTTTTCCTCTGAGAATCAAAAGTTAAATATTAATTTTGTCGAAAGTGAAAAAGCAGAAAAAGAGATCTTTGAATATCTAGATAAGAAGGCAATAAATGCAATTATTAGAGGTTCTTTAAGTTCAAACAAATTCCTAACAAATCTTAGAAAATTCTTAAATACTAAAAAAATAAATCGATTAGCATTATTAGAAACAGTAAATGGGCACCAATTCTTTTATGGCCCTGTAGGTATTGACGAATGTAATAATTTGGTGGATAAACTCGAATTTATTGAACAATCACTAAAACAATTTGAATTGTTAAACGTTAAACCAAAAATAAGTATATTAAGTGGCGGTAGGCGGGGTGACATAGGAAGAGACGACAGAATCGATAAATCCATTAGAGAGAGTGAGAAGATTGTGGAAATAATGAAGACTAAGTACCCTGATTTATCGATAAAGCATCATGAAATACTAATTGAGGATGCTGTGTTGAATAAATCTAACTTAATCCTTGCTCCTGATGGAATCTCAGGGAATTTAATTTATAGAACACTGGTACATTTAGGAGGGGGAAAGGCTTACGGAGCTATTTATATGGGATTAAAAAATGTAATTATTGATACTTCTCGGGTTGGTGAAATTTCAGAAATTCATGGTGCATTTCTTTTAGCATTAGCCTTGTCTTAATTTTTAGTCAATCAAGTGAGGGTCATCAACTAATCTATAGTTTTCATTCAATTCATCAAGTTGCGACATCTCTTCTAAGTCTAAAGTAAAATCAAAAACTTCAGCATTCTCTCGGAGATGTTGTTTATTTCCTGATTTTGGTATTTCGATGATTTCATGTTGTAGTCCCCATCGAATTAAGATTTGAGCGGGAGTCTTTTTATGCTTTTGAGCAAGACCTTTTACTATTATATTTCCAAATCTTCGTCCTCGGGTTAGTGGGGTATAAGCTTCTACGACAATTTTATTAGCTTTACAATAATCCATTAATTCTTTTTGAAATAAAAATGGGGAAAACTCGATTTGATTAACGGCCGGAGTTGTCTCTGAAGATTCAAGTAATTCTTTTAAATGTTGTGAAGTAAAATTACTCACACCCACAGAACGAGCCTTCCCACCTTCATATATTTTTTCTAACGCTTTCCATGTATCATTTCTTAAACCGCTAACTGGCCAATGAATAAGATAGAGATCGATATAATCTACTTTTAATCGTTTTAAGCTCTTTTCAAAAGCATTTAATGTGTTATTATAACCTTGATCGGTATTCCAAACTTTAGTTGTCAAAAAAATCTCTTCTCGAGGAATATTTGTATCTTTCAAAGCTTCTCCAATTTCATTTTCATTTCCATAAAGTGTGGCAGTATCAATTAACCGATATCCTAGATCTAATGACCATAAAACTGCTTTATATGCTTCTCTACCTCTAAGATCCCAAGTTCCTAAGCCTAAACACGGAATATCTACTCCATTATTCAATTTTTGTGTGGAATTAATGTTTAAATCCATTTTTTAACCTCGATTATATCTTTCTATTAGCAAAATTGAGATTTATTAAAAAAAAAGAAAAAAGTAAAAATTGGCTAACTAATAGCACCTAATATTGTCGCAATTAATATTATTATTCCTCCTATCAAAATTGCAAATATTAACAATAGTATTCCTAAAATTCCTATAAAAACTGGTGCATAGTGAATTGGTCTAATCCCTAAGAGAATTACTAGTATCGCAAATAAGAGTCCAAGAAGTCCACCTATCCAACCAAATCCCCATGGCATTAATCCAAAGCCTATTAATTCTAAAAAGGATTCTACTATTGCAACAATTCCACCAATAATTGCTGCGATTCGCATTAATTTATCTGTTTCTTGTATTTCACTCATGTCTAATCACAATTTAATATTAATTAATTTTTAAATAAAAAAAAGATCAACAACCCTTAAAAACTTATAATAATTAAAAAATGTTTAAAACTAATCGAATTAAATAAAAAGCAACAATATCTTATTTTTAATAATCAATTAGAATTAAATTTTAATATATAAAATCCTATTTTATTAGCGTTTAATCATGCCTTCGGATACATTACAAGCACTTATTAAAACAATCACAACCGGAGATATCTCTCAATTTGAAGACTTTTTCCTTTACTACAAAGAAATGGAATTCTTAAATCTGAATGATTCAGAAGATTTTGAAAAAATTAGTGATAATAAAGAAAAATGTTATTATTTAGCTCTTTCGAAATTGCTTACATTATTATCTTATTATAGAGGTACGGGTGATGAAGTAGTAATATTTAATGAGTTTAGTCAGTTGATTAATATGTCTGATAAGATGGGGATATTTCTTGAAGTTAAAAAAATTCCCTTTAGATTTAAAATTATGGCAGAATTGCATTTGGATGGTATGCAAAAAGGTTTGATTGGTAGGGTTTTTGTATTTATACGATTTTTTAATAAATATAATTTATTTGAGAAAAAAATTTCTAAAGATGAATTAGAAATAATTAACACAATTAGAAAGAATGATAAAGCTCTAATTGCTAATTTAAAAGATTTATTTGGGCATGTCTCGGATTCATTAGTTTATTATTCATGCAAAGTTATGCCTTATGATCTTCTTTTATCAAACAAAGAAAGAGTAAGATTTTATCTAAATAATCATGAATATCGGTCAGAATTGAGAGGTAGATACAGTTTAAATTATTTAAAAACATGGACTGATTGGTATGCTATGTATGGGTTGAGTGTAAGGAATCTGGGTTCTGTGCAACAATTTATTGATAACTTTGAAAAGAACTATGATGGCAGTAAGAAACTCCTAGAATTTAATATCATTTATCGCACTTTCTATTTTGGAGATGATGAGGACCATGAATTTCATGAAATCAAAAAACATTTTGTGAATCCAGAGACCATTTTAAAAAACAAGGATAAAATTTTGGAAAAAGATAAGTATAAATTTTACAGTATCTCCATGGTACTTCTTGGTGGTTTAGGGCCACAAGGCTTAGGCTTCACTTATTCTACCCCCAGAGGGGAAATCGTTGAAATTTGCTCAGATCAAAAAGAAAATGAAGCTATAATTATAAAATATAAGCAGTATTTAAAAAAAAAATTTTTAGCTAAATTAGAAAAAGAAATGGAGAATTTAGGTATTAAAGAAAATGTAAGATTAAACGTGTTAGATTATTTATTCAAAACTCTTAATCCAAAAAATTTGATCAGCTACTATGATAAGGATCGGATCTTAAGAAGGATCAAAAATTTTCTTTATCAGATTGATGAATTTCAACATGATTATAAATCTGAACGGGATAAGATTTTAAGTAAAATAACTGAAGCTATTTCTATAATCCTTAGAGATATTAAAGTGAAAGATCAGTTCATAACTCGAATGGAATTAGTGGAAGAAGGTAAAATTAAATCTGAGGATATCGCTAAACTAACAAGCCTAAGAGGAAAATCTCACTATGATGTTTTAAGGGAAAGATTTTTCTTTCAAAATGAAATAAATTGGTTTTTCAAGGATTATGCTAAGGAAATAGAAGAACTTAATAATAAATTTTTAACATTATAAGAAGATTTTAATAAAATTGTGGAAAATCGGGATGAATGTTATTATTTAGCTCTCTATAAATAATTAGAAGATGCTTATTTTAATCAAATTAAATAATGATCTTCAACACCACTAGTTTAATTATTTTATAAATTCTCTTTTATCATTAAATTATTATTTAATTATGCATTCATCACAATTTCAAGCACTTATCAAGGCATTAAAATCGGAATCCATCTCTAAATTCATAAACCTTGTTGATCAATTTACAGAAAACCAACCTTACAACCTTATCAATTCGAAAAACTATAATCAATTCAGAGCAAATCTTGAAAAAGTTTATTATGAAGCGATATCAGAGCACCTCATTTCAATGAAAGATAACTTTTTTAAGTCGAAAGAGGTTGTTGCTCAGCTTTTTGATTATTCTGATAAACTAGGTATCTTTATTGATGTCTCCAACATCGATGTTGAGGGAATCATAAGTGAATTACATATAGATGGTCTTAAAAATGGACTCAGAAGTAGAATTATTGAACTTGTTAGCTTTTTTAATAAATACAACTTATTCGAGAGAAATTTTAACGCTGAAGAATTAAAAATAATACAATATATTAAAGATAACGATAAATTACTTGCTGTCAACTTAAAAGAATTATTTAGGACTGTCTCAGATTCGTTAATTTATTATGTCTGTAAAGTAATGCCTTATGATTATGTGAAGTGGATAAGAGATATGTTGAAAAACCCCAGAGGACACAGATTTTTGATGAATCCAAATTCTTTAAGAAACTGGACCGACGGGTACTCAATCTATGATTTAGTTGTTAGGAATTTAGGACGCGTAGAAGATTTTATTAAGAAAGTTGAGGAAAAACAAAAAGTAACCAGTCTACAGGAGGACATGATATTTTTAGAATTTAGTCCCATTGACCATTATAGGATATACAGAGGTGGATTTCAAAGGTTTCGTGAAATCCATATTGTTTACCCCGACATCATCAAGCAACATAAAGCTAGTATTTTGAATAAAGATAATTATAATTTTTATAGTTTATCAATGGTTCTGATTGGGGGAACAGGCCCCGAGGGTTTAGGATTCACCTATTCTACTCCTAAAGGTGAAGTCATTGAAATTTGCTCAGATCAGAAAGAAACTGAAGCTATTGTAATAAAATTCAAACAGTACCTAAAGAGAAAATTTTTAGATAAACTTGAAAAAGAAATGGCAAGTATACGCATAGATTTTGATATTAGAAATAGAGTCATCAAGTATTTGTCAGAAATTATTAATCCCAAAGTTGTAGTTAGTTATTATAATAAGAGTTCGATGATAAAAAAAATTCGAAATTTCTTGCTTCAAATTGAAGAATTTCAATACATGGACGAATCAAAACTAGAATCAATCATGGAAAAGATTTCTTTTGCAATTTCAATAATTCTAAGAAGGATTAAACTTAAAGATCAATTCATGGCACGGATGGATTTAGTTAAAAAAGGTAAATTAAAATCTGAGGATATTTCAAAACTCACAAGCTTAAGAGGAAAATCACATTATGATGTTTTAGTAGAAAGAATGTTTCTCCAAAACAAACCTAAATGGTTTTTCAAAAACTACCCAAAAGAAATACTAAAACTAGAAAGAGAGTTTGAAAAACTAAGAGAAGAGGTTAATGCTAGACCGAGAATATTAAATTTTGATTTTTAGATTCTTAGTATGGATGACCTTATAAACCTACCAATATTATAGAAGAATTTAAAAAATTCAAGATCTTACTATAATGATTGTGAATGGGAGAGGAGGGATTCGAACCCTCGACCATTACCTCATCGCTTAGACCTTAAGCGATCTCTCGGCCCCCAGCCGAGTATCATACCAAGCTAGACTACCCTCCCTTTTGAAAATGCGAGCAATCAGTTAACGTATAAGTATTTTTTATAGTCTAGTTTAATGCGGTGATAAGAAAAATCATGAATTCTATTTATCTTTAATTATCAATAAAAAAAACTTAGGAATTGAAAATTTTCCCCGTTTTTTGCTCTTCCTCTTCTCTTAATGGTTCCTTCATTATTTTCCCTGTAGGTGTCTTCGGTAAGTCTTCTTTAAATTCTACATATTTTGGGACTTTAAAATTGGCAAGATTCTTTTTACAGTACTCGATGATTTCTTCTGGTGATGTAGATTTTCCTTCTTTCAATACTACAAACGCTTTAGGAAGTTCTCCATAAATTTTATCTCGCACTCCAATAACCGTTGCTAAAGAAACATCCGGGTGTGAGTAAAGGACTTCTTCGATTTCCCTTGGGTATATATTTTCACCACCTCGAATTATCATATCTTTTTTACGATCTGTTATAAAGAAAAATCCATCTTCATCCATGTGGCCTATATCTCCAGTGTATAACCATCCATCTTTAAGTGTTTGAGCATTTGCTTCGGGATTTTTAAAATATTCTTTCATAACATTATCACCTTTAATAAGGATCTCCCCTTTAGTGTTTGGAGGGACATCATTACCTTCATTATCTACGATTTTCATTTCATTACCGGGTATAGCTAATCCGATACTTCCTATTTTACGTCTATCTTCAGATTCCGTGGGTAACGGATTTACTGAAGAAACACACGTTCCTTCGGTAAGACCATAACCTTCAACAACTTTACAATTGAAAGTTGTTTCGAACTCTCTAAATACCTCTACTGGTAATGGGGCTGCTCCACAAACTACAAACTTTAAAGAAGATAAATCTAAATTTTCATGTGGCATTTTAAGCAAGATAGAAAGCACTGTTGGAACAGCACTAAAGGTTGATGCTTTATACTTTGCTACAGTTTCCCAATGAGTTTGGGCTGAAAAACCACGAGTTAAAATACAACTAGCACCTGCTAAGAAGGGAGTCATAACAGTAACAATTTGAGCATTGACATGAAATAACGGTAAAATGAGCATAAATCGAAAATCCTCAGTGGGATTTAGGTAATCTCGTGTCATTTCTGCATTTCTCCGAATATTAAAATGAGTTTGTAAAACACCTTTAGGGAATCCGGTAGTACCTGACGTATAAAGAATAGCTGCTATATCCTCCTTTTCATTAATCTCTATCTTAGGAGGCGCATCATTTGAAGCTTTATCCATTAGTTTCCAAAAGTTAAGCGAATTCTCAACTTGTTCTCCTATTACAATTACATGTTTCAAATTAGGAAGATCATTCCTTATTTCATTGACTATATCCATGAGTTCTGGGATTGTTATTATAGCCTTCGCTTCTGAATGTTCAATTACGAATGTTACCTCTCGAGTTTTAAACAAAGCATTTACCGGACCAGTAATTGCCCCAATTTTGGGAATGCCTAAATAAAGGTAAACATATTCAAGCATATTTGGTAAGTAAACACTTACTTTATCTCCTTTTCTTATTCCCAACTCATATAAAAAATTCGCTACTTTATTAGTTAAGTCATTCAGTTGAGAATATGAAATTTTAGAATCTTCCCAGAACAAAAAGGTCTTGTTCTTGTATTTTTTCGCTTGATTTTCCACTAATTCTCTTAAATTCATGTTGGGTTTCTTTTCCAAATTATTATAAGGAATAGTAAATGTGCTTAATTAATATTTATTTCTGAGGAATCTATAATTTTAACTAATAATTTTTATATTAGTTAAAGAGTTTTTTATCATATTGTTTTTTCCTATAAAACTCACTCATTTGATAATTTTATGAGATTACGAAAACCCTTCTTAATTTTCTGGCCACAATACTTTGATGGGAAGAGAAGTCGAAGTAAAGGGAGAAGATTGCCAAAAAAATTTGCGCTAGATAAAGTTACTACTAGTGATATTGCCAAAGCAGCGAAGAATCTAGGATACAATGCGACTATTGAACAAGGATATAAATATTCTAGAACATGGTGGGATGATCCGGGTAGGGTAGTTTTAGACGCAAAAGGAAAGAAAAAATCTAAAATATTGCTTGAAGTTGCTAAGGAAATTAGGAAATTACACTCAAAATCTTAAAGGATTATCATGCACGAATTTTCATTCGCTTATAACATCTTTAAAGTAGCTGAGGCTACGGCAATTAAGTATAAAGCCAAAAAAATAACAGAGGTTCTTCTAGAAATTGGTGAATTAACTCTTATTGTACCTGAACTACTTCAGCGATCATTTGAGATGGCTACTAAAGGCTCAATTGCCGAAGGAGCTAAATTAACAATCAAAATGACTCCAGGTAAAATTAAATGTCGAGAGTGTAATAAAGACACCGTCGTTTCTATAACAAAAGAGGCTCAATTAACGGGATTACAATTATTTCAATGCTCGCATTGTGGAAGTAATAATACTGAGATAACTGAAGGTAAAAAAGCCAACGTTAAAAATATTAAAATTCAAGAATAAGAATAATTTATCAAATTTTAACTTAAAATAAGAATCCCATCAAGGGTACCATGCTGTCCTGGTCGACTAGTTATTTTTGCATTCCCTAATTCAGTCTCAACAATTGCTCCTTTTGTTAAAATATGTCTTCTATTCAAATCTTTTGAAGCAGCGTTACTTTCAAATCCTAAGATTCTAACTTTTGACGTCTTATTAGTATTTGGGTCAGTCACATTTATAAAATTTGTAGAAAATAATTTAATCTTAGCATTTCCACCAAGAGTTCTTTGCTTTTTTTTCTTATCCTCCCCAACAACCGTATCTACTGTAGGGCGAGAAAGTTCTCTTTTTCTTTTCTTCCTAAAATGCCTATATTTCTTTCCGGTATATTTACGTTTGCTCCTCGCGTGAGACCTTGCCATGGTATTATAACTAAAAAGATTTTTACTGAATGTTATTGATAACGAACGATATCTTTAAAATTTTTTTAAAATGCGAACTAAATTATGATCTATTAAGGAAAAATAAATATAGAAATAACTTTTATCTATCATAACATATCAATCTTTAGTTATTGATTATAACAGATATTACCTAGAAAAAAATGATAAATAATAATATAAATAATCACATTATCAATGAAAAGGAACTTGCTAAAGCTATTCAAACGGGCACAACCACAGTTGGAATCATCGTTAAAGATGGTGTAGTGATTGGTACCGAGAGCCAAGCGTCTGGAGGTTTTCTCGTTGCCTCAAAACAAGCTCAGAAATTGTTTGAAATTAATAATTTTACAGCAGCTACCATCGCCGGAGGGGTTGCAGACTGTCAGTATGTTGTAAACCAATTACGGGCTCTTTCAAAAATAAAGGAAGTAGAGGAAGAAGTAGTTCCTGGTCCTAAATATATGGCTAGCGTTTGCCGCAATATACTATTTAGTGGTAGAAGTTTTTTCATGAGCATGATGATTGTTGGTGGTTATTCACAAACGGAAAAATTAGGTAAACTCTATGGTATAGACATGTTAGGAACCTTGTATGAAGAGGACAGTTTTATATCCTTCGGTTCAGGCTCACCTTTTTCATTAGGAGTGTTAGAAGCGGATTGGAAGCCAGACATGTCTAAATCAGATGGAGTAGAGTTAATAAAAACTGCAATCACAAGTTCAAAAGAGAGGGATGCGGGTAGTGGTTTCGCGATTCAATTATGTACCATAGATCAGGCTGGTTATAAACAGGTTCAATAAATTGTTTTTTTACACTAATTCTTTCGTATTTGTAAATCAATTTGCATTAATTCTTCATTAAAATAAATAAACCCGTTAATTTCTTCTGTTTCCATATTCATTATCGTCCAAATTTGATTTTTAAATGGATTTTTAACTTTCCCAATATCTTTATCGAGGAATTTCATATTCTCTACATCGATAGAACTTGGATATGCCGGAACCGGGTGAGAATGAAAAATACTTATCATTCTTAACTTATTTCTTATCACAGCTTCTTGATGTATTTCAAAATACTTATCTGAATCCTGGATTAAATTAAAAGATCCTAAAGATTCAACATTTGATTTTATACAATAAAATCGCTTTCCTCTATAATGAATTTGACGCTTTTCAAGATTAATTTCAACTTCAGCAATTTCTCCGAAAATTAATCCACACGATTCTATTGGTAATGCCTTTCTATTACACGTTTTTAATTCCTCTACAATGCTTAATGGGAGGATTAACTTTATATCATTTTCTCTCTTCATAAATTACTAATAACCTCTAACTTCCTATCAATGTTAGGGCAGAATTTAATGCTGCCAATCTCGACTTTTGTGTATTTTCTCCTAAACCAATAATGATAACATCATTTTTCTCTAAGTTAATTTTGTTTTTGGTAATCTCCTTTTTAAAATAGTTAAGAATATCATCTTTTATGATATTAAAGGAATCATCGGAATCTAAACGTGAAGGAAATACCAAATTTTTTCCATTATAAATAAGACAAGTTGCACCGCTCCCTCCAACTTTAATTGCAGCATCTCTTTGTTCAATTCCATTTGTAATATTTTCTGCAGCGCTTTTTATTAAACAAAAGTATGGGTTAATGTTGGACGATTCGATGATTATAATACTCCTCAACATAGATAGATCTCCTTCTCTTAATATCGGTATATTCTTCTTAATTTCAATTAAAAAATTATTCCCTTTTTCTGTAAGTATATGTCCTTTTCGTTTCCCTCTGTCAGTTACAATTAAAAATCTTGTTTTTTCATTAAGTTTTTTAATTAAGGATTTAGCTGTTCCTTCACCAATTAATAATTCTTTCTGTAAGCGATATCTTCCAATTCCTTCCCGATGCTCATCAAATATAAATAAACTCAATATAACATGAACTTCCTCAAATGAAGGTTTAATTGTAGAGCTTTCAAATAATGCTTCTAATTCTTTATATATCACTAGGATTAAGTAAGTAATGAAAGTAAAAAAATTAATATTAAAAAATATATAAATCAAATTGTCGTATTATTATTTATCGAAATTTAGAAATTCAAATCAAACTTGACAATTAACAATCATCTTCATCTATTATGAAGGAAAAAAGAAATGGTATAAGCCCAGATCTGACACAAAATCTCGTGGTTTTTAAAAGTAAAGCAGAAAAGAAAAGTAAAGAGTTTCCTAAATATTCATTTGAAACTTTTGATCAGGAAAATAAAATATTACTATTACATGAATTTAAACCCTATGGTGGGCATTATGTTCTTTCAATCCAATTAGTAAATGAAAGTATGGCGCCAATAACCGAAGTAAAAATTAAGACTTACTATTCAAATTTCTTAACACTCACGAGAAGCTATCCTCCTACTATATACATTCCCGAACCGATTGAAGAAGGGGAAGAAACAAAAATAACTCTTGAATTTGATGAATTAAACGAAAGAGGCAAAAAGCAAATTAATTTACATTTTACTCCTCTCTTTTTAGGAAGAGAAGGAGAGATAAGATCAATAGTCACCTTTGTGAATAACAAAGATTTTATACGGGTCCTTAATTCAGAACCGATTAATGTAAAATTAGATAATATAACTATTAATCCTAAGATAATCCCAAGTTCTTATATCGGAGAATTTTCCCAAATTCCCGAAATGAAAAGAGCAATAAAAAGCTTAGGGATTGGAGCATTAGGAAATTATAATTCCGATTTATATTTCAATATCTTAGAACAGGTTTTCTTAAGAAAAAGCCTTCAATTAATAACAAAGGATCCAGAAAGAAGAATCTTTTGGTATTTTGGATCTGATTTAGAATCGACAGATGATGTATTAATAATTGGGCAGATTGCATCATATAAGGTAGAAATAATCGGCACCTCGAAAAACCATCATGTGCTTATTTCATTTTTAACGTCATTATCAAATGAATTTAAAAAACAACTTTTAACTAGAGAAATCATAAATAATCTCGACGATATACACGATTTAGAATGCAAGTATTGTGGAGCCAATCTCCCTTATTTTCCAAAAAAAGGAGAGGAAATTCAATGTACTAAATGTAAATATGAACAACTGGTATGGTAATTTTTTTCCTATTATTTTACTCGATATTGATGATTATATTCTTAAGTTTTCTAACTTTAGTTTATTAACATATCGATTTTCAACCGAAATTAATAAATTGTTTCTAAACTCTTCTTATTTTGCCCAATCGCTTACTTCTTAAATGAAAATTTTAAAAATACTAGCTTATCGATATTGCAAAAATAGCTAGTTCAGCGTTTCGAAATTTGATCGAATTTCTTAAATCTTTGAAATTAATTTCGAGAAAGTCAATTTTGATGAGGAATTGAATTGATTTATATTTAAAAGTCTTAAATTTTAACAAGATTTACCTATCCAATAAAATAGACTAACTTACACGAGATTGATCATTTTTATAACTTCGAATTTTGTCGTTCAATTTTTTTTATTTTTATCCCAAGTAAATCAAGAGTATATCAAAATCTTTAAATATCCAAAAGATCAATATCTATATAATAAACTCTTTAATAATAACAAAAATTAACAAAAATAATCATTTAAAAATTATAAAGTGGAGGAATTAAAAATGTCTGAATATATTAGTTGGAGTCCTATTAGAAGATTAATGAAACACAATGGCGCTGTTATCGTTGCTCGAGATGCTGTAGATGAGTTAGTTGATTGGATGGGTCAATCAGCTGAAAAACTTACTAAAACCGCATTATCTTTAACCAAACATGCAAAACGTAAGAAGGTAACTCGGGACGACATTTTACTTGCCATTAAATACTTCTAAGAATTAACGATTAATCTCGAAATTTATACAATATCTTATTTTTTTTTTTCTTTTTCTCTTTTTCTTGATATAAGTTTTAATATTATTCTGTGAATCTGTTTCACAAATTTTTTTAAAAAAATATTGTTATATATCAAAATATTTGGAAGAAAGAGCTCATTGAAATATTTTTAAAACTAAGAGAATTTTAAACAGGCATTAACTCAGAACTCACCTTAATGAAGTACAACCCCACCACACATACTTATAATTTGACCAGTCATGTAGTTTGAATCGTCTGATACCAAATAGGAAATCAATCCTGTAACATCTTCAGCAGTTCCTACTCTTTTTAAGAGCGGTTTCATGTTTATCAAATCCCAGAAATTTTGAATTAGTTTTGGATCATTATTATATATTGGTGTAACATGATACCCTGGACAAATTGCATTTGCGGTTATTATAGGTGCCAGTTCTTTTGCCAGGACTTTAGTTAACATATTCAATGCTGCTTTACTACAGCTATATATTCCAATACCTGGCATTGGATCTAATCCCGCTATTGAGGACACATTAATAATTTTCCCCCTTAAAGGTTTTAATTCTCTCTGTTTTATCATACATTTAGCTGCATATTTTGATACTAACCATGCTCCTTTAAAATTTATATCCATTATTTTTTGCATATCTTTTTCGTTTTTATCTAGAATTGAAGCACTTCCCTTACTGATTCCAGCGTTATTAATAACTCCATAAAGTAATTCCCATTCTTCAATAATTTCCGAAATCATCGATTCAACAAATTTAGAATCTGATACATCTCCTACTTTTATTGTAGATTTAATATTGAATTTTTTTAATATCTCATTTGTTTCAATCAACTTACTTTCAGTTCTACCGTTTAAAATTATGTTATATCCTTCATCTGCTAACCTTATTGCCATTGCTCTACCGAGACCAGAACCTGAACCTGTTATTAAGATATTTTTAAGATCGATTCTTTTCACCTTTCTTTAACATAAAAATAATAAAGAATATTTGATCCATTATTTAAAATCTTACCTCCCTTTTTTAATCGTTCTGTTCTTTATGAAAAATTCTAGATCCTCCTTAGTATTAAGGAGAGCAAAAACAATCACTTGGGAATTATTCAAAAGTTTTTTTTTCAGTTAATATTTTTCAAAGTTGAATGAGAGAAGTTTATCCTGAGATTTTTTTAATCGAAGAAAAGGGAAGATTCAGACCTTCAGATAATATTTATATTTTAGCGGGAAATGATGGTATCATTTTTGATGCGGGATATGGATACCAGAAAGCATTAAAGTTCTTTCTTAAGGAATTCAAAAAAATAGAGAGTTCATTTAAAAAGCAAAGAAAAGAATTTAAGATTACAAGAATAATCGTGAGTCACGGTCATTCTGACCATTTTAGTGGTTTAAATTTTGTCAGTAAGGCTCTTGGTTTAAAGATCGTTTTAACAGAGAATGTTGCTAAAACTATAAAAGATAAAGTAAGTTTCGAAACCACTTTTCGAGGTGATGATTATGAAGACTATTTACGAGTTAGAAATGAATTTATACAAAAAATTTGGAATGGACTTCGTCATATTGGGACACTTTTATTTTTTAGGAGTATCCACGGTCTTTCTTATTTAGATCAACCCGATGAAATTGTTGATAATAATTCAGTTATACTAATTAATAGTGAACCGTGGAAAATCTTTCCATCTCCCGGACACTCCCCTGAGCATATTTCTCTCTATAATGAGGAAAAAGGGGTCCTTTTTTCTGGGGATAATGTTTTAAAAATGCGATCAACTTGGCTTGGACCACCCGAGTCAAATCTTACAGATTATATTGAAACTATTAAAAAAATGCAGAGTCTACCTAATTTGAAACTAATTCTTCCCGCACATGGTGAAACTATCGAAAATCCAAAAGAAACTATTGCTGCAATTATGGAACGGATGAATGAACGCCAAGCACAAGTATTGGATGCTATTAAAAATTATTCAGAAAAGGGAGTATCTCCTGATCAAATCCTTGATATTATATACCCTAAAACTAGACGATTCACACGTATAATCGGACGTGATTGGGTAGTTCTAACTTTAAAATTCTTAGAAGAGAAGGGAATAATTAGACGGGAAATTGTGAAAAAGAAGATTCTATTTTTCCTAGCATAATCTTGACCATTAAGCATGGAATTTAATAAGATATTTCTCAATTAATAAGTAAATTCAATAGCTAAAATTCAACACAATATTATAATAATCTAACAGCGATATTATTTTTAAAAAGAAAAAACCTCTTCCTCTCTATAACATGCATATCGAATCAAGAAAATATTACAATGGGCTTTATATAAAAAAAGATACTGTCTTGTACCGACATTATCAAGAAAACATTGTTAGAAGTTGTAAAACTAAAAATTCTTTAGTTGTTTTGCCTACTGGGTTAGGAAAAACGATTATTGGTATTTTATTGATTGCTCATTCTCTTGAAAAATATCCCAAGGGAAAGATAATTGTTCTTGCTCCTACAAGACCATTAATTATTCAGCATAAAAGCTCCTGTGAAAAATTTCTAGAGCTTGATGCTGAAAAAATCATCTCCTTCACAGGAAAAATATCTCCTGATAAAAGGATACATTTATTTAAAAATTCGAATATAATAGTGTCTACCCCTCAAGTAATTAATAACGATATAGTGAGAGGGCGCTATGATTTAACACAAGTTTCATTAATTATATTTGATGAAGCTCATAAAACAAAAGGGAGATATTCTTACAATTTCATTTCAAAAGAATATATCGAAACATGTAATGATCCATTGATATTAGGATTGACAGCATCACCTGGAAAAGATTATGAACGAATCCAAGAAATCTGTGATAATCTACAAATTGAGAATATAGTATATCGAAGTTATGAAGATGAGGATGTAAAAAACTATATTCATGATATAGATACTTTTATAAATTTAGTAGATCTACCAACAAAAATTATGGAACTAAGCCAAGTGTGGCAAAATTTATTTCAAGGCTTTTTAAGGTTCTTCATAGATCGAAAATTGATTAATCCTTTCAAAAGATATTACTCGAAATTAGATTTTTTGAGAATTTCACATGATTTAACGATCTCAATAAGATATGAACAGGGTTACGAATTAGAAGATGAGTATTTAGAATGTTTATTTTATCAGGAACCAAAAATTATTGATATAATTAAAGAAAATGACATTGACATACATTCTGTATATTCCTATTGTTCAAGTTGTGTCTCTTTACTTCATGCAAAAGATTTAATCGAAACACAAGATATTTCACTCTTTATTTCTTTTTTAGAACGTTTGAAAAATAAGGCTGAGCAAGGTATCTTATCTGCAAAAAGAATAGTGAATTCAAAACATTTTATGTTCATCGATTCAGTGATTGAAAAAGAAAATTTATCAAATTTAACTCATCCAAAAATTAGGAAGATTATTTCAATTATCCGCGAAGAAGTAGAAGAATTTAATAATAAAAAAATCATAATATTTACGCAATATAGAGAGATGGCTGAATTTTTAAAGCAAAAATTGAGTAGCGTATTTAAAAATCAATTATTAATTGAAAAATTTATTGGCCAATCTTCCAAAACAGATGATATTGGGTTTTCTCAACAAGTACAAACTGATATTCTTCAGAAATTTAAAGAGGATAAAATAAATGTATTAATAGCGACTAGCGTTGCTGAAGAGGGAATTGACATCCCAAATGTAGATGGAATAATATTCTATGAACCGGTCCCATCTGAAATAAGATTAATTCAAAGGCGAGGTAGAACTGGTAGGTACGCCCCTGGAAGGTGTTATATACTCGTAACTGAAGATACTGTTGATATTCCTTTCTATCACGTTGCTAGAAGAAAAGAAAACTTAATGAAATCTATTTTAACCGAATATAAGCAAATTCAGTTAAACGAAAACTTGCAACGAAAATCCATTACTTTTTCTGTATCTGAGATAAGCAAATGTGCAGACTTGGATCTCATAAAAAACTTTAAGGAAAGAAGAGAAAAAGAAAAAGAGATGCTAGCAAACCGCTCTATTGATGACATTCTTAGCCAATTAGATGACTTTTGCAATAGCGAGGAGTATGAAAAAATAAAGGAATCTGGAGTGACTTTTTATTCTGACTTAATTAAATTAGATCTACCCAATATGAAAAATAAAATATTAAAGTTAAAAGGGAAAAAGAACCAACCTCAAAAATCGAGAAAAAGGTATTTAAATAAAAATGTGAAAGCATTAATTCAACTCGTGAAAACATTTGGGGAAAACGGGAAGTTAGACTTTAAAAAGTTTCAGGATCTTGCCAGAGATGAAGAAATCGTTGATATAATATTTTATACTCATTTTAACCAAGCTTGTTTTCAAGGATATCTCAAAAAACATGAGGATTATGTTCAATTCATAATGGACTATGATTAGTTTCTCTAACATTAATCTATATGCGTACCCCAGAAAAGAAAGGCTATAAAGAAGTTAATAATCAATTAATCTTTTCTTCCCTCTTCCTCATTAAGTAATATCCTAAAATGAGTACTGTAAAAATAATGGGTAAAATAAGTGCAACGGGATTACTACCACTAAAAAGAAATAAGTAATATGAGATAGCTACAATAGAAGAAAAGAATGCGATTATACTGCCATATTGAACAGCAAAGTTTCTTAGATTGTGTTTAAACATCTGTAATTTATAATTAGTACTTTTTATAACTTCTAATTCTGTCTCATCTAAACCATCCATTACATCTGGATTTTCAAAATATATAAAAAATCGAGGATCATATTTCCCTTTTAATTCTCCTGTACTTATTAGGAATAATAAATGATCTTGGATATTTTGCTTCCTAATCTTTAGTTCATTATTTAAAAAACTCACTGTTAAGAATTCGTTAGCAACAGCTTTAATTATCATGTTGATATAAGCTTTCAAAATTAAGCGTTCTAATGATTTTACTTTTTCATTCAGTATCTCATTGAATTCGATAATGAATTTATTATAATCATCTAATACAAATTTAGAAATTTGTTGAAAGTTTTTTGATTGCCTATTATATTCTCTTATCATAATATTTGCGGCTCTACTAATCTCTTTAATCTCAGTTTCTATATTCTTTCCTCTTTTTTGGATTAAGATGTTGATTTTTTTAAATTCTTTAATTTCGATATTATCTTCTACTTTTCTCTCAAGATTTCCAAGCATTTGACTTAATTTAATTTTATTGCTATTTATAAAGTCTATTAGTTTTTCCCGAAAAGATTCATTTTTCATGATCTCTATTTGATCATTAATTTTCTCAGTTTTATTATTGAACTCTTCTAAATAATCGTTTTTTTTCGTTACAAATGTTTCTCTTATCTCTGGTATTAACTTATTTGAATCATCTATTTTATAAGATATTTTCTTTAATTCATTTTCTACTTGGTTCTGTATTTCTTGTGATCTCTCCTCGAATTCTTGTTTTTTATTTTCAAAGTTCTCTTGGTTTTCTAAATAAGAATCATAGTTTTCAGAATCTTTTACAAATCTATTGTAGTATTCTTTTAACTCAATTTTTAATTTATTATACTTTTGATCAACAAATCTTTGCATTGAGTTAAAAAGATCAAGCGCAATTTTTATAGTAATAATAGCCTTTCTTTCACTTTCTATTACTGACTCAAAATATTCCTTTGTATCAAGAAATTCTTTTCTTTCCTGATTAATCTGAAGTTCACTGGTTTTATCATAGAATTTCTTTGGGATAATTTCTTCAAAAACATTTAAATCGTTAATTCTATTTTGAAGCTCTAGCATATTTGTCCCTAAAGTTAAATTCCTAATACTTGAATCATAGAGGGATAGAATCTTCCCAACTCTTTCTCTGTTTAATTTTAACAAGTGATTATCTATATAATTTCTTAGTTCTTTATTTAAATAATAAAAGTCCGTGTGAATTAGTACTGATTTATCGTTTTCATTCAAATCAGCAGATATTTTAGAGATATCAATCATATCCTTTAATCTTTTAATTAGAACCTTACAAGAAAGTTTTAAATCATCTCTTAAATCAACAAGTTTAATATTATTAGTTTTGTTCTCTATTGCCATTACATTTATTCTGTTTGAAATTACTTCATTGATAAACTCGTCTTTTAATTCAGCTGTTTCATTAATGAAAAAATTAACGAAATTTTCCCATTGTAGAATTGTTAATTTTGATTTCTCCTTAAAATTTTCAATGGATTTAATACAGCTATTAAATTTCTTTGTAAACAATTTGTTTGCTTTGTCAAAATCAGATTGAAGCATGTCAAATTCTTTATTTATTTCCCTTATTTCTAAAATTTTTATTTGATCAAGTCTAGCTTTAGTATTTACTAATGCGTTTTTTAAGTTAATCACCTCCTGGGAAACAAAATTATCAAAATCTTGTACCTCTGTTTTATTTCTCTCTTCTGTAACCTTCTCCTTTAAAGATTGTGATTGTTTGGCTATAGAATCAATAATCGTTGATTCTAAATTATCTAGATCATCATTTAAATGTTTATATAGTAAGTAGAGCTTCTGTTTTTTTGATATCTCATTCTTCACGACAGATTGAAGATTTTTAATCTCCGTTATTTTTTCATTTAGTACGATGTCGGATTCATTTTTAATTATTTCAAAAGCCTCTTGAAATTGATTTGCTGAGATCTTCTTTTTTGTTATTTCTCCGATCTTCGATATCTCATTATTTAATTCTACATGTACAGCCTCAATTTTATTCAAATGCTCTTTAAAAAACTGAAATCCCTCATTATAAAAATTATACTCGTTTTCGTATTTTTCTTTAATACCTATCCAATTATCTATTATTTTTCTATGTTTATCAACAATATCTGCTTCTTTTACAGTTATTTGCTGGGAGATATTATAAATTATTTTATCATATCTGTTAATATTATCAATTAGTTGATTCAAATGTTGAATAATTGGAAGTAATTTAATTTCAGCAAATTTTTTTTCAAGGTTTTCACTAAATATTCTCTTAAATGAATCCAACTTCTTATCTAAGTCTTCTTCAATTAAACTAAGTCTCTCCATTAAATTTTCTAATAATTTATCTAAATTCCTTAATATCTCCTTCTCATTTATTTTTCCTTTAAGGTATGAATCGACTTCTACTAAATTATTATGCAATACGGAATAAACCTTGTTCCATTGCGTTATTTCAGTGCTTAAAATCGTTTTTAATTGAATAAAATATAGATCTTCATTGAATGAATTTTCAATATTTTCATTTAAAAAATCAGCCTCTATTACCGCATTTCTTATTATAAATTTCAGTCTTTCCTTAGCATAATCAACCTCGTCAATCAGAAGATAACTCTCAATTTCTTCTCTAATATGATCACTTATGTTTTGTAATTTTAAGGTAATATTATAGATGTCATTTCTAATATCTTCTATTTTGTCTTTTTCCTCAAGAATTCTCTCTGTATTTATTTCAGTATCAGATACTATTATTTTTTCTAAATTATTGTTCAAATAAAAGTTGTATTTTGTTTTAGCTAAGAATGGTTTTTTTACTCGAATATTTCCTTTAAAAAAATTCTTTGAAATCATCTCGTTGATGATAGGAATAATATCTTCTTTCAGCTTTAGAGTTTCCAGATTCAAAGTTTTATATTTCTTAAGCATCTCTGAAAGAGAAACAATACTTTTGTTACTAATTTGATCATAAAATTTCTGGATAAAATCTTGTTTTCCCTTACTCAGATTCCTAAGGTAATTTTTAAATTCGATTTTGTTGTCTAAAATTCTAAGATTAAAATTGTAATTAAGATTAATATATGAGATTAGATCTTCAATATCACTTGATAAACCAAAATTCGTTTTTAATTGACTTAAATCAATAAATTTTTCCTTTTCTAATTCTTTAAATATTACCCTTTCAATTTCATTAATAAATTTCTTCCATATCAACGATAAAAGGACAATTAATTTGGAAGTAGCAATTAAATGTGCAACATCCCAAATTTCGGTACTAATTAAGATCTCATTTAATTGATTATTTATAAACGAATATACACCTGAGGGATTATAATCTAAAAGCCATGAATATAAGTTTAGTATATAAACTATCCAAAAAGTATCGTTAAGAATCTCCGTTTGATTAAATCCATAACCACCACTTTCTTTTTGATACTGGTGAAGACTTTGAATTTCTTTTTCTTTTACTTCAGAATCTAAATCAATATATTTTAAACATAAATATTTATAAATTAATCCATTGCTCTTTTTTTTCGTTTCCCCAATAAACGTACGGAATTGATCTCTACTATTGCGAATGTCCACACCTAGTAGCGTGAAAATCTCCATTACGTAAAATAGAGTCATTGAAGGTGAATTATTTTTACAAATTTCACATTCTTTATCATGGCAATGTAAAAATATATTACCTTTTTTAAGAGATAAGATAAAATTCTTGATCTCTTCTTTAATATGGCTCTGATTTTCTGAAGCGAAATATTCCTTTAAAAGTCCAATATTTTTTATGCTTACTAGAGCAAAATAAGTAGAGTAAATATCGGGGTGTTTGTGAGGATTAAGAGAAGGCTTAAATCCTAACTGTTCCTCATTCCTGATTTCACATTTTTTAATATAACTAAATAGATCATCTCTTTTTTTCTTCTTTTCTTCTTTGAGATATTTTCCAAGTAAAGTGATCCAAAACAATTTTTCTAACGTTAGACTAGAATCATGTAATAAATTTTCATCAAAAGAATTGTAAAACCCAAGTAATCTATTATAATCTTTTACATAAAAACGTCCAATTTCTTTTCTTTTAACGATAGCAAATGATTTAAATGGCTCTTTTTTAAATTTGGTGATATATGGATAAGCTGACTTCTGTTCAATGTTAATCAAATTCAAAGAAACCCCGATTATGGCATATTTTCTTATTTTATAATTAATGAAAATCTTGACATTTATTTTTTTTGAATTTGAATCATCACGTTTATAATTATTTTAAATCATAAAAAATTTGGACGGGGGCTTAACAAAAGGTAAGAAAACTCACGATACTTTAATCTTATTATGCTCTTCTCAAGCATATAATTATCCAATCATAAGCTTAAGGATTAATATTCACATCTAACTTTCGTCTTTAAATTTTTTTAAGAATACTCGTTTTTTATTAAAATATAGCATGATTAGAGCAAAAATAAAGACCACAGCGATAATATACAGCACAAAATTTAGGGTATCAAAACCTCCCCCTTCATTTATGTCTAAAAAAACAGACAAGTCATTCGATAAACCAGCATTCTCATTTGACGAAGAATCTATAGCTCTCACCCTAATTATATATGTGTTTTCATTTGGATATGATGTTGTATTCTCCCAAGAGAAAAACCATTGGATTCCTTGATCATAAAGCATAGAAGCGTTAAAAAAGGAGATGCTTGCATTGGATATTTCAATTGTCACATTCCCAGGTAAAGGGGGATTAGCATCAGTTATGTTTACAATAAAATCATAATATCTTGTTCTTATTGAAGTGTCATTAGTATCAGGTTTCACAAAAGTAATTACAGGAGCAGTGGTATCATCATTAGCTGCGCCAAGACTGAATGCATCGTTACTCAATATTTTTGGAGTTAAAAGGAAAATAGTCAAGTTTAAGGAGTAAGCGACTATTACAAGAAAAATAAAGAATTTTCTCTTTGTTAAAATATGTTTCACGATTGTTGTTTGCTGATTTAATATTAAGTTAGAATAAATCCTAAGTCAAATTTAAATTTTAAGCCAAAAAAATATCAGAGTTGGAATTTGGATTATTTAATAAAATTTTGAAATTAATTGTATGTTTAAATTTCAGTATAATTTAGTTTTAGATTAAAACCCAAGTATCTTTTATCCCCAAATTGTCTTGGATTAAAGGTGTTTGGATATCATCTATGGAGTTCACTTGACCAGCGGGAACAAAATTTTTTGCATTAGTAAAAGCATCGCCAACTGTTTGACTTTGATTTATTTGCTCCCAAAATTGATGAAAAAACCATGATCCCGCAAACCCATCGGCATTATTATTATCTCTCCAATACCATGACAGCAGATCTGTTGTTGAGGAGATCAATATGGAGTTAGGTATATTATACCAACTTGACCCTATGTTCGCATTTTCATTTAGAAAATTACCACTGAAACACATATCAATATTTATTAACATACGTGCACAGCTTATCTGTTTAACTAAGTTAAAGAATTCTCCTTCTGTAATATAGCTGTCATCCGCCTCGAAATGAAATGTAGCATTCCCATCACTAGACACTTTATTTGAACCATGGTCTGTGATAAAAATGATTAATTCATCTTTAGCTTGTATTCCTGAGGCAAATGAACCCGAGATTGAGATATTTAGTTCTTGTTTAAACCTATTTGCAGTCACATTATCATCTTCCACATCAACAATTGCTTCGGGCAAATCATTTGATATTGAATCGTTTACATAGATATCTATTGTTGGATCATCTTTATGATAGAGCATTAAGAATATATTATCATTCGCGTACCCATTATTCCTTAGAACCCAATAGACGTGAAGTGCTTGAGCAGGGAAACCATCGGTATCAATATTGCTGGGGAGTGGACTTGGAATTGGTGGTGGAAACCAATATTCTATGTTAAGATCATCAAAAAGCACCATGTCCCAAGGAAGCATAATCCCTTCAACTGCTAAAACCAATTGTAATTGAGTAATTTCGTTAGGTGTGGAATTATCAGCTATACCGGTTACATTTAGAAAATTCCACCCGGGAGTCAATCCAATTATCCCCATTGACCAATCTGTTCTAACAATCCCGTTACTAGAATTTAACCAACGTAACCCTATTCTAGCTCCTGTTCCTGGGGGAATATTTATTATAGTAGGAGTCCAAGCATTAGTTGTGACGTTAATCCAGGCAGAAAAATTATATACAGCAAATTTAAGCAATGTATAGAAGTCTGTCCAGTTGTATACCCATTCCATATTTACATAGCCTCCTCCACCCAAAGCCGCTAACGCTATAAATCCAGATGAATTATGGCCAATTCCATGTTCATCCATCCATCCCGTTCCATTTGTATTCCAACTTCCTGACCAATTGAATTGAGCTGATTCATTAGAAAATTTTGCATCATGCCCATCGTTAAAATCTGGTTCTCCATCTTTTCTAAAAAAATCATTTGCACTTCCCAATATGATTGCTTTCTTAGAACCGGGGGCTGGTGTTGATCCCGGTGGTAGAAATACAATAATTAGAGCAATAACTAAAACTGCAATTATCCCGATAACGATAATTGGTGCTATTTTTTTTATATTCATAAAATTACTTGACAAAATAGTATTTAGTGTAATTAATTAAAAATAAAGCTAGTTGGGCTTATAAATTTGTTTTATTTATTTCAATACTTTCTATAGAAATAACCTCAAAATAGAAATTAATCTGAAATATAAATTTTGAGAATAGAAGTATTAAATGTTTAGAAATTTTAAAAAAGAAATAAGATTATAATGAGCTATTCACTCATTTTTTTGATTTTTTCCTTAATTTTCCCTAATCGATGGTGTTAAAAAGTCTTCTTCGTTCGGCTTTTCTGTAATATCTAAGAGATTATATTCTGTAATCATTTGAAGAATTCCCATTACAACCATACCATGATTGTATTGTTCATTAGCATCGTAAAGATTTCTCCAACAGAATGGGCATTCGGTTGTTAAAATGTCCGCACCTACTGCATTCGCTTCATCACATCGAAGACTTGCGGTTCTAAGAGAAAATTCAGGATACCCTGCCCTCACGCCTCCACCAGCTCCACAACACATGCTATCAAGCTTTATGCGGTACATCTCTTCAAATTTAATTCCTACATTTTCTTCAAGTTTTCTAAGAATTATACGTGGAACTTCATACCATTCTTCGATTTTGTTCTTAATTTTTCTACTATCCATCATTAGATTTTCTGATTTCTCAATCATCTCTTGTTCCATATCAACTGCAAAATGTCTACCAGTGTGACAAGGATCATGGTATGTTACCACTTTACCCTTTAATTCCTTATTAGGTTTGAATTTGATTTTCTCTTGTTGGACTAATCTTGCTACTAGTTCAAATGCATGTTCAGTTTTAAAAGGAAGTTCTTCGTCTTCAGCCATCCATTTTGGGTAATCAATAGTAATAGTTCGATAACACCCAGCACAGCTGAAGTAAACCATTTCTACATTCTTAAAAGCTTCAAGATTTTTCCTCATTAATCCCTGTGCGGTATCAACTGCTCCTATCCTGAAAAATGGACTTCCGCAACAAACTTCATCGGCAACTAATGTGAAATTCATACCTAATAATTCAAATAACTTAGCAGTCGCTATCGCAACTTCTATTTGCCGATAACTCGCAGTACATCCGACATAATAAGCAATTTTCGCATCTTTATTATCGATAAACTTTTCCAAGCCAGCCTCTTTAGCCCATTTAAATCTATCAACAGCAGCTCCGCCATATGGATTATTTCGCTCTTTTACTAAGTTGTCTACTAATTCGTGTTTTTCAATCATCGGCACTCCTGACTCAATACAGGCTGCTCTTAAAGCCTCAATAATATCGACAGTACGAATTTTATTTTCACATTGAGCTGAACACTGACCACAGGTAATACATGGTAAAATAACATCTCTAACTTCTTCAGTCATTTCTAAGTCACCAGTTAAGATAGCACGAGCGATCCACATCTTTCCTGCATTCCAAAAGGCTTCCCACCCATATTCAATACCAGCTGGACAAGCATCTACTATACCTTCATATAGTACAGTTCCTTGCTTACCAGCAAACTCACCAATGCCTTCTCTATCCGGTTCACCACTGTAAGCGGATCTACATGCTTTACAGTGAATACATTTAAAAATATCCATTTTAAGCTCTTCGAGCCTATCCATTCCAGTTTTTGCCATTTTTTTTTCCCTCCTTTATTTATGGAAGAGCGAGTCTTCCTGGATGCATTATCATATTAGGATCTACAAGCTTTTTAAAAGCACGTAAATATTTCCAGTACATTGCAGCTTGGTAATAAGCTTGCACATGAATGTACGGATCAGGTCTATAATTTAACCATCCTTGTTTTAACGCATATTCCGTAGTTTCTCTATTCAATTCCTGAACCTTCTCAAGGTTTTTGGGGTCCGTACTATCAAAACAAATGATAGGCATACATATAGCTTGTCTACATCGCTCAATACTAGCAATCCACATTACTGGTGGAAATCCATACTTTTCCATAGCCTTAGTGTACATCTCGGCGAAATGTGCTGATTCATTCCATGGGGTATACCAAGTAATAAACAGAAATCCCGCTTCCCAGAAACTGTATGAAATAGCAATCTTGTTTGGCTTTTTCATCCTGCTTGCGATTTGTTTAGGATGTAGTTCTTGTTTTATAATTGCATCAGGACTTTTTGCTCTTTTCTTAAAGTCCTCGGCCATTTTATCAATTCTATTAGTTACATAATCCAATTCCTCCTGTGTCTGTGCCCAACACTCCCAATTCATCCACCATTGAGAAATTCCTATTTCTTTATAGAAATCGTAGTTATGTGGAACTTTATCCTTTGGCCATCGAGCCATAACAAGAGGATAATTCCCTCCTTGAACCATTACAGTGTTGTGGGATATACCAAATTCTTGTTTACCAACCTCAAGAGTTAGATCTTGCATATCGTAAGGGTTATCCATACCCCAGACGACTACTGTTTTAAATTTAGGGTGTGGATAAATTTTAACTGCAGCTTTAGTTATTACACCAAAAGAACCTTGAGATCCCATTAAAAAACTCCACATATCAGGACCCAAACCATATTTATAGAAAGGTTTCGCAAAAGGTAGTGCCCAAGAACCAGTCCGTACAACATCGCCATTAGGAAAGACAATTTCCCCACACATAAAGTTATCCCCTTGAGGACCGACACTTGATGTATAAAGTGAAAACCCTCTATCAATAGCATCACCCATAACTGTTGCTGCTGGAGGTGCGCCATCAGGTATAGGAGGCGCCCACTCTGGATGATATTTATGCATATAAGCCCAAAGTTCACCATTGGTAACTCCCGGTTCTATGATGCAAAAGCGGTTTTCTTCATCAATTTCAATAATTCGATTCATTCTCCCTAAATCGAGTAAAACCCCTCCAGGTTTAATCGTTGGACACGCAAATCCCCCTGATAATCCCCCCGAAATAGGGCTAACTGCAATTTTTTCTTGGGTGCAATATATTAAGATTTTACGAATCTCTTCTACATATTTCGGTCGGATTACAATATCTGGAATCTGTGATTCTAATCCCATAACCGATTTTGATAAGTAAGAAGCGGTAATAGCCTTGTTGTTTGTAGCGTATTCCTTGCCGACAATACCAATCATAGCTTCTAAATCTTTTTCATCTGGTAATTTATAGCTCATATTTTCCAACCTTTTAATTTATCTATTTTTTATAGTTTTATTATAAAATAATTTAATAATTTTGAGAATTAAGTACTGAATTTTAAATTTTCTTATATCTTTTGTATTCAAACTAAGATTTTTTCTTATTAAGAATAGGTATGTATTCTAAAAATCAATTAGTCAGTCATAGGAGACATAAAACATAAAACAGTTTTGAAAATCTCTGAAAATTTGAACTGGAAGGTAACAGTAAAGATTATTCAATCAATAAAAAAAAAGATGAAAATTCTTTTATATAAATTTTGAAAGAGACTATGTCTTTATAAAAAAAGTATGGTTTAATTTATTATTCAATCAAGCTGAAATTCTTAGTTGGTGGAAAAATTGAATTTGAAACTAGATGATGTAAAGGAAGAAGATAGAGGTATTATCGCGCCATGCGGCATTGTATGCTTAGGATGTGATGGCCATACTGGAGAAGGTTTAGAAGCAGCAATAAAATTGAAAAATATTTGGGAAGGTGGCAATTTAAAGGATTCTGGGATTACAATGGGGCTAAATCCAGAAGAGATCAATGTTACATTAGAAGTGTTAAATAAAGTAATAGAAAGTGGTGAGAGAGGAAAGTGTCCAGGGTGTTATATCGGAGGGTTTGCTGGTCAATTCTGTGGTATTTCAAAATGTGTTAAAAGTAAGGGTTATTGGACTTGTGCTGAATGTGACGATTATAATTCCTCTGAAGATAATCCATGTCCTAATGTGGGAAACAATCCGATGCCAATGGCAGATCCGGGTCAAATGACTAAATTAATTTGCACAAGATATAGTAGAGATACCTGCAACAATTTAAAAAGATGTCAAGAAATTGGTTATGATTCTTTTATTAAAGAAGTCAAAGAAAAAGTCGCAAATGGTTGGAGAACCTGGCAAGTAATTAGTGATGAGATGGTCTTTACAAAAGCTATGCAAAAATAATTTTTTACAATTTTCTTCACTCTAAACCAATTTTTTTAATAATTGTAAAATCAATTCTACTTAAATCTTTCAATTCCTAAAATTGTGTTATCTCAAAAGGAGATTAAAAAAAAAGAATTTCCTAATCAAATTTCTTGCTCTAATTCTAAAGGATTATAATATTCGTTTCTATTTGGATCAATTGATAATTTCTTGCGCTTTTTATCTTTTTTAATAAAAACATGAAATTTTTCATTATCGTCATCAATAAATTCCCAAAATTCTTCATAAATGTCTTTTAAAGTCGCAACTTTGCGTTTTGAGATATTTTCATGTTGTAAATCACTGTCTTTAACTTTATTAACACTATTGAATGCGTTAATTTTTACTGATTTATCATCAAGGGTAATATTTTCAAAAAGGTTACTTTGTTTCTCTTCCTTTTGATTAAATGCTTTTATTCCATTCCTTAATTCTATTGAATTATCGTGGTTTAATTCAAAATCTACTTTCTGATAACCACGAACTTGTAGGTTCTTATCGACGAAAATTTGAAAATGATGAGGGCAAATTAATCCCTTCTGGATTGAAATTGTTGTTAAATGTGAACTATTTATAATTCTTTTTCCAGGGATACCTATAAGATCCCTAGTTTTACAAATGGGGCATATTACTTCGATTTTTTTAGTAGTTGTCGGCACCAACATCAGTATAATAGATTAGATATATTATTCAAGAGTTTGAAATAAATCTTAATCTGAATATTTAAACTCCCTCATTTCTCATTCTAATAAATCGACGAATTCCTCCCCAAATTAAAGTATAATAGATTGCTAAATTCCTTAAAATTTAGAAACTAAATCTTGACAATAGAGTAAAGATAATAAGGTATAAATACTCATTTGTCTTAAATTTCAAACACTAATCAATAAAACATAATCCAATTAATGATTAATTTAAGAAATTAAATAATTGAAGGTTGATGGAAAAAATGGAATCTAATGATTTGCCAGAAATGGCCGAAACTTTTTTAAAACTTCCCCTAACTGTCGATCCGGCAAAATTGACTAAGTGGATTAATTCTGAGGCAGGACCAGTGTTTTATTTGATGTTTGGTATCACTTATGAATGTCAGTGTAGTTGTAGACATTGTTGTACTGGTAATTACGTAAAAGAAAAGCATCGAGATCTTACTACAGAAGAGATAAAAGATGTATTAGATCAAGCTGCTAAACCTCTAATAGTTAATTTTTTTGGTGGCGAACCAACATTAAGACCAGATATAATGGAACTAATAGAATATGCTTCAGAAAGATCAATGTATGTATTTACAGACACTAATGGTCTAGTTGTAACGAAAGATTACGCCCAACGGTTAAAAGATAGTGGTTTGGAGCTACTCTATGTAAGTATAGATAGTCCCGTTCCAGAATTACATGATGAATATCGTGGAGTAAAAGGATGTTTTGACAAGGCTGTGGGCGCTATAAAAAATGCACTTGATGTAGGATTAAAATGTGTAATTTCTACCTACATGACTAAAGAAAGTTTAGCCAATGGTGATTTTGAAAAGGTTATTCAAATGTCAAAAGATATGGGTACGCATGGAGTAAGATATTTATTACCAACACCTGCAGGTAAGTGGTTACATGAAACCGATGTATTATTAACGCCTGAAGAGGAAGAAAAAGTTTGGGCGTTAACAGACTTTCCTTATGTTTGCAGAGATTTTTATTTCCAGACCCAACATTCAAGTCAATGTAGAGGAGTTGCTGATAAGGCGTATATGTATATTTCACCTTATGGTGATGTCCAACCTTGCTGTTTTATGCCCCTTTCTTTTGGAAATATCCGGGAAGAATCCTTTAAAACAATTCTTGATAAAATGTTTAGCCATCCTATGTATAGTCATGAGTGTTTGTCGGAGCATTGTCCAATGATAGATTTAGATTTTCGACAGAAATATATTGATACAATACCTGATGATGCAAAACTTCCCTTTAGAATGTGAAATACCAATATATTTAAAATTTTTTTTTTTCTATTTTTCAAAAGAATAAAAAGAGGTTTTTATTCCATCAAATATTTACTACTAAGCATTTTTTCCACTAACTTATTTATTGATGATAGACTTTTTGAATTATTTGGTAGATCGATTATCGGGCTTCCTTTTGCGTCAAATTCTGTAATATTAGGATCTTCGGGAATTCTTGCTAGAAGTGGCAAATTAAGTTCTTCAAGTTTATTGACAATATGCTCAATGTTACCCTTAACTTTATTGAGAATTACCCCTAATTTTTTGTAATTTGTAAATTTCTTCGCACTTTTTCGTAGAGTATTGGCGGTTTCCACACTCCTTATTGAGAGGTCTGACACAATTAAAATGATATCTACCGATTTTATTACCATTCGATTGATTTGTTCTAGACCCGCCTCGCAATCTATTAAGATAATGTCAAAATCTTTCGATATTGACTCAATGACTTTTCTTAAAAGCGTATTTGAAGGGCAAAAACAACCTGGATCCTCTGGTTGGCCAATAGAAATCAGACTAAAATCTTTACCTTCAACTATTGCGTTATAAACTTCAAAATCAATATTTTCTGCTAACTCTTGAATAGATTTTTCTTTATCTAAAGTTTTATTTATTACATCAATTCTAATCATTTCAAGACTTATTTTTGGAATTAATTTAACCATATTGCTTAAATGTGGGTGAGTAGGATCGGCATCAATTAATAGCATTTTAAAATTATAGTTCTGTGAAACAATTTTAGCAAGAAGGGCTGTGATAATTGATTTACCAACACCCCCCTTTCCTACAACAGCTATGATTAATGGTTTTTTTATAAGCTTTTTATGTTCCATTTAATTACCACTTTTTAATGGTAAACTAATTTCCAATTCTTTCTCGTTCAACTAAAACTTCTTTAATATTATAGCATTCTTCTCGGTAGGGGCATATTTCACAACCCCAATCATAATCACAATCTATATTTTTCTTCCATTTATCTATTTTACTCTTCCACTTTTTATTTATATCGGCAGAAATATCTGATGTTGTTTTAATAAACTGGTCAATTAAGTTAGGATAAGAAACAATGAACAAAATTTCTATATTTTCTATCAAGTTCTTGAATTTTTGAGTATATAAATAAAAAATCGCATTTCCTAAGATTTCAAAAGAAAAATTATTTTTAATAATCTTAGAGTTGATTCTACACCAAAATCTACGAGGTACCGATCTAATTGAAAAACCTTCTATACCATTAGAGATGAAATTAAATTGCCTTAGAGAAGTCCAGTCATTTTCTGAAATTCTCTTTCCTCCGATTAATATAAACATGCCAAAATCAACAGAGGGGGTAGATATCTCTTTAATCTCAGGACCTATTAAGGTGATTCTTCTACTTTTTATAAAGTTTAAAGACTCCGACTCAGATATCGGATATACCAAAGAAAATGACTTTTTAGTCGCCCCTCCTAATTCAAGTTGAGTTTCTTCTTGAAGAATTATCTCTTTACAATTATCTAATTCGATTTTTATATTGAAATTACTTAAGAAGTCGGGAAGAGAAGGATGTGGTGGATATTTTACTACTATTTTACCTTTCTGAGATTCTTCTTTTATAAAATTTCTGATCTTTTCTAAATTTTGCTTATAATCACTAATCTTCCTTTTCTTCCCTTTTGTTTATTTTATTTATATTATGATGTTTAATTTAATACTTAATTCTTTTTATAAAAAAAAAAACCATCGCTGAACTGCATTACTTTTTTAAACTTATAGAACGTAATTTATAATTAAAGTTTCATTTTAAATATAAATCCTAGATTTCTGAAACCTGAAGAATTATGGATTTCTTAGTTACTTACCAGAGATGAAATAATGACTGTTATGGAAAAATTCAGTAAGACTATTCCCCTTATGAATCCTTGGATAGATCAATGGAAAAATGAGGGAAAGAAAATTTTAGGATATTTTTGCTCATATATCCCTGAGGAAATTATTTATGCTGCTGGTATCTTACCAGTAAGAGTTAGGGCAAGAGATTGTACTGATACACCGATGGGGGATGCCTATATGACTCCAACGGCATGTAGTTTTACAAGGTGTTGTCTTGAATTAGCAAATAGAAATGAGTATAATTTTCTTGACGGTATTGTCTCTTGTAATTGTTGTGATCAGATTCGACGACTATATGATAATATAAGGTATAAAGCTCCTTTTCCCTTTCACTATATTATGGGTGTGCCTGGTAATGTTAATGAAACAACATTAGATTGGTTTAGACATGAGTTATCTAAGTTTAAAAAAATAATCGAAAAAAGTTTCAATGTCACAATCACTGACGAAAAATTAAGAGATGCAATAAGGAAATACAACAAATCCCGTACCCATCTTAAAGAGTTATATAAACTTAGAATGAAAGATGACCCTCCTATTACTGGTACAGATATTTTGAATGTAATCTCTGCGGGGGTTTCAATTCCAAGGGACCAATTTAATGAACTTTTAACAGAACTACTTAGGGATATTGACAATGTGGAAGGTAGTTCTGATCACAGAGCTAGATTAATGGTTGTTGGAAGTTTGCTTGATGAACCAGAATATCTAAAAGTAATAGAAGATCTGGGTGGATTAATTGTTACAGATTCGTTATGTCTAGGAACCCGATACTTTTGGGATTTAGTTGATGAAGAATCAGATCCACTTGATGCCTTAGCTGAACGATATTTATCAAGAGTCTCATGCCCGCGAATGTCTGGGGGACAACATGAAAGATCTGAATTTATGTTGAAAATGATTAAGGATTTTAAGGTAGAGGGTGTTATTTTTCAAAGAATGAAGTTTTGTGCGTTATGGTGGGCGGAGATCTTTATGCTCCGTAATAAATTAAAAGAAGAAGGAATCCCATTTCTCGAATTAGAAAGAGAATATGTGTTAAGTGGTGCTGGATCTATGAAAACTCGTGTTCAAACTTTTATGGAAATATTAGAACAAAGGTGAAAATTATCGATATTGAATTATTCAATGAATATGATAAGCTTTCAAAAGAAAATTGGGGTAAAGATCTTGCTATATGGAAAATGATGTTTACTGGATTATTAAATTATCAAAAAGATATAGAGTTAACAGCTTTTAATGAGATGGTTCTCAATACTTTTGCAGATATTCCCAAAGCACGTAAGCAAGGAAAACCAATTATTCTGCATCCTTTTAATTATGAACCTGAATTATTTTTCGCGATGAATTTAACACCATTAATGCAAGAATCAATTAGCGTAGGGATAGCCCCTTTCCATATGAATCAACCATACATTGATTTCGCAAATAAAATAGGATATGGTGATAATCCTACAATCTGTAATGCTCAAAGACCTTTTATTAGCTTGGCAATACAAGGAGGAGCACCTTTACCTGACCTTCTGTTCTATCTCTCAACACCGTGTAACTCCCTATCAATGTCTTACCAAGTTTTTCAAAGTATAACAAAAATTCCCTCTTTTAATTTAGATATTCCATACTGGGCTTACGACCAAGGAAATGATTATTATGATGGAAAAACAGTGGAATATGTAATTGATCAATCAAAAAATTGTGTGAATTGGATAGAAAATAATACAAAATTGACATTTGATGAAGAAAGATTTCAACACACTATGCAATTGTGTAATGAAGCGCGTGGTTATGTCTTGGAATTCAATGAGCTCTTACAATCGGTTCCTTGTCCAGTGACTAGTGTAACTGGGATGTCGATTTTTCAAACTATGGTAACTCGTGGAGGTTCAATGGATGCAGTTAAAGTTACCAAATCGATGCGAGACGAAGCAGCATATAATGTTAAAAATGGGATAGGTGGTGTCCCTGACGAGAAAATCAGGATTGCTTGGCCTTACACTCACGTATTTTTTGACGCAACTCTTTTAACATGGATAGAAAACTCTTTTAATGCTGTAGTTATAATGGATCTATTGGGTCATTATAAAGTACTTCCCCACGATACATCAACAATCGAAAATTGTTTTCAAAGTTTAGCTAAGGGAACATTAGATGCCTCGATGGTTGGAAAATGTAGAGGTCCTATTGAATTTTACATAGAATATATGATAAATTTTATTAAAGATTATAAAATTGACTGTGTTATTATGCCTATGCATTTTGCATGCAAGCACGTCTACCTAATGGGACAAGTAACATCGGAAGCTATAAAAGAAGAAACTGGAATTCCGAGCTTGATTTTCAGTTGCGACTCATATGATTCAAGAGAAGTTACTTCAGAAGAAATTAAAGGAAAAATTTCAGATTTTCTAACACAAATTGTAATTTAAAGAAGGATAAAGGTGGTAAAAAAATTGGATGACGAAATTTATCTAAAATATAAAAACCTTAGTAGAGGTAACTGGGGAAAGGACCTTTCTATGTTAAAAATGATGTATATTGGTTTATTAAATCAGAGAAAAGGGGATGAACTAACTCCAATTACTGAAATGTTGTTAAATTATTTCCTTGCTATTCCTAAAGCAAGAAAGGAAGGGAAAAAAATTATGATGCACCCCTTTAATTACGGTCCCGAAATTTTTTATGCAATGGATTTAGTGCCTTTGATGCAGGAAACATACAGTGTTGGATTGGCACCTTTACGTCTTAATGAACCCTTCCTAGATCTTGCTAATAAAATAGGATACGGAGATAACCCAACGGTTTGTAATGCTCAAAGACCTTTAATTGGGTCCTATATGCAAGGAGTCGCTCCAATCCCTGATCTATTGTTCTTTCTATCAACACCTTGTAATTCCCTTGCTATGACGTATCAAGTCTTTGAGCAGTTAGCGAGCATCCCTTCATTTAACATTGATATCCCATATTGGACTTACGATAAAGCTGGGGAGTTTAATGATGATAAAGTCATTGATTACATGATAAATCAATCAAAAGAGTTAATATCTTGGCTAGAACAAAAAACAAATCAAAAATTAAAATTTGAGAAATTTCAGGAAACGATGGTTAAAGTAAATCAAGCTAGACAATATATTTTAGAATTTAATGAATTACTAAAAACTGTACCTTGTCCAGTTAATAGTCAAGCTGGTATGGGGAATTTTCTATCAATGGTAGGTTATGGGGGAACTGATGATGCTGTTAAATCTACTAAGTGGTTAAGGGACTCGGCAGCAAAAAATGTAAAAAATGGTATTGCTGGCGTACCTGATGAGAAAATAAGGATTGCTTGGCCTTATACTCATATTTTTTTTGATGGAGATTTATTAACATGGCTAGAAGAAACATTTCAAGCAGTGGTTATAATGGATTTACTGGGATTTTATCAAGTTCTACCCCATGATGTTTCAACACCAGAAAAATGTTTTGAGAGTTTAGCAAAAGGAACTCTTGATTTTTCCATGATTGGTACATGTAGGGGTCCGATCGAATACTATATTGAATTTTTAATAAATTATGTAAAAGATTATAAAATAGATTGTGTGATAATGCCAATGCAGTTTGCTTGTAAACATGCTTATTTAATGGCGCGAGTTAGCTCAGAAGCCGTGCGAGAGGAAACAGGTGTTCCAGTTTATATCTTTGGTTGTGATCCATACGATTCACGTGAAGTAACCTCAGAAGCTATAAGGGGAGGGATTTCGGATTTTATTACTCAAGTAGTCTTATGAAGGAGGTTTATTAAAATTGATAGTAGCAGGATGTGATGTAGGTTCCTTAACAGGTAAAGCAGTTATATTAAATGATGATGAAATTTTATCTTATAGCATTGTTCCAACAACACCTAAACCGGAGAGAACTGCTCAAGATGCGATGGATGAGGCACTTAAAAAGGGGAATTTATCTTTAGAAAAAATCGACTATATTGTAGGGACAGGATACGGGAGAGTAAAAATCCCCTTTGCGAATTCTGAATTATCTGAGTTATCTTGCCATGGTAAAGGGGCTCACTCACTTATTCCATCAATTAGAACGATAATAGATGTTGGCGGGCAAGATTGTAAAGTAATAAAAGTAGATAAAAATGGGAAAATTTTAGATTTTGCCATGAATGATAAATGCGCAGCAGGAACAGGCCGATTTTTAGAAGTAATGGCGAGAACTTTAGAATTAAAATTAGAAGAACTTGGACCTATATCTTTAGAATCGAAAAATCAGGCAAAAATCACTGCTCAGTGTAGTGTTTTTGCTGAAACTGAAGTTGTTAGTTTAATGGCGGATGGCGTGGAAGTTTCAGATATTGTTGCGGGAATACATGATGCTATTGCATCTAGAATAATGTCTCTGGTTTATAGGGTTGGTCTTGAAGAAGATTTAACTATAACTGGGGGAGTAGCAAAAAATATAGGAGTTGTTGCGTATCTAGAGAAACGTTTAGGGGTGCAGTCAAAAAAACTGCCTGTTGATCCTCAGTTAATAGGTGCTTTAGGAGCAGCATTAACCGCAAAAGAGCAATTAAAATCTTAATATTTTTTTTTATAATTCTAATATTTTAAAGAAAAGAAAAAAAGAATTTTGAATTTTTTAAAGTGCTTTATTAATTAATTCAGAAAGATCCATTGCTTGAATCTCGCCATTTTCGATATTGGATTTAAATTGGTTTAGACAGAAGGGACAACAAGAAACAAGTGCATTAGCTTTAGTCTCTTTAGCTTCTTCTATTCTTTCACTTGCTGCAAAAGCAGATAAATCCTTGAATGATGATCTCACTCCTCCTCCCGAACCGCAACACCATGCATTGTGTCTATTTCGTGTCATCTCTATCAATTCAATCCCAGGGATGTCTTGGATTACATCTCTAGGTGCTTTGTATATACCCATATGACGTCCTATATGACAGGGATCATGATATGTAATTTTCATATCAATTTTATTGTTGAATTTTAACTCTCCGCTTTTTAGTTTTTTCCTAATGAACTGTGGTAAATGACTAATCTCTATTCCATGATCTAAACCAAATTTATTTGGGTAAATATCTTTCCATGTTCTATAACATCCTGCGCAAGATGTAATAATTTGTTCAATTCCTGCATCTTTAAATATATCAACATTTTTTTGTGCTAATTTTTTAGCTTTTTCTGTCTGTCCCGTCATATATACAGGAGATCCACAACATCCTTCCTTTTCAAGAATAGTAAAATCAACATTTAATTTATTTAATATTTCAGCAGTAGCAATAGCAACTTCTTTTTCCCTATAACTGGAGGTACACCCTACAAAATAAGCTAATTTAGCATCTGATGATAGTTTGATGTGTGAAGGTAACCACTCTAATCGATCTTCATTTTTTTCCATATATGGATTTTTTTCTGTCATTACATGGTCAGTATACTTAGCTTGTTCTGGCATTGGACCATATCCCGCCTTAACAGCTTCTTGTCTCATTGCCATTAACCATTCGCCAGCAAAAGAGTGTATTTCTGGTATTTGGCATTGCTGAATACATGCCATGCAAACAGAACATTGATAAAAGATCTTTGCTAAATTTTCACTCCATTTAAGCTTATCTGTAGTTATTGCCCATGTTAACAGATTTTTTCCTCCAAGGTAATACGCTTCAAAACCTCCAAATTCTCCAGATGGACAAACTTTAGACCAATAAGCATCTTTATAAACTGTTCTGCACGTTCCACACTTACCACACTGAAAAAAGGTGTTCTCATAATGCGTTAAATCTTGATGTCTTTCAAGTTTCTGATTTTCATGAGCTAAAGTTATTTTAGAAATTCCAGTACCAGGTATATTTCTAATTCTCCTCTTCGCCATGTTACTCTTCTCCTCTTCCTTGTCCGGGATTCATTATTCCATTTGGATCAAGAAGCTTTCTAATTTTTTCAATTAATTCGCCTGTAGCGGGAAATATTTTTTCTTTATGTGTTTCATATGCCCATTTTGGTGATTTATACATTATAGCTCCATCAATTTGTTGAACTTCCTCGTGAATTTCTTTTAAGAGATTCCGTGCCATTTCAATCTCGTTAGGATCATTCTTATTAAAATTAATGTTCGTGCGCGCAACACAATAATGCCCTCCAAACATTATTCTACTATAAAATTGTGGAGGTTTATTATATTTCAAACAAATTTTCCGTGCTACATTGTAATAATTCGCTATGTCTCTTGTTGAGCAATAAGACCCAATCCATTGACCACCACCACCTCTTGAAAAATTCCAACAACCCCAAACCTGATTTGGGGGGCCTTGTATTACTTCTATGCCTCCTTCTCTTGGAAGAAGATATATATTATCCTTTTTACAAATCTCTTGAATGGCTTCGCATTGAGCTTCATGTTGTTGAGCAGTATATGCTTGAGTTGCAATACTTGCTATAAAATCTGGTTGTTTTGCTTCCATGGCATCTTTAGGTACTTTATTCTCATTTAAAAATTGGACTGCTTGGCTCCAACCGAGATTAACCACAACTATATCAGTAATTCCAAGACCAGCTTTCGCAAGTTTTAGCATGACAGGAATACCATCATCTACCTTAAGCGTCATACCTGTAAAAGTTTCATTGAAAGGTAGTCTTGGCCACAATTTAATAGCAGCTTTGGTTACGATCCCCGTTGTACCTTCCCAACCTATAAACAATCCCGCTAAATCTGGTAATGGCTGTCTACCATACCAATGTTTAGAAAGGGCACAAGAACCTATTTTAACAAGTTCTCCCGATCCTAGTACTGCTTCTAAACCGTTTAAAAACTCAGCACCAGAGCCACCAATCATGCCTAAATCAAACATCCCATAACATAGACATGAAGGAACTACTCCTGTACCTGGAGGGGACCATGTTACTCCCGCTCTTAAATTAGGATGATTCTTTTCGAGGTACCCTTGTAAATCTGCCCACGTTATCCCTCCCTCAACCAATGCATACATATCATCCTCGTTTACTTCCAATACTCGATTTAGTCTCCTTAAATCAACAACAATTCCTCCTTTTCTAGGGGTGGCAAGAGAGCCAAAATTTATACCAGAAACCCATGGAACAATAGGAATTTTGTTTTTATTACCAATTTTGACAATTTCCTGAACTTCCTCTGCAGTATTTGGCATAATTACAATATCGCATTTTCCTTCTGGCTCAGCTGTTATGAAATCATAATGATATAGATATTGCATTTCAGGTTGATCCGAAACAAATTTTTCCCCTACAATTCCTTCTAATTCCGTAATAATTTCGTTATCTATCATTTTCATCGACCTTATAAATTATATTAAATCCTTTATATTATTTATAGATTAATTCAATTTTCATATTAGTTGATAGAATGCCTGAAAACTTGGTAAAATTAAAAAAAGTATTTGGAGCCGCACTAGATGCAACAGATCTCCCTCTTAGTCTTCAATTTAAACAAAATTATCTAAATCAATTGGCTCAAAATCTCGTAATAGATCCTAATTTTTTAGATCCGTACGAAGGACTACTTTTATATAGTCGCGTGTTGTCAAAAGATAAATATCTTAAAATGGGTAAATTTCCTATTGAATCTTGGCTGACTCCTAAACCAAATCTAAAGGATTTACCTTTAATGAATCAACTAGAATTCCAGAAACTTTCCAGTGAAGGTGCTATTAGGATTTATTCAGGGAGACTCGAAACCTATGTGAAAAATACTATATTACCAGATTTTCCTTTAATGATTGGGGTAGATCATTCTCTAACTGGGGGAGTGTTGAACGCATTATCTCATGAATATGGACCGGAAGATTTACTAATCCTTATTTTTGATGCCCACTTTGATGGTTTACCTGCTAATATTTCATTGAATATAGCAAAATATATGAATGAACACCCTGAAGAGACTAATCCATTGATTTCAGAACACATAGCAACCGTTAATGAAAAATTTAATGTTGTAGATACATATACATGTGCTTCTTTTTTATTTTATTTATTAAAAGAAAATGTTATTATCCCTGAAAATTTGATAATTTTCGGGTGCCAAGATTATCCAGACGCAAAATTTCGTTCATTGCATGATCCCAGAATTGTAGAATTCGTCGAATTTTACGATGAAATGGAGCAGAACGGCGTAAAATTTATACCAAAATCAGAAGGATCAACAATGATCAAAAAATTGTCAACCGTCTTAAAAGGAACTGAAAAATCAAAAATGTATATTTCTTTTGATACCGATGTAGGTGCCTTAAAGGAGATAATTGCAACTCGGTTTAGGAATGCTATTGGAATCGATCAAGCAACGATATTAAATGCTGCTAAAACTATAAAAAATGTAATAAATTCAAAGAAGATTGAATTAGCTGGGTTAGATATAATGGAAATTGAAACTTTTTTACTAAATAGAGTTTTTCCTAAAACAGGAAGAGAAGATCAAACCATTAAGGTTGTAGATAATTTTTTAGATGTTTTCATATAAAGATTCCATTGCCTAATAAGTTTCTTAATGATTCCAAACCAATCTTTAAGTTAAATTAAAAATTTCATTTATCATAATTATCAATATATATTAATTATTACAAATGTTGAATTCTACTTCAAAAATGGAGGTTTTTTTCAAACCTAAAACAGTAGCTATAATAGGAGCCTCCGAAAAACCTAAATTTGGAACAGGAACAACTACATACCTCTTGAACTCTAAATTTAAGACTTATCCGGTTAATATAAACAGTGATATTATCTTTGGACATAAAGCTTATAGAAATATTAAAGATGTTCCCGAAAATATAGATTTAGCAATTATAATCGTCAGTAACAAGTTTGTACTTCAGGCTGTAAAGGATTGTGCTGAAAAGAATGTAAAAGGAATTATCATAGAGTCAGCAGGTTTTGCAGAAACGGGTACTGAAAAATATGCTCTGATCCAAAGAGAAATTGAAAAAATTGCGAAAGAATCAAAGATCCGGATTATAGGACCAAATTGCATAGGAGTAACTAATTTCCATAATGAATTTACCACATCAGATATGGATTTTGAACAAACTATAAGGGGTGATGTCGCTGTTGTGGCTCAATCGGGGGTATTAGGGAATGTCTTTATAGATTGGGCTAACAGTCAAGGGATCGGGTTTTCAAAAGCAATAACTATTGGAAATAAAGTTGATGTAGACGAAGTGGATCTGTTAGAATACCTAAATGAAGATCCTGAAACAAAAGTAATTGCTCTTTATCTCGAAGGTACTAAAAGAGGCAAAATGTTAAAAAAGGTTCTTGCTGAGATGAAAAAGCCAGTATTAATTCTTAAAAACGGGAGAAGTGATATTGGTTCACGGGCAGTTAATAGCCATACTGGCTCAATAGCGGGGAATGATAAGATCTATAATGCTCTTTTTAATCAATTTCCACATGTCTTTAG
Organism: Promethearchaeota archaeon; assembly: GCA_016839705.1. Classification (GTDB taxonomy): domain Archaea; phylum Asgardarchaeota; class Lokiarchaeia; order Sigyniarchaeales; family SOKP01; genus Loki-b32. The sequence goes on along the minus strand of JAEOTR010000019.1, from coordinate 21,068 downwards.
GGTTGACAACTTCTATGAACTATTCAATATTGCTCATGTTTTTGCAACCCAACCTCTTCCAAAAGGAAGAAATGTAGCAATTGTTACTGGGTCAGGGAGTTTAGGGGCTTTAGCCTGTGATGAAATTAGAAAACAAGGGTTAAATCTAGCTGATTTAAATAAAAAAACGATTGATAAAATAAAAGATATAATCCCAAATTGGGTGTCAATAGGAGGAACTATTGATTTAGGACCTTCGATGTTTGAAACTTTTATCCCTTCTATTAAAGCAATTTTCAAAGATGATGCGGTTGATTGCGTGCTATATATTTTTTCGGTTCCAAGAGTACCGCTTCAAAGAATGGCTTCATTTGCATTAGATGGAATCAAGGAGCAATTTAAAGCGTTAAAACAATCAGCTGAGAAATCTAGAAAACCATGCATTATTGTTAGCTTTGGCTCAAGATGGGTTTTTGACTTTGTATTTAAGGGTGCTTCGCATTATAATTCAAACCTTATAATTCCAATTATGACTAGAATAAATCAAGCTATTAAAGCGTTCAAAATGATGCATAAATATGGCGAAACAGTACAAACGGGAATTAAATAAAATTGTATCATCAATTATTATTAATTCTAGTAATTAGGTTCTTTTCGATTTTTAAATCCTTTACTATTAAAAATTGGACTCCAAATTTTTTTAATTTGATTATTATCACCTTTTAATTAAGAAAAAATAATCAAATTAAAGTGATACAAAAAATGGCTGATGTAAATATTTTTGGTCTTGCATGGGAAGAAATTGTTAATTGGTTTTTAGCTCAACCAATTTATGGGCAAATTTTGGTTTTAGTTGGCGTTATTGCATTATTAGCACTTGCAGTGGTTATCGTATATTATGTTTTGAAAGGAGTTGCCTATTTAGTTTACTACATATTAAAAGGTGTTTATTATCTACTAAAGGGAATAGGATTGCTCTTCTACAAACTTTTTGAAGCATTGTACTATGCGATTTCAGGAAAACCTAAACCTGAATGCTGTGAACCTGCTCAAGAACAGCAAGTAGCACCGTATGTTGTAAAGCAACCAGAACCAATTATACCTGTTCAAAAAACCTATCAAACAATCAATCCTGATGTTGCTTTTTGTAGTGAATGCGGAAGTAAATTCTCAGATTCAATGATTCAAACTTTATCAAATAAAGGATTTGTATATTGTATTCACTGTGGTAAAGGATTTCAAGACAAATCAATCAATATTGAATCTTAATCTTTTTTTTCCTTTTTTTTAGATTTCACTCTTTTTAAAGATAAGTTTTTCTACTTTTTTTTTAGTTTAAACACCCACTCCGGTAAGATTAACCCAAGATAGATGAGAAATATAGTTACTATTGATAGTATCCTTGCTAAAATAATTACTGGAATAAAGGGAACTAGTACTTCTAAAACGCTAGCTATGGGAAATAAGATAAAGCCATACAGGAGTAATTTTCCTTTTAGATGAATGCGATCATTTTCAGATTTTATAGATTTGCTTGCCAGCCAAAAACCTGATATTAAAATTATAATTAATTGTGTTAGAAGATAAATTTCACTAAAAGGGGCATAATCAATTTGAATTTCATTTAATAAAATCCCCAAAATATCCGTATTATAAAATACTAAGCTTAAATAAATAATTTCAGTGATGAAAGCTGCGGCACCTATGTAAATTAAATACTTCTCACGTTTTTTAGATTGAATTCCTGAAAGATTAAATATTGCTAATAACCAAAAGAATAGGAATGCTGGGGCCATACCACCATGAAAAAAGAAATGAACCTCCATCGAGGGAATAATATCAAAAATGACTATGCTAATAAAATTTATAGCAACTCCCGACCATGGGAATGCTACACCTATAACACCAATTCCCATATATAGCAATGTTTTATCTTTTATTTTAAAATATTTTGATATTATAATGATTCCTACTAACAACACTATTCCTATATAAATCAAGGTAAAAATACCTAAGAGCATGAGTTCCAAACTTAAAATCATCTAAAATTCCTTCGATTTGAAATTTTTTTTTAATATACTATTATCAATTCTAAAATACTTAAGCAAAATTATCTAGGTTTTATCAAGCTAAGATTTTCTCAAATAGAACTACAGCAAAGGGTTCGCCTTCGTTATATGAAAATCCTAAATCCTCGATAAAATCCGCTATCTCTTGAGAGCAGAATGCACAAAATACCTTACTTTTTTCATTTTTAAATTCTTTTTGAAGAACAAATTTGAATATTTCAATTGAAATATTTACCTTACCGTATATAACCATCCAAACATCATTTTCTTCTGGTTTTTCTTGAATAGAGATTCTTCTTATCTTTATCTTTTGGAGAATCGCTTCGGAATTTACAACGTACCATTCGCCATCTTCCTCAGAAATAGAATCTATTGGCTTATAATTCCACCCCATACATATCTCATTTCCTAAACCGATGTCGAATTTTTTATAGAGCTGCTTAGCTTCAGGAGCAGAAACTCTTTTAACACTCAAAGAAGGAGTTTTAAATGGCTTAATATCTTGTCTTTCTGCTTCTAAGACATTCATATTTTTTTTTCTTTTAAAACCAAAGTGTTTTGCTAATGCAAGGGATCCTAAGTTTTTTGAAGATGTGTCATATTGTGCTACTTTTGCTTTTACCTGATGAGCGTAATCTAAAGCATATTTTATCATCTCTCTACCAATACCTCTTTTTTGATAATCAGCTTTTACTCTCCCTCCTTCAAGCCATGCAATATCTTTAGCAAAAAGTTTTACTCTGCCAAATCCTACCATTTCTTCTCTTTCTTCATCTAGAAACGTACCATAATTCATGCAATTCTTGTCTTGAAGCCAATTTTCTATAACTTGAGGTATATAATCCTCACCTTCCCAAATATCCTTGCTTATTTCTTTGATTGCAGGAAGATCCTTAGCTGTTAATTTACGGAAAAATAGCTTCATGTTAATTATATATTTTGATTATTATTAAATGGTTTTATAATCACTTCGTTTTGAAATATCTATTCACTAAATTAAAATAAAAGAGGAATGCAATAATAGAATGGATTATAATACAGTAGAAAAATCCTAAAGTTATGAAGACATAGCCTAATAAAAGCCCGAGTAAAAAGGAAGTACTTAGAAATATCCCTAAAATCCTTATATTCTTAAAAGCAAACCAAGTATGAATGTGATAAAGGGAAAAGATCAAGCTAGAGATAATTAAAACCAAAACTATACTTAGATGCAGCGAATGAAATAATATACTAATTAAATAATATCTAAAAATCAATTCCTCCATAATCATAGTTATGATGAAGAGCAATAATGTACTAAACCTATTTTCTTTTTCAGTTAATGATTTGATTACATCATGCATCTTTATCGCTTCTAAACTTTTAATATTAAATCCATATATATCTATTAATTCACCTACCGAAAGAAGTACAAATAAGCCACCGAACAGGACTAAAATTGCATATAAATTGCTTACATGGAGAAAAATAGTTTCTACATATACCCCAAAAACAATCGGAATAGTTAAAATTAAGAAGACGATGACAATAATAGTATATTTTGTTTTCTTTTCCAAGATAAATATGCCTTTAAATGTGAGTTTTAAATCAATATTTAAAATGAAAAAGCTTAGCGTAGATAATCATTTTTCGAACCCATAAGAGTTGTAGTCTCCTCGATCCATTGAGATAAATCATTATCTACTCTACAATATGTAACAATTTTATCCAAATCTTTTAATTTGCTAAATGAACATTCAACAATAACATCCCAACCCCCATACACAGGAGTTGCATAGGTAATTTTCCAATCCTCATCTGGATCAGATGATTTTAAATTTGTTAGTTTTTTTACAACTTCCCATTCAGTCCCAATTACCTTTAACCGAATTAATATATAACCTCGATAGTACATAATAATCACTTACATGTTATCTTCCATTTATTTAAAATATTTTTAATTGTAAAAAATATTCTTTCATTAGAATGTGATTTGTAATTATTCTATTCTTTGTTAATAGTATCTATTAAATTTATCAATAATAAAAACACAATATCAATTCCGCTTGTACTGTGAACCTATTGATTTACTCAAGTTTAAATATACTTTTTATTATTTGATAATAAAGAAATTGCTTGTATTTATTCTAAGAAATGAAATTTTAGAAAAGCTTGAGGTATCAATATGGCAGATAAAATAACAATAATAGGTCCTCCTGAGATGGGAAAAACTACAATTAAAAAGGTTATTTTTGAAGGAGAAGACCCGAATGACTTAATTCTTTTTCCTCTTGAAGCGACGATCGGAATAAAATATTCAGTTCACAACTTCATGAACTCAAAGGTTAGTTTGATTGATGCTCCTGGTCAATCACTACCAATTATTTTACATGATGAGCAAAAGCAAGTATTAGCATTTGGGGACACAAGTGCTATAATTTATGTATTTGATTATCCTACGTGGATATCCGATTCTCAAGATATAATTGATGATGTTAGGAAAATTTATGAAATTAATAAGAAACATGATTTTAATGCAAAAATAATATTATTTCTACATAAAATCGATCTAGTGATTAAAAAAAAAATAGGTAGTCTACTTTCCTTAATAAGAAGACAAATAATAAAACAATTAGAGCTTCCTGATGAAATCCCGATCTATTTTACAAGTTTACATCCAAATTTAATATATACTACCTATAATGCGATTTCAAACACGATAAGTGATTTCTCTGAAAATTCTTCAGTACTAAAAGAGAAAATCAAAGCTAAATTAGGAAATCTGTCGAAAACAAGCTTATTTGTAACTAATCCGGATGATTATCTTATCATACAAGAAATTTCAAGTGATTTTGATCTAAATATCCTATATTATTTATACGAAGAAATTTATAATAAGAGTAAATCCCCTGAAGTCCTCATAGGACAAGTAAGCGTTGTAGATTTAGGTCCCAAATTATTTCATCTATTAATTGAAAGATTAAATGACGTTAATTCAGATTTTAAATATATCTTGCTTTATTCTGAATCATTAGAAAAAGAAGATATGATTAAGATATTAGATGATTTAAAGAAGGATTTAAATCAATAATTTTATACGAAGATAATAATAATATAAAATTCTAAACATGTTGCGACAAGTCTTTATAGTTTTAAATGACAAATTGGCTTATCAGAGAAGTTTTGCTAAGGGTTTAGATGTTTCTATTTTTTCAAATGTATATCAAAAGGTTAAGAAAGTAGCTCTTTCTAAATTTGGACCCGAAACGGGAACATATGAGTTTTTTGAATACAAACTCTCATACATAACTGATGAGAGATCTAATTTAGTGTTACTTTTCGTAACAGGTTTGGGTGATGAGTTTAAAGACGTAGAACCCCAACTGAAAAAATTCAAAAAAGAATTTATTGAATTTTACGGAGAAGAATTTACAAAAGATGGATTTGAGATAATAGGTGAGGTTTTGGATCCAATTGTAGATACGATTCATAGGAATCTAAAACCTAAAATCTCTATAGTGGGATTTTCTGGGGTGGGGAAAACTACTACCACAAGATTAATAAAATCAGAAGAAATCCCTATGCAACATATTCCTACAATAACAGGTGAGGTCGCCACCATTAAAATTGGCAAATTAAGCTTCTTTCTTTGGGATTTTGCAGGGCAGGATCAATTCGATTTTCTATGGGAAAAATTCATTCGGGGAAGTGACGCAGTTCTCCTAATGACTGATTCAACATTGGAGAACCTCGAAAAAAGTCGATTTTTTGTTGAATTAGTAAATAAAGCAGTACCTTATGCTCGCTTCGCTGTAATTGCCAATAAGCAAGATTTACCTAACGCAATGAAAATTGAGGACATTGAAAGATTAATGAGTAATAAAACCTATGGATTCATAGCAATAGATCCCAATAATCGTCCAAAAATGATCCGTATAATAGCAGATCTATTAGATATGGATACAAAAGTCTCACCATTATTAAAACCTTTACTTGAGAGAGAAAATTTGATGGATGAAGCGCAAAAAGCTTTAGAAGGAGGAGAATTTGAAGCAGCAGTTTCACTTTTTGAAAATATCAGCAATTTATGCCTTGAATTAGGAGATGATTCTCTTGCTCTTGATTTTCAAAATAAAAGCGTGAAAATCAGCAGGATGTTAAAATCTCTTAGTATTCAACGAAATTAACTTCATTTAACTAAAATAAATTGAGAAGAATCTTACCAAGTTCTCGTTAAATTCTGCAAAAATACTAGAACTTCTTTATCTCCTAATGGAACTATGTTTGATTGAAAAATTATTTGGTTGTTATTTATTGATAAATTGATTTTCATTTCTTTAGATTCATTGTCTTCAAGAGCCTGTTCTATCTTTTCTTGAGCTACTTCTGCTGTTTCTGGTGGTAGAAACTTATTTATATGTTCACCTATAAAATTATTCGATGTAAACATTTGTCCTATAATTGCCTTAATTTTTTTATTTAATTTGATCTCTAATAATATTCCCTGCTTTGAAATTTTGAAAATCGAGAATGGGATGTGCTCGAATAAAATGTTACTTTTTATTTCACTTTGTCGTAGTTCTTCTTTATTTTGCATTCTTTCGATAGCTGTCCCTAATTCTAACCCTATCGTAATGATAAGTTCCATCTCTTCCGGTAAAAGTGATTTCATATCTCGAAAAATCATATTAATAGAGCCTATTATTTCAAATTTCGAAAATAGCGGGATAACTGCAGTAGAAGATGTTTCTATTTCTGGGAAAAATTCTCTTATAAATTCAGGGAAATTGTCATTGATGAGTGCTACTCCCTTTGTGAATACGATATCGTAAGGATTTTTATTCACATCTAATTCACTATTTTCTAGGATAAAATATGAAGGGAAACCTTTATGTTTCTTTATTTTTGCTATATGTTGAGCTTTATCAATTAAAAATATAGCACAAGCTTTAAGTTCAAATAAGTTAATAAAGCTATCGCGAATCTTCTTCAATAATTCATTTAAATTGTTAGCCTGATTAGCCACGCTTATGATTTTATTTAAAATATCAATTTTTTTAACTTGTTCTTTAAGTTTATCTTCGACTACATGAATGTCAGTTATATCATGAAACATGTATTGAGTAAAATATTGATCCGCTAACTGGATTTCGTTCACAGTTACTTCTAGATACAAATGAGTTCCTTTTGATTCTTTTATTCTTGAAATAATTGGGGGTGGTTGATCAATTAAATGCTTTACCATATTTGGATCAACTAATCCCTCATCAAACAATTCAAGTTTCAAAGCTTCAAGACCGACAATTTCATCTCTTGTTTTTTCCACAAGCTTTTCGGCTTGTATATTTGCATCAATAATTATTCCGGTATCTCGATTTATTATAAATATTGCATCCCTTGCAGCTTTAAAAAGTGCTTGATAACGATGCTCAGCCATAGCTAATGTCTTAATTGCTGGTTTAATAGATTCAAAATAGGAATAAAAGAAGCTTTTAATTTCCTGTAATTTATCAGGATCAGCTTTAAACTCTTTTGGTTCATGATCGAATGCTTTATAGGCATCATCAAGTTTAATGATATATTGAGCAAATCCCGCGAGAAGCTCATTTGCAAGCATTAAAGTTAGATTTATACTTGATTCGGTTACTAAAGAAAGTAAAAAGCTCTCATATCCACCTCTAGCAAAAGGACTCATAAGTTTGAAAAACAAATTTGCAGTTTTATATTCTCCAAAAATATGCATATATATTCCTTGAGTAGGAATATCCATAAGGGACGGAATTTTACTCAGAATTTCACCTTCTAATGACTTAGGTGCTTTTAAAACCATTGTTGGACCGTACAGCGGGTCAAAACGACTAAGGATTAATGCTGCTTCCAAGGACTTTCACGAGTTTATAGTATATACCTTCGAGTTTTAAGTAAAAACAGAATTATTTAAATTTTTGTTTAACTGATTATTTTTAAATTAAATTACTTTAACAGTTTTCTCTGAATTTATTTCCATGTTTCAATAGATAATCCGATTAATAGAATAAAAAGAAATTTTAACCTTTTCATAACCTTTAATGCGAAATTTAAAATTAAGATTGAACTAGTTTCATTTATACAAATCTTATAAAATGATCCAAATCTTACCTAATTATGGTTATGGAAGAATATTTACAATCCACAGAATTCTTTGATTTCGATAAAACCTCTGTAAACCAAAAAGCATTAGAAATCACAAAAAATTGTGAGACTGATAAAGAAAAGGCTATAGCTTTATTTTATTGGGTTCGAGATGAAATTAGATATAATATGCTAACATACATACCTCAAATTAAAGAAAATTTTAAAGCTAGTGTAACCCTTCAAAGAGGTGATGGATTCTGTGTTTCCAAATCTATTCTGTTATCCAGTTTCGCTCGAGCTGTAGGTATTCCTGCGCGTATTCATCTAGTTGACCTAATTAACCATAAGATTTCACAACGGATAATTGATATGATGGGACATAACGTCATGTACTACCATGGGTATAGCGAATTTTACTTAAATAGTAAATGGATAAAACTCACACCATCATTTGATACCCCTACAGCGATAAAAGGGAAATTCCTCCCAATGTGTGAATTTGACGGTGAACGTGATGCAGTTTTTCCTAAATATGATAATGATGGGAATCAATTTGGGGAGTATCTAACGGATAGGGGCGTACATGCGGATTTACCTCTTGAGGATATAGCAAGAGTCTTTGAAGAAAAATATCCCGCGATTAGCCGTGTATCAAAGATTTCATTTTCAAAAAAAGATGAGCTTTAAAAAACTCCTTCACAAATCTTAAAAAGACTTTTTAACTAAAATAGTCTTCTTTTAATCCTAATCTTCTTAAATATATTTTAAATTTTCCTAACTTTCCTCCATAATTACCTGCAGAGACTTTCATAAGACCCTCCATATCAATAATCCCCTCAATTACTTTTTGCATCGATCTTTCAACTATGTTGATATCAAGACCATTAAAAATGATTTCTGGGATAGATTTGACACCCTCAGGAACTTTGAATCCTTCTGGCGGTAACTTATTTTTCAATGTAGGGCAATAAGGATGATTTGTTGATGGTCCAATTTCGGGGAAGTTAGTTTCAGGTTTCGAACCTGCTGAACAAACATCAAATGTTGTACAAACATCATCAATTTCAGCAAAAATCTTTACTGCTTCTCTCCCTACTTTAATTCCTACATCAATAGATTCACAATATAGCCATAAATTCCCTCCCATTACACCTGGAGCATAAGAAAGTTTTTCTTCAATTAAAAAATCATACCCCATCATAATTGGGACCGAAATGAGATTGCGATTATATTTTTCGACAATCCATTCATATCCATCCCCGCAATGTCCTACATTATCCATCATTTGGAATTTATTTTCACTTGTCATAGGGTAGTAATCGAACACAGCAGTTGTAGGAACCACAAGAATCCCCTGTCTCATTCTTCTTCCTAGTTGGTCGTAGAATTTCGCAGTCGCTTTTTTACCGGTGCCAGTCACCCATAACTGAACAATTGCTCCTAATCTACCATCAATGCTTTCACTTTCACTAAGCCATCTTACAATTCCACCCTCTGCATCTCCAAAAACTGTTGAAGGAAGTGCGGTAAACGCGTTTGCAGCCCTATTTAAAAATTCAGCATCTTGAGCAGTTATCATCAATTGAACACAAAGCCCCTCAAATGCCTCGCAGAATGTATCTTCAATTATTGCCATTTTCAATGAGTAAAAATTTAGTTTTGTTAATATTTTTAAGATATTACATGATCAAATAAAAATTTAAATCAAAAGCTTATTAATTCTATAATATTAAATAAAGTACTAGAAATACATACACAGAGATTAAATGAAATGCCCCGAGCAATAATCTTATATGAAATTGATCAGTCATTTGGACCAAATATTTTAGCTGATTATTATCTAAAACAAGATGATAAGATACCGACCATGGTATTGAAAGAATTTTCTGAAAAGCATGCAAAAAAAGGATATTCTGATGTAACTATTCGAAAAGATGAGAATCGTTTTTATTCAAATAAAGTTGATGCGCAATCAATCAATAAAGATAATCTCTACCTAAGTTTCATCTTACAGGAAGGAGAAGATCTTATCTCTTTAAAGAGTATTTTTGACAATATTGAAACCAAAGTTATTCAAGGTTTTTCAAACGATAAGCAAAAGATGACCGAAATCCTCAAAACTAGCCTAAATTCGATATTAAGCTTAGTTCAAAAATTGCAAGAACCAAAAATTATTAAGGAAATATTGAATGAAAGAACTAAGAAGATGCTCGATGACAACCAACTCCAAGAAGCAAGAGAACTGATTGATCTAGGTGAAGAAATCCCAGAAAAAATCGCTGATGAGGTAAAAATCGCTGAAGAATTTTTAAAAAACAAAGAATATAAGAAAGCTAAAAAAAGTTTTCTGAATGCTTCAGAATTAGCAGTGCTCATACAAGAAGAAGAAATTCGTTCTTTTCTACAGAATAAAGGTGAACATGTTGGAAATTTCCCTGATTTCCTAAAAGAGCGTGTTAATCTAAATAAAGAAATTGAAAAAATAGCAAGTGAACTAGAGGGAAATAAATTATATTTATATGATTTATTAAGTGATCCTCTTGACAGATTAATCGAAATTTCAAACAGTTTGGAAGAGGACGAATTAACTAGTGAGTTAATGAATTTTAAAAATAATTCCCAAAGAGCAACCCGCCTTGCAAAAGACTTAGAGGATTTAAATAATAAGATAAAAGAAAATTTAAATAATATATAAGTTATTCTCCTAGATCCTCATCAGGGGGAGTCTCTTCAATCACAGGTGGTTTGTATTCTCCAATAGCCCCAAAAATGACTGTTGCTATTTCCCACCCTTTTTTTGTTGGATAACTCAATGCGTTCTTGATTAATTCTTCTCCTACTTCATTATCCAATTCAATTTTATGAATATTTGCATTATTTTGCAAAATACTTTCAAATTTTGCTCCACTACTGCCTGTAGGTACGATTAATAAAGCTTCATCAATCGCTTTTTGATCAATTGCATCTTTCAGGCGTTTAGCAGCATAATACCCTGCGACTCCTGCACTTCTATCGAAAGTTTTAATAGATGGAATCTCTAAACCCCATTTTTTACCTTCTGCTTTGATTAACGCAGCTAAAGTTTGAGATCTTTTACCAAGCATAAACTTAAATTCCATCTGAGTTTGATATTGTTTACCTTTTTCCTCACCTATCATATTGATACATTTCAATGTAGCACCAGCAACAGATTGGGGATTTACATCTATAGAATATTCTTCTTCTGCTAAAATGTCTTCGATTGTTTTTTTAATAACCTCTCTGGGTTTTGAAAAATCAATCACTTCCTCCTCAACTTGAGATTGCGGTTTAGCTGTCGCCACAATATCCGCTCCAACTTCTAAAAGTTCATCAACAGTCATTTCTTCCATAACTATTTTATCAATAAATCTTCGACACAACTTAATGGAGTTCCTGGGATTCCCTTGAGTTTTTTCAAAAATCATCTCAATTAATTTTTCATTCAACGGAAATAATGGATATAATGGAGGATTTAAATTGTTATCTTCCCAAAAGGTTTCCATTGATTTCGAAAAGTAGATTTTAAGATCGTTAAGACTAAACGGCTTTAATTCTTGTTCAGGCTCCATTCGAGAACGTAGAGGTGCATCAGCTATCTCAATAATTCTAGGCCAAATTTCTTTTAAAACCGCAATGGTGATGACTAATCCCTTGACTTCATTATAAAGGCGCTTTAAAATCTCCAGAAATTTACGCTCGGCAGCTTCACCTAACATTCTATATGGGCTTTCTAATTCGTCAAAGTATAAGATAAGAACTGTATCTAAATTCTCAGTAATGATTTTAATTAGCGCAAGACATACGTCATCATCCTCTACAACTGAATTTATACCCAATTCATTTAGTTCTTCATCATCTAAATCTTCACCGAGAAGCCATCTTTCTGCTAACGCCTTCATATTTTTGTCAAGTTGATAAGTTACTAATGCTTTCACACAATCTGCAAAAACTCCCGGAAATTCTCTGATTCCTCTTTGAATTACTTCATCAAGCTTAGGTTTTTGGAATAATCCCTTCTTATCTCCTCCCCATTTTTTCACTAATTTCTCCGAAACAATATCAAGTAATTCTGCACCCATTTCTTCAATTATACATGTATAAACATGAAGTAATACCCGTATACTTGCTGGAGGGCTGGGGATATATATAATTGACCAATTAAAATCTTCTAATTTTCCGATTTCGATCTCCTGATCATCTTTAGCTTGCTCTAATTTTTTCTCATTCTCTCTTTCCTTATCTTTAAAAGAGTGGTATGCATGAGTTTTCCCAGTTCCCGCTGATCCCAGAATTGGAATTAATCGCGATGATTTATCTCTAGCAGTTTGACGAACCAAGCGATAAACCTCTCGATCAATATAGCTTCTTGGTCTAGCGATATCGATTTTATCAGGAATATCACCTCTTGATACAAAATTCGAGAAAGGTAAGATTGGAGCTTCTCGCAAAACATCTAAATACATAGCTTTATCGTCATCTGAGAGTTCAGAATAAATTTTTATCTCCTCTACAATTTTTAATTTTAGTTAACTAAATTTTTATTGGGATTATATTTATTAGGTTAGACAATTATATCTACAATATAACCAATTTAGTTTTTAGCTTTACTATAATACTTAATTAAAAATTTTGCTTATTAAATTTAATTGATATTTAGAAGTCCAATCAATTACATTAAAGAGATGATCTAGTATGCCTAAAAGAGACAGATATGATGATGAAGATGATGAAGACGATGAAGATGAAGAGGAAAGTCCTTTTGACTTTTTTAAACAGTTTGGAGATCCCAGTAAATTCTTTTCAGATCCAAATAAATTTTTCATCGATCCTACTAAATTATTCAAATCTAAGGATTTCAAGAAACTTTTTAACGAAATCTTTGATAAAATGATAAATAATTTACCTCCTGAATTAAAAAACTTATCCCCCGAAGATCTTATGAAGGAGTTCACAAAAAATAAATCTAAGTTTGGATTTTTTCCAATAACTTATGGTTTCAATATCAACATTGGGAAAGATGGTAGACCCACTATTGATTCATTTGGTAATGTTAAGGCTAAGCCATACTCCGGAAAACCTGAGGTTAAATCAAAGAGAGAACCCTTAATCGAAGTTAATGAAGAAAAAGATCATATAATAGTAATTGCTGAAATGCCTGGTGTTGATCGGGATGATATCGAACTAAAAGCAACCAGCCATAGTCTTACGATCTCTACAAAAGAGAATGCTAACATGGCATATTATAAAGAAGTTGATTTTTCAAGTGCAATAAATTCAGATGTGGCTAAAGCCAGGTATGTGAACGGAATTCTCGAAGTTCGCTTGAAAAAGCTTGATGAAAAGCACACAAGTATAAGAATTGATTAATTTCTTCCTAAATTATTTATAAAACTCTACATAGCTCTTTACTAAGCATTTTTTGTTCTCAACTAATTTTTATATTAATTTTTTTTCTTTGCATAAGGTTTATTAGCTTCTTTATCAAATAAGATTTTTAACTATCATTTATATGGGATTTAAAATGTCTGAAAAAAAAGAATATATATCTCAAAAGGGATTAATGGTTATTGGGATTGTTTCATTAGCAATATTGATTATCGGGATAATACTATATTATGTAAACTTAAACGAAGCGTTCTATGTTTCAAAATTTTCAGTCCAATCTATTTTTAAGGCTATAACATATCTTGGTGAACCAGTTGTTTTTATAATTATCATCGCTATGTTGTTTTTAGTTTATAGCAAAACATATGCTAAGCGTCTTGCTTATTCTCTATTGTTTTCATATTATTTGAATGGGTTATTTAAAGAATTTTTCAAGGATCCACGACCAAATACAAATATTGATCCCGCGGAAGAGTATGGTCTTGTCGAACCCGATTATGGATTTCCATCTGGACATGCTCAAACAGCAGTATCATTTTGGGGATATTCCGGGTATGAATTTAAGGATAAGTATATATACAGAAACATTCAAATTGTGCCCGTCATCATGTCCATCCTGATCTTTTTAATTGCAATTTCAAGAATTATTATAGGTGTTCATGATTTACAAGACATAATTGGAGGCTTATTGCTAGGCATTGGATTTCTGCTTTTATTCATTTATATAGAACCGCATTTAACTGAACAGTTTAATAAATTAAATTTTATTGCTAAAGTTATTATTACTGCATTGATTGGTATCGGTTTGTTTCTTCTAGGAACTCTTTTGTTCCCCTCAGCAGGGGTAGGACTAGTCTCTCCCTCACCCCTTTATGTAGACGATGGTGTTTTTGCCCAAGTCGGAGGAGCTGTATTAGGTTTTGGTGTTGGATATTTGTTAGAACAAAAATATGTTAAATATGATCCAACACACCTTAGTACAAAGAAGAAGTTGATAAACCTAGCCTTTGGAATCATTGTTCTCCTTGTTGTTTTTGTACCCTTCGAATATTTAATAAAAATTGACAGTGTAGTTTATAGATTCTTCAGATATGCACTTCCTACATTCATATTAGCCTACTTAGTTCCATTAATATGCATAAAGATAGATCCAAAATTCTAACTTCTTTCCTTTTTTTATTTTTTTTGTTTTACAATTATAGTTATAGAGATAATAATTATAAATGTGCCAATTAGATGGAATATTGTAAATACCTCACCAAGAATAATAAATGAGAAGAAGGCTGAAACAATTGGTGTTAGTGATAGAACCACACTCGCTTTTCCTATTTCAATATACGTTAAGCTTTTATACCATAGAAAGAGGCTAAAACCATAATCTACTCCCATAAGTAGAAAAAAGATGAAATTTTGAGGATCTAAAACAATTAGTATGTTTTCTAGAGGAAAGAAAAGAAAGTAAGTAGAAAAGAGTAGTATACCACTTACAGTATTCCGCATAAAAACAACTTGGGTTGGAAATAATTCATTTCTATCAAAACCTGATTTTGTAAGCGTGTGGACTAAGGTAAATATGACAACGCTAATAAGCAAAATTATTACTCCTGTATTTAATTCAAGGACGTTAAAGGAAGCCTGGGTGACTGATATAAGCAAACCAAAAAAAAGCAAAAAACAAAAAACAATCTGAATTTTTGATACTTTTTCTTTGAGAAGCAAATACCCAAAAATCAATGCAAATATTATCTCGCTCTTAAAAATCAATGAACTATTAATTGCTCCTGCGAGTTCAAATCCTATATAGTTAAGAACAGGAACAATACTAAAGGTTAATCCAATAATGAGAAGTAATCTGATACTATTAAACTTTTTCCATCCATTTAATAAAGATTTATCCATTAATTGTTGCTTCTTATCTATCCCCACTTCTATGCTTTTCTTTAGTTCTCTTCTTTCTAAAATATAGAGCGGTAAAAAAATTAATGCTTCTATTAAGGATGTAATAGCAGCAAATAGATAAGGGTCGATAATCTTAGGTCTGGAATTTGCAATAACAGGCTGGAGACCTATTGTGAAAATTGCTATAATTCCAAAAAGGAGTCCTTTTTTTAAGTTCTCATTTTCCACAATATATAAGAAAAAGTGGAGCAAATAAAAAGTATTTAGGATAAATTTAATTCCAGAAAAATTAATTGAATTACAAATTTAGTGAAGAAACTAATATTTAGTTTACTAGTTCAATACTTCCCCTAGCAACTTCCTTAAGAAGAATTCGATTGATTATTATTTTATCGCTTTCTTTAACTTCATCGTGCGAGGTAACAATCTGATTTATGTAGATATCATCTCGAAAACGATGGGGTAGAACTTCTTCAAGCATCTTGAGTAGAAAAATTAGAAACAATTTAAATAATTTCCTATTTTTTATTCGACAAAATAGATTGAATATTGCTTATTAAAAATAATTAGAAAGAGGTTTAACGACTTGCAAAGGTTTAAACAAAAATTAGTTTTAAAAAAGCTCCAGTAATTCTTTAACCTTATCTTTACCTTTCTGATTATTTACGCTTTCTAAAATTTTTTTCGATAGTTCTTTCTTTTTTTGGAAGTATATCTTCATAATATCTTCCAATGGTATTCCGGGATAGCGTTCAACTAAAACAACATCCCTTCTTGGACAACCTCCTCTACGCATACAGCAATAGGAGATCGAGTTAAAACATACATAATCAGATTCCCATTCATTCTCTTCTGAAAATTCCTCTTTAATCCTCACAAATTCCCCAGGATCAATTCCTAATTCTCTTAATTTATCATCTCTTTGACATTTAAATCCAAAAGTTAAAGAAAATCCTGGTTTACAACAAAAAGTTAAGGCTCTATAATCACCGCCCATACAGATAGGGACTGGAGCATTTATCTCCCAACCTGGGAGGTCACGAAGTTTGTCTTGTTCAATATTAGTCATTGTTTTAAATCTTCAATAGAATGACGGTGTTAAAAATGGGGAGGGCTCGGAGGGGGTTACTCGAGATACAGGAAACCTGCTATAATAATCGATCCCCCGTCTAAGGAGTCGTCCTTAAAACGATAAGCCGTAAAAAGATTCACAGTCCTCAATTCTACCATTAAACTACCCGAGCCATAATTTATAAAGTTAGAGTTAGATGTTAGGAAATATAATAATTGCTTCTAAAAAAATTTTAGTTTTTTCTTCTTCAGGTCATATATAACATTTATTTAAAAGAATAATGTTCTTGTTTAATCAATTAAAACAAGATATTATATATTCTGGAAGTTGTCAAAAGTTATTAGGTTTTCCTTTCCTTGTTTTATTCTTTTTATTCTTTCACTTGAAATTCTAATTTTCCGATGTATTTCCTCATAGTCTTTTCTTACATCCTCCACATCTTTTTCTCCAATTATCTTTGAGATATTATTCTCATAGTTTTTTGTAGATATCATAGAATGGCAATTCCCACATAAGCATACACACTCTTCCTTAATTATAAATTTATTAATTAGATCTCTAGAGCTCCACTTTCGTGAAATCTGCCCCCATTTAAACTTTTTAAGGTCTGGATTTGTATGATGTATTTGTAAAGCTGGGAGACGTTTTTCTTCACAAGAAACACACTTCCCATTAAAAACTTGGTCAATTACAGCTCTTTTTTTAATCCATCTTAAAACCTCAAATTTAAGTGAGCTTCTAATATATTTTGTTTTGGTTTGTTTTATATATTCTCTTGCTCTAATATTTATTAAATTGCTTAGTTTTTCACTTGAAATTGTAAATAAATCTTCTTTTGTAATAATATCTTCAAATCCATTATAAATTTTAGCAGTCTCAGTTAAATGACAATTATTACATATAGGCTTTACATTTTCGGATTCTAAGTTTCTTTTTATTATATCATAATCTTTATGCATGATTTCATTCCATTCAGATTTTTTTATTTTTGGATCTTGATGGTGAAAATTAATAGCTGGCAATCGCTTATAATCAGTAAGACAATTTGTGTTTGAGCATTTTCCTCTGTATTCACCATTATTCAACTCATTTAATAATTTCAACTCTTTTCGTAAACACCTTATTGATTCTTTCTCTGATTCCGTCCCAGAAGTAGATTTACTTTTCCTTCGTTCAAGCTTAAAATCATCAAACCTTTCAGTTAAATGTTCATAAATCTCTGCTATTGCTACCTCTAAACCTCTTTTTGATAAATTTAAATTTTTATTCTTTTTTATTAGACTACGACTTAATTCTGAGAAGTTAATTTTCTCTTTATTAATATTAAGATCTCTCAATCTTTTCACTAAATTAGAAAGATCGTTGAAGTAATCTTTAAATGATTTTACAGTTTCATTATTAATAGTATTTCCAGATAATTTTTCCCTTATTTCTCTCAGGTATTTAACAGACAATTTGTTATTCCATTTTGAATCTGATGATTTAGAAATTAAATCTCTAACGATTGAATTTGCTATTTGATAATCAGAAGAATCTACATTTGATTTCAGTTTTTTATATATTTCCTCACAAATAATAATTCTTGAGCTTTTCGGGAATGATTTAATTATAAGTTTGTTCTCAACTTTCTTAAATCCGATTTTTAAATTAGATTTAGGATCATTATTAGAAGTGTATATCATCCCTGCTCTTTTTTGTAATTCAAAGATGTAGTGTTTTAGTTTTTTGATTTGGTGCTCGTAGGGATTATGGTCAAGAGTTAAATATTCCAAAGACTTTAATTGTACCTCTAGA
This sequence comes from Promethearchaeota archaeon, assembly GCA_016839705.1. Taxonomy (GTDB): domain Archaea; phylum Asgardarchaeota; class Lokiarchaeia; order Sigyniarchaeales; family SOKP01; genus Loki-b32. The sequence continues at coordinate 2,756 of JAEOTR010000019.1, read as the reverse complement.
ATATGAACTCTCTCAAAATCACTTAAAGAGGGGTTCGTAATAATGGATTCTGGGGTGTGATTAAAATACTCCCCTAGCCATGGTTTCAAACTTTCCTCCAAAGATTTTTCCCAATCTTCCCCATCCTCATCTCTAGGTATAAATTCTCCTTTAAATGGTCTATTATGGCTGGTATCTTCATCCTTAGGTATAAATTCGTGTTCTACCTCATCAACTTCTTCAATTTCGTTTTCTTCGGATTTGGGGTTATAATTGTGTTGTTCATTCTCCAAATCATCATGATTATAATCTTTCATTGCGTTGTACCTTATTATTTGTGTCTTTCATATTTTATTTCTTGGTACTGGTCTTTTAACATCTCACTTTTAAGTTCTTCATCTGTCTTGCTGACAGGAAAACGCATTTTAAGCAGTTTTTTAAGAAATTTTTTAGTCTTTTTTGAGAGTGGTGCTCTAGGTCTACGTGGGGGTCTAAATTTATCTTTATTTGGGGATTTTGGAGGTCGGGGACCTGGCGGAGGCGGAGGAGGCGGAGGCGGAATTATAGGAGGTGGTTCTTGATCAGGTTTAGGATCTTGATCAGGTTTAGAGTCTTGACCAGGTTTAGTTCCTTGGTTAGGTTTAGAGTCTTGACGAGGCTTAGTTCCTTGATCAGGCTTAGGATCTTGATCAGGTTTAGGTTCTAGTTCTGAATTAGTAATACCTTGGTTCTCTTCATCTGGAGTATCATTTGGATTTTCTCCGATTGATTCATCAGGTTCATCCAAGGGATCATAATCAATTTCAATATTTTCATCAAAATCCTCATTTTCATCCATAGGCTCATAATTAATATCAAGATCTTCATCAATATCCTCAAATTCATCATTAGGTTCAAATTCATTATCTAAATCTTCATCTATTTCATCTTCAAGCTGATCTCCAGCTTCTTCTCCCATATCTTCCGAATTTTCATCATACTCTTCTGACATATTCAATCAACTTTTCTTATTTTTATAAATCTAAATCAAAACTATCTGATTCTTTTATTAAATCATCAATTATAGGATTTCCACAAGATTGACAAAACATCGAATCATTGTCAACGCTATTTTTACAGAAAGGGCAGAAAACTTCTAGATTATCAAAATCGGAAGCCTCATCTTCAATCTGATGTGGTAAAAGGTAGTCTATGGTCTCAATTATATATTTTTCACCAGAGACACCATTTAAGATTAGAGCTTGTCGATTTTTCTGAAGCATTAGGAAGTCTTGTTCTTTAGGATTACCGATTAATGTCGTATTGCATGGGTGTCCTACCCGAAAAAGAATTTTTAAGCTTGGAAGGGTAGTAACGCACGTGAACAGCCTTGAGGGTGTTTGATCAGAGAGGATAAAGGACATACCCTTTGAGCGAAATTCTCTTAACTTCCCAAACTATAAAAAGTGGAAAGAATGGCTTCGCATAAATGGAAGATTGTTGGATTTAAGAATTTAATAAAAAGAATAGTTATTTCTTAAATATTGATTTTAGTAACCGAAGAGATTATCGAATCCAGACGATCTTGAGGAATTGGTATTAGGAGAGGCTTTCTACACCACGACAAAATAGACTTTTTCCTTATTTTTTTGTGTTTTTCCGTTTAATATAGGGTAAATATAACCACAATCAAGTAAGAATCGAAAGTTTTTTGAAAAAATGAGTATTTATTCAGATTTTATGAGAACGTGACCATACGGTACTTTCTCAATTATTCCTTCTTTAACTGCTTTTTGAATTAATTTTTTGAATTTAAGAATGAGAATATTTTTTATATCTTTAATATCTTGAGGCATCTTTTTACTTCTGAGTACTTCTGGCGATATCTTTAAGACATTTTTTAAGTACCTATTGGTAACGTATGTAGCTTTTACTATTCCGAAGAGTTTAAGATATTTTTCAAAGAATTCTTCAATTTCGCTCTGTTTTATGTTTAACATATATGTAAAATATATATACTATATATATAAATATGTAGTTTTTTAATCTGGACTACAAACCAGTGATTTTGTAAAATAAAAATAAGAAAATAAAAAAAGATTACTTAGAATTTAATTTATCTAAAGGATTGACAAGTTTTAATAACTTTTGAATTTGATTCATATCGAGATTCTTTAGAACCTTTATAGTTTCAAGAAGCTCTTTATTCTTATCGATATTTACAACTGAGAGAACCAAATCTCTTTGTTCCTTATTCAGAATATCTCGTTCAGCACTGCTTTTCTCAATTTTATTAACTCGATTCTCAATAGTGCTAAAGTTTGCTTTTAAGTCTTTAACTTCTAATGTCAATTGCTCATTCTTTTTAAGAATATCTGCTTTCTCTTCTTGAAGTTTAGCTATTTGTTCTTTAAGCTCTTCTACATCTTCCTCTGTAGTTTCGATTATAAGCATATCAATAACTAAATTCTTTTCTAATTGCTTCCATAGTTGAAAATAGATATTACGATTTGACAAGATTTTAGAATAGACTTTTGAACTGTAATGAGTTTCATGCCCCATTAGGTGTTCTTTAAAGTTAAACTCCACTTCTGAACCAATCTCTAAGTTTAGGTTCTTTTTAGCAAAATCAGATAAGTTTACATAACCGTTTTGAGTAGCAAAATATTTCCTTAAAGAGTGAGTTTTCATTCTTTCATCTGGATATAGTTCTTTAGCTACAGCTTTAATTTTTCTGTTAAATTCAGTAGAGCTTATTGGATTATTGCCAACTGTTTTATAGCCTCCATTAGCTTCAT
>JAEOTR010000086.1 GCA_016839705.1 Promethearchaeota archaeon | reverse complement strand
TTTGATTTTATGCGGTAGGAGAAACTGGTTTACGTAAACCTCTTAAAATTTCTTCATATAACTTTTCAATAAATCCCTCAAAATTATCTTCAGTAAATTTTACGTTTAACATCTGCCATAATAAAACTGGAATTTCTTCTTCTATTTCATACACAGGAATCATCTTTAACATCCCTTTTTTTCTCATCTGGTACGCAGCTTGCCATTCACCCTTAACTGCATCTGATTTTACAGAGTTTTTAGAACAAAAAAGTATGAAAACATCAGTATTTTTAAGTGTATCTTCCATAAATTCCACAATATTTTGATTACTATCAGCTTGCCAATATGTAACTTTTTGTATTTCTGGATAAACTTCCAGTTCTTTTACTATATCGGATATTCGAAAACGTTCAGCATCAAGTGTAGAATAACTCAGAAATACTTTCTGTTTAGTTATTTCCTCTATTTCTGATACCGGAACTGCTTCTTTTGTTTGTTGATAAAAAGCTATTGATTTTGAACTAGAAAAATATTCACCGTTTATTTCTCGATTTTTTATCATCTCAAAAATTATTTGCTCAATTAGGGTTTCATCTTGAATACCACTTTTCTCAATAATATCCATAAGTTCTAGTCTTGCTAATTTTGCTCCATAATCCAATATCGTATCTTTAACTTTTTTCTTGGTATTAAATTGAAAATTTTTGCAAAATTCGATTTTTTCTTCAATCTTTTCTAAAATATCAGAGAGTTCATATTGTCTTGCTACTTCCTTCATATCTACTAAATTTAAAATTGCGTCATAAAATTTATTGGTTTCAATTAATTTTTCAATATTAGATAATTGCTTTTGAAGCTTTTTTCCCGTTTTAATCTGATCTTTGTCTTTTCTAATCTCTAATTCTAAAGCTTGACATTCCTTAATTTTTTCATCTGCTTCATTTAGGAATTCTGACAATTTAAATTCCTGAGCAACCTCTTTAACTTTATCTAATTGCCTATTTGCGCCCTTAAACTTGCCTTCTTTGATTAAAACATTGATTTCTGTCATTTTTGTTCTAAGGTCCTCCTTAGCTTTCTGTTTTTGTTCTCTCCTCCATTCAATTTCAAGTTCTTTGCTAATTTTTATCTTTTCTTCTGCTTCTTTTACGTATTCTTCAAATTCATAAGTTTCTGCATCTTTAATAACTTGTTCTAAATTTTTAATTGCTACATCAAACTTTTTCTGATTTATTTGTTTGGTAATTGTTAGCATATTTTGCTGAAGCTCACTCTTGACTCTTTGCTCTTCCATATCTTTTTTAAGATCTGTCTCTAGTTCATTACACTGATTTGTTAATTCTTCAGCTTTATTCACAAATTCAGTTAAATTATATTCTTCTGCTATTTCCTTGACTCTTTCTATGTCTCTATGAGCTACTTTAAACTTATTATCATCAATTAAATCTTCAATTTCTGACAACTGGATTCGAAGCTCATCCTTGACTCTTTGTTCATCCAATTCTTCACTTTTTTCTATTTTAAGTTTATTACACATGTCTATTTTATCCTTAGCTTTTTCTATAATCTCCGCTAAACTAAATTCCTCCGCAGATTCTATTACGCTATTTAGACTAGCTATTGCTTCATCAAATCTATTTCCTTGAATCAACTCATCAATATTTGATAATTGTTGCTGTAACCCGCTTTTGACCTTTTTTAATCCCTCTTCTCTTTTTTCTTTTGAAATTTCTCTGAAAATGATAACAAAATCTCTTACGCGAGCATCAATTACTTTGTTTGTGATCATGTCATCAACAATAGTTTCAAGAGCTCCTCGATTAACTCCTGTTTTTGATATAATTTCGAAAAAAGGCAATTCTTTGGATTTAAACTGCATCGTTTTGATAAAATCTTTAGTTTTTTCCTCAATGAATTCTTTACTCTCCCAATCAGTTCCAACTACTGCTTCTTGCTTCACTGCTATAGGTTCAACTTCTACAGCTTTACGTTTATCTACTTTAACTTTTGAGGGTCTTGTTTTCACTGGTTTACTTTTCACTTTTTGAACTTTTACTGGTTTTATTTTAACTGGTTTAACCTTAACTTCTTTCACCTTCGCTGATTTAACCCGATCGAATGTCAAAACTCCTTCTTTACTTATGAAAGCAAATAAGTTTATAGCAATTAACCCAATCCCAAAAATTAAACCAATATAAAAACCTGAACTAAGAGTTATATTCTGTAAAGATGGTCGAATCATTAAATTAATTAGAATTAAAATACACCCACCAATACCAATTAAAAGGGCTTTACTTTTTCTCTCAGGATTTAAAATTACAACGGAAATTATAAGAAGGGCTATCCCTATCCAACCTCCGTAAATTAATTCGAGATAACCAATATAATTCTTAGTATAATTATAAATTGGTTCCGCAGGAGGTGGAGGATATACATAGGATCTAGAAAAATATGGTAGAAATGCTGATATTAAAACAATTATTATTATTATCCCATATATTAATCTTATTAAAGTAAATTTTTGTATTCTAAATTCTGCCATTTAAATCCACCATTCAAATATATATTTTTATTTTATTGATTTTTAATAGACTTCCTTACACTTTTTCTTATTCTCTTATATGAAAATGTTAAGAATTTATTTTTGGATTATACTACTTATATTAATTATATGATGACCTAGTATTTATATCACTCTTTATATGAGAAATAATTCAATTTGAATTAATATAAAAATTATGTAAAAAATTTAAAAAAAAAAACTTTAAAGTTAGTTTGATTTTACTTTATTTTCTTCTTAATTTGCCAAACTACCCAAATTAATCCCAGAGTAAAAACCAAAGAAAGAAAGAACAGATTAAATCCAGGGATTACGGGCTCTCTTTTCCTAACGACTACCTCAGCATATCCTTCATGACCCAATAAATCATTCGCATAAAATCTTAAAGTGTAATCTCCAGATGGTATTACATTCCAATATGCTTGCTCAATTTGTCCAGAAGTATCACAAGTAATATTAATTAAACCATAATCCAAAGTATACCATATCTCGTTTAAATTCCCTTCATTAATGATTAAATCAAAATTGGGAGCTCTATCTGTAAAAACCTGATTTTCTGCAGGTGAGTTTATTGTTATATCTGGTGGAAGTACATCCTTTCTAACGGTTACTTCTTCCCATCCAGAATTCCCAAACGTGTCATTTGCGTAGAATCTAATAGTAACAGTTCCATTGCTAAACTTATCCCACTCTGCTTGCTCTATGTTTCCAGTTGGTTCAGTAATCGGTAATATTGTTAATCCCCCATCCAAAGTATACCACATAGCATCCAAATTTGGCTCTACAATAAATAAATCAAATGAAGGTGCAGCAGCTTCAAAGAGGTAATTGTAGATTGGTGAACTTATAGTAATATCGGGATCAATATTATCAGTTATAGTAGAGATAGTGAAATATCGAATAGGGGAATATCGTAAATAACCTAATGCATCATTTCCAACTACTTGAATAGTATATACTCCATCAGAAGGCATAGAAATTGTAGTATTTCCAAAGATAGTTGTAGTAGATTGGGAGTCTAATGAATATCCCTGCCCATAAAGAGCTATTTCACTATTATAACTAAGAAATAAGCCCTCATTTAAATTATCTCCAAGATTATAACTAGGATCCCACGAATAACCTATAGCATCTATATAAATAGAATAATCACTTAATGCGTTATATGTTTGAATACTAAAAGTTTCCATATAACTCTCATCAGGTCCACGGGGAGACAACTCACCAGAATCAACTCCGTCAATAATACATTTCCAAGTGTTATCACTAAGACCTTTATAAGAAGGAGCACCATTGCATCTAAAGTGAATTATTATTCTGTGCCAGGTATTATTTTGGGGAAGCAAAACATTTGGGATATCTACAGCTGTAGTATAATCAGTATATCGCCAAACTCCATTCTCTAATATTATTCGAATAAAAGCAGTTGGGAACGTAACTGAATCACCCCCAAAGGTAATCCATAAATCTTTACTTGTATCATTTGTCCTAAACCAGAATTCAATGGTGCCATTAGGAGATGAGAAAATATCTATGAACGCTACAAGTTCACTATCTTTAGTATCAGTAAGTTCGAGTACTTTCTTATGTCCTCCTATCTCATCTAATATATTGACAGCTCCTCCATCTTTTTTAGAGCCATACCTAGAACTTATTAAATCACCTGTTGTTTCGTTTTCAAATCCGATAGTAGATGGATAATATCCACTCATCGGGTTATTATAGGTTATGTTTTCAGGTGTGATAATATCTATAGGGAAATATTGGATTGAAAAATATCTTAATGGGGAGTAATACATCACTCCTAATGAATTATTTCCAAAGATTTGTATCCTATGTAACCCATTGTCAGGTATTAGAATTGTAGTATTTCCTAATATTGTTTTAGTAGGTTGTCCGTCCAAAGAATAACCTTGCCATTCAAAAACGGTACTGTTTTCATAACTAAGCAATAATCCTTCATTCAGATTTGCTCCAATTTGATAATTAGAGTCCCATGAATAACCAATGGCATCATAATACAAATTATAATTCATTTCTGTACTTGCAGTTGATACCCAAAATTGTGTTGCTTGAGTTTCATTATTTAAAAATTTAAAGGGGCCATATTTAGTACCATTAATATATATAAAACTTGTGTATTGCTCCAATCCCTTATATCCCCCCATTGAACATTCAAAGTCAACGCTTAAATGGTACCAATTATTTGCCGCAATAGGACACATAGAATAATATGATCCATTATAATATCGAAAATCATTATTTCTAATTTCAACAGAAAAAAGTGAAGCAGTCGTTACATCTAAATTCACCAATCGGAAGGCTCCCACTTGTGAAGCATCTGATATTCTCGCCCAAAATTCCACTGTTCCGTAAACTTGTGCTGAAGTAAAATTATTCCAAAGTTTTACAAGTCCAGCGCCAGCACTACTATTATCAGATAGTTCTAAGACTTTTCGATGCCCATCAAGACCAGAAATGACTTGAGCGGATGTTCCTGAAGGTTCTAATATTGTCCATCCATCTGGATCTGAGCCATCCTCATCATTTTCAAATCCATGCGTTCCAAGGTAATATCCACTCATGGGTTCAGTATATGTCTTATTTTCTGGTGTGATGATGTTTATAGAAGAAACCTCAAAATGGCGTAGTTTCGATTGATAAAGCACTCCTAATGAGTCATTTCCTAATACTCGAATTATATGTTCTCCATCATAAGGTATTGGTAAGGTGGTATTTCCTAGAATCGTTTTAATAGGTTGAAGATCTAGAGAATACCCGATCCAATCAAGAGCAGTAAAATTATTGTAACTCAACAATATACCTTCATTCAAATTATCTCCGACATTATAATTTGGATCCCAAGAAAAACCAAAAGCATCCCAGTAAGAGTAATATGTACCTGTATTAGTATAAGTAGATCTACACCAAAGATAATCTGGATCTCCATTATTCTCAAAACTATAAGTTCCATTATAAATGCCATTTAAATAAAGCTCAAATTCATTTTGGTTTAGACTCTGATATGGATTACCCAAATTGGATCTAAAGTCAAATCTGAAATGATACCATGTATTGATATCATATGTGGATACAACTATATCTCCTGTACTTGTATAAATTGTGATATTATTCTCCCTTAGATATACTCCGAATAATCTAGCGCCAGTACTATTAAATATATTGGTTGACATTGCTTTATCAGAGTCTATACTTGTGTGTGCCATCCAAAATTCAATTGTTCCTTCTGTGCTATTAAAATAATGATTGATACGAAACGCACCATTACCATCGTCATAACCTTCCATTACTTTTTTATGCCCAAATTTGTCTGAAATAGTTTTAACATAGAACGCACCACCGGTTGAGGCTTCCTCCCACCATTGAGGATAAGAATCATCTGGATCATTTTCAAATCCATAAGTGGCTGGATAATAACCACTCATTGGTTCCGTGTAAATTTTATCTTCAGGAGTAATAATATCTATTTCATTATCAACTGTAAAATATCTAATTTCAGATTCATATAAAAAACCTCGTGAATCCTCACCAAACAATTGAATATTATAAAGCCCTTCATCCAAATATGGAATTGTTTTACTTTCAGAAATAGTTCTATTATATTGTCCATTTAATGAATATCCTAACCAATATAAATCAGATTTTTGCCTAAAATCAAGAAGTAACCCATCATACATGTTATCTCCAATATTATAATTAGGATCCCAAGAATAACTGACCGCATCGACGTAAGAATAATAATTCTGTTCTGCACCAGTAGTACCGAAATATAGAGTATCCATAGAACTAGGATTCCCCCGAAAATCATATCCACTTTCACGTGTTTGTATCCCATTTATCCACAAATACCATTCCCCCGCAGTGCAATTCCATTCAATTCTAAGATGATACCATTGATCGGCGTTATAAGTCATTATATTTCGCGCTTCTATATCATAATATCGAATCCATCCATCATTGTCGAAATATAAATACGCAGCGTTAGTATCAAGACCATCATAAATGAAGATGTTCGTTCTCTCTGTATTATCACTGCACCTTAAGTATAATTCAATTGTTCCAGTAGTGTGATCACCAAAATATTGCTTGATTTCTACCATGTTGGTAGATGTATCATGAATCTCCATAACTTTATTATGCCCACCAATACCAGAAATTATACTAGCTGTTCCTCCATATTCAATGTGTTTTTGCCAACCATTAGGAAATGACCCATCAGTATCGCCTTCAAATCCATATGTTGCCTGATAATGTCCTATTGATGGTGCATAATAAGTTTTGTTTTCAGGAGTTTCTATGTCAAAAAAGGAACCAGTATTTATAGTAAAGTATCTTAATTCAGAATTATATATATTCCCTAATGTATCATTCCCAAATACTTGAATATGATGACTACCATCATAAGGTATAGGAATTGTAGTATTTCCTAATATTGTTTCAATAGGTTGACTATCTAAAGAATATCCTTGCCAATCTAAATTAGTTGAATTTATATAACTGAGCAATAAACCCTCATTGAAATTATCTCCTATGTTATATTTTGGATCCCAAGAGTAACTTATTGCATCCACCCAAAATTGAATCGTTTGAGTGTTTCCAGTATATATCTCTATTTCATA
>JAEOTR010000001.1 GCA_016839705.1 Promethearchaeota archaeon | reverse complement strand
CTCTCAATCTTCCTGTAATTGGACCTAACTTACGGACATATGATCTTAAGAAAAATAAAAAGAGTATAGAAAACATCAATGGAGCAAATATTAATTGGGGTGGATAAAAAATGATAATATAAATTAATGGGACAATTAGCGATGTAAAGGATTCGAAAATCAAAGAAAGTGCTGGGCTTATTAAAAAATTGAGCATACGAACATCATCAGTTACTCTTGCCATAAGATCTCCGATTTTCTGTTGCTCATGGAAAGATTGGCTTTTACCTAAAAGATTTGTATAAAACTCTTTTCTACAATCTCTTTCCATTCTTTGTGCTATTACTTCTCGTAACATGTAATTTGCCAATCTCATTATAGGTGTTCCAATGCTTAATAACAAGATAATTATTGTGTAATAAGATATTGAAGAATAATTCCCGATTAAAAAATCAGATATAGCATTCCCAATAATTACCATGATAATAGAAGATAAATTCGAAGCGATTATTGTTGTAATTAAAACAATAATGAACAAAATTTTATTAGAGCCATGAAAAATGTGTTTAAGGATCCATCTTCGAGGTCCTTTTCGTCGAGATTTTTCAAAAGGATCCTTTCCTGGTGAAAATTCGACATAATGAGTATTAAGGGTATTTGTAGTATTTTTCTGCATCAATAAAAACTTCTTTAGTAAATATTATAATTCTCGTGGTATTATTTATGAAATATCTAATTCTTAATAGATTTTATATATTTAATTTATAAATTATTAGAATTATATAATATTTGAGTTCAAATTGGTGAAGTAAAACTATGGAAATCGCGATTCGAAAAGCATCTGTACAAGACGCAAAAGAAATATCCTCGATATGGTCAGTTATTTGTTCAGAGAGAAAATATTCTGCAGTAAGTAAACCTTTTACCCCTGAACAAGAACAAGAATATATTTCTTCTCTTTCTAATCGTGAAGGCATTTTTGTGGCAGAACGTAAAGGTCAAGTCATAGGTTTTCAATCATTAGATAAATGGGCAGAATATTCAGATACATTCGCTCATGTTGGAGTTGTCGGAACATTTATGCTTCCTGAGTGGCGAATGAGAAAGATTGGAAGACAATTAGCAGAGTATACCTTCAATTTTGCCCGTAATAATGATTATGAGAAGATAATAATCTATGTGCGAGCAAAAAACTCTGGAGCGATTGCGTTTTATAGAAAATTAGGATTTGTAAAAAAAGGTGTATTATCTCGCCAAGTAAAAATCGATGATCAATATGAAGATGAAATATTCATGGAATTGTTTCTATAATCTTGTTATAACAATTTGAACACAAAAAATAGGAATGATATTAACCGATTAATAATATTAGAAGATTTCTATGAATTATTAACCATGAATTTAAATATTTTTAGTATTATTAAATAATTGTGTTGGATAAAGAAATTGCGTATGATGTAAGGTTGGAAGAGAGATTAGAGGAAATAAAACTACAAATATGGTTGAACGAGGAGTTACAACTCCAGCCTAAAGAATATCATATAATGATAGTTAAGAGCCTTACGAGATAAATAGTACGTTAATTTTTTTTTGCAATTTCAAGAAAATTCAATCTTTATAATTCTTTTTAGTGCTAATTAAAGTAGTTGTTGCCTCTATCCATTGAGATAATTCTACATCGGTTCTACAAAATGATACAATTTCATCTAAATCATCTAGATTGTTAAATTTACACTCAACTAGTAAATCCCAACCGCCATATATAGGTGTAACATAAGTAATTTGCCAATTTTCACTTTCATTCCGAGATTTCAAACCTTTTAATTTTTCTGTGACTTTCCACTGAGTACCAATGATTTTCAGTCGAATTAAAATATATCCTCGATAGTAGATCTATTTAACACCTAGGTTATATCTTTAGATATTGAATAAATAACATATTGTATTATAATTCCAAGATTTTTCAAGATTTCTATTAATATTTAAATTAAAGATCATAAAAAATCGTTATATACTTGAAGTACTTTGAACTACCAATATATTTGTTTTAATGTTTTATGGTATTCATTAAGAGATTTAATCTCTACCTCTTTTCTCCGAACTTTTTCTATAGCATCAACTAATGCTTCAGCAAGTTGTAAGTTAATAAATACTGGGATATTGTAATCTACTGCCATTCTTCTGATTTTATACTCATCTTCCATTATAGTTCTGAATTTTTCTTCAATAGTAGTAGGGAGGGGAGTATTAATCACTAAATCAATTGCTCCGTTTTGTAGACATCCCATAATATTTGGTTCCCTACCATACTCATGGATTTTATAGAGTTTAACAGCAAAAATTCCACTATTTTTCAACGCTAATGCAGTATCTTCAGTAGCAAATATAGTAAATCCTAAATCTTTCAATTTTTTAGCTAATGGAATAACACGCTTTTTCAATTCTTCTCCACCAACAGAAATAAGCACATTTCCTCCTTGAATAGGAATATTCATTTCTGCTGCTTCAAGAGACTTTATTAAAGCATCTGGGAAATCATCCCCTATACAAGCTACCTCTCCAGTTGAAGCCATTTCCACGGAGAGTACAGGATCTGCTTTATCTAATCTCATGAATGAAAACATTGGAGCTTTAATAGAAACATATTTTCCATAGGGGAGTTCCATAATTTGCTGAGGAATCTCTTTCCCCATAAAAACCTCAGCAGCAAGTCTCATTAGAT
>JAEOTR010000018.1 GCA_016839705.1 Promethearchaeota archaeon | reverse complement strand
TGAAAAATCATATCAATTATTCATCTTTTATTTTTATTTAAATTTTATTATTTATTTTAACAGAATCGAAGATTTATATAAACTCAATTTCTGATTAGTTAAATAAACAATGTAGATTTAGAATTTTGTTTTCTAACAATAATATCCTCTATTTTCCTAGCAATTTGAGTGCGGCGTTCACTGCTTCAGTAGCATTCGGAGCATAAGAATCTGCGCCAATAGATTGAGCGAAACGTTCAGAAACGGGAGCACCACCGACCATTACTTTAACTTGTCCTCTTAAATTGTTAGCTTTTAAGGCTTTTATCACTCCTTCCATTTCAAACATCGTTGTGGTCAACAAAGCAGACAGGCCAACGATATCTGGTTTATCACTTTTAACAGACTCTACGAATTTTTCTTTATCGACATCAATACCTAAATCAATTACTTCAAATCCAGCACCTTCAAACATTGTCAAAACCAAGTTTTTTCCTATGTCATGTATATCTCCTTGAACAGTTCCAAGGATTATTTTACCTTTATAATCTTTTTTCGCATCTCCTAATTTTGGTTTTACAATTTTCATCCCTTCTTTAAAAGTTTCAGCTGCCTGCATCATATCTACAACAAAATATTCTCCACTTTTGAATTTATCACCAGCCATTCTTAAACCATCAATTAGATCTTCAGTGATTTTAATAGGCTCTATACTTTTTAAAGCTTCTGAGACAGCTTCTTCAATTTCATAAACTTCACCTTCTTCTACTAATTTGCTTAGAGACATTATTTATACACCCCATATTTTTCTACTGAATTAAGAATTAAATCTATTTTTGTTAAATCTGTCCCTAAAGGTACTGCTGCAACTCCTATAGCGAAAGGCACCTCGTTTTCCACAGCAAGTTCGCATACTCTTTTTACCTGTGCTTCAATTTCTTCTTTTGTTCCATCTCTCAAAAATTTACCATGGATAAGATATTGATATGGTGTCTTTAGGTCCTTTGACAAATTAATCATTTCCTCCTCAAAAGCTTCTGGTGTTAAACCGATTTCATTTTGAGGGAACATGTAATTATTAAAACATGCAATACCACTGAGAGCACGGTAATCACCAATTTCATTTGCAACAGTCGGTGAAGGGGGCATATAACCTGCTGTTGGACGATATTTTTTAAATTCTTTCCACACAGTTTCCACATATGGATAGATATAGGTAAGAAAATCGTTAGGAGACATAATTGGTGGATTTGCATATTGATTTACTATTACACAACCAAGCATGCCTACTCCCTGTTGTTTATACATTTTCCCGATATGAATACTCGCTTCAGTAGCAAAGTCCATGATCCTTGAAAAGAAGGTTGGATCTCCTTTCTTCTTTATTTTCTCCCTTTGATCCTCATTTTTTGCATTAATATAACTCTTATGGAGAATGAAATCGTTAAATAGTTTCTCTCCTCGCAATAATATTGCTAAATCAAACGATCCCTCAATTATTGGTGGAGAATTCATCTCCGGGTACCTATCCTGAGTTTCAACAATCAATTCAATTTGATTTTTTAAAAATCCTTCTAATTTTGGTAATTCTAAATCTTCTAGTGACATCTTTTCAAGAGCATAAACATCTGGAGAGGGCTCGACCATGGGGGATATCCGCATGGTTGTCCCCATCTCTACTTGACCCATTCCCGCTAAACCCAACCAACTAGCTGGCATTGCAGCATCTGCAGTAGGAAATCTTTTTCGCATTATATCAAACAATTCGAGATTTGCTTCCCAATTATTAGTCAAACGTACAAAATCATAAGTAGGATCTAGTAATTGTGGGTGAATATTACTTGGAACTAGTAAAGTAGCTACTCTATCAATTCGTGAGAAAAGTGAAACTAACAGAAACCTTTCAGACCCAGTTAAAGGACGGCCTCTCGACATTTTTACTTTTCCTTTAACAATATCTTTAACAATCTTAAACATTTTTCATTTCACTCAATGATTAATCTTAGAAATTAATGATTTACATTAGACGTCAATACATTTAATACATCCCTTTTTTTGCGTTTTAATTGAATTCTTCTTTAACACTAAATATTAAATTTAGAAATATAACAGAGGAATTGAACGAATACTGTTTCCAAAATACATAAAAAAAAAATATTATCTCAAAATCTTATGAAAAAACTCCTAATTATAAAGATTTTATATCTTTCATATTTAAAATATGATATTTATTAAAACATATTAGGCATGCCTAAATTTAAATATGTGAATAGATTATTAATACTAAAAATATACACAATAGTGATGAAAAATTAAAGAATCAATAGATTATGGAAATTGGGTCCCTCGAAATATGATATATTTCTTTTTAATAGTCTTTTTAGGTCTCTTAATACCCACATTATTACCAATGCTTTTTTCAATAAAAATTGTTTTGTGGGTAATAGCGGGACTATGGCTTTTACCATTCACATATATGTTGTATCTCTATTATAACTTTTCAGTGAATAATAAAGAATTTCAATATAAGATCTGGGATTTAGTCATCCAAAATTTGACTTGGGATGGGCAAGGAAAAGCACTTGATGTTGGTACTGGAGCAGGAGCCTTAGCAATAGAACTAGCAAAAAAATTCCCTGAATCTAATGAGTATGGAATTGATTATTGGGGGAAAGGATGGAATTATTCCAAACAACAATGTGAAGAAAATGCAAAACTTGAAGGCGTAGCAGATCAAATCATATTTCAGAGGGCAAGTGCCTCAGATTTACCGTATCATGATGGTGAATTTGATGCTATTGTGAGTAATTTTGTATACCATGAAGTAAGAGATACTAGAGATAAAAGAAAACTCATTAATGAGTCTTTACGAGTCTTGAAAAAGGGAGGGAAATTCTCTTTACATGATACATTTAAAAATAAGAGAAGATATGGAAACACTGAGGATTTAATTAACCAAATTAAAGAATGGGGTATTCAGCAGGTTAATTTCATTGAAACTGTAAATGTGCTTTCAATGCCCAAATTAGTAAAATCTGAACTAAAAACAATGGGTTTATTATATGGAATTAAATAAATGTACAAAAGAAATGGGATAGAAAAAATGGGTCTCAAACAAATTCTTGTAAACCAAGTAAGAAAACCTAAAGGTAAATTGGGAAGAATAATAGTAAGTGGAATGAATAAAGGACATGCAAAGTTAGCAAAATGGGGTTTATCAAATTTTTCAATAGAAACAAATTCCAATATTCTAGATATTGGATGTGGTGGGGGAGCTAATATAAAATATTTTGCTGAAATTATAACAGATGGAAAAGTCTATGGAATTGACTATTCAGAAGAAGCTGTTTATATAAGTATGAAAACAAATAAGCAATATATTGATAAGAGAATTGTAGAAATATACAAAGGTAGTGTATCTTCTTTACCCTTCAAAGATAGCTATTTTGATTTAGTCACTGGTTTTGAAGCATATTATTTCTGGCCTGATTTAATAAGAGATCTCCGAGAAATATATAGGGTTCTTAAACCTAATGGACATTTGATATTAATTAATGAAGGATATATAAGTAATAATGAAAAGACGAGGAAAAAAGCTGAAAATTGGTCAAAATTAGGTAATTTCCCTATTCATACTCCTAGTGAGTACAGAGAGTTTTTGAAAGAAGCTGGCTATTCCAATATCGAGATATTTGAAAAGTATAAAAAAGGCTGGATTACAGCGATGGGTATGAAGTAAATAATGTAATAATCAAGAAAAATTCATATTCAAAGATTTCTAGATTAGAAATGATCGTATGACAGAATTCGAAATAACTACAACTAATAATCAATTTTAAATAATTGATAGAAGGTGGTAAAAAATTACTGGAACTGATACCAAACGTGCGATATCGGATGAAAAATACCTAAATATGCTTCTTTTTTCTCTTAATAAGGATGACTTAAAACAAATATGCAGACAATTCGATATTAAAGGTTATTCCAGATATAATAGGGA
>JAEOTR010000017.1 GCA_016839705.1 Promethearchaeota archaeon | reverse complement strand
TCTTTTGGTTTAGTAGCACTCGAACCAAAATGGATTAAAAGGTTAGAAGAAGATCACAAAAATGCCAAATTACTCGCCGATGGCCTAAAAAATCTGGATTCGCTAATAAAAGTACATGAACCTGATACGAATATTGTAATAATTGAGTATTTAAACAAACTAGATATATCCAAAATAATCACAGAATTAGGAAGAGCAGGGATATTAGCCTTTAGTATTAGTAATAAGAAAATACGTTTTGTAACTCATTATGGGATTCAAGAGGATGATATTCAATACAGCATTGAAACTATAAGAAATGTTATTCAGAAAAACTACGCTAAATAAAATAAGAGAAATATTTTTATCTTCATTAAGTAAAATATTAGTAAGAAATATTATTTGTAGTAATATTATTACATTAGTTGTTTATGTGATTTGATTATGACAGAAGATTTATCAAATAAGTTAGTAATAAGTGTTGCTCTAGTTGGATCCGCGACGACAAAAGAACAAAATCCGGCAGTTCCTTACACTCCAGAAGAGTTTGGAGTTGAAGCAAAAAAGTGTTTTGATGCTGGGGCATCAACAGTTCATATCCACGCAAGAGATAAAAAAACAGGATGGCCTACTCCTGATTTAGATCAAATAAAAGCAGTAATAGATAATATTAATGAGAAAGCTCCAGAGATTATAATAAATATAACAAGCTCAGTAGGAATTACACTTGAGCAAAGAGTTGCTCCAACTCAAACTTTTAAACCTCTAATTGCTTCATTGAACACAAATTCGATGAATTTCAGCATTGGTGATTTTAAAACGGGAAAAGTTGTAGCAAATGCAGATGGAGTATTCAGAAACACTTTCCTTACCATCCAGACTCTTGCTGAAGCAATGAAAAAAGCTAAAACAAAACCAGAATTAGAAGTATATGATTTTGGAGGATTATATAACATTCTATTTCTCAATAAACAAGAAGATTTGTTTGAGAAGCCCCTCCATTTCCAATTCGTATTTGGAACTTTAGGTGGTGTCCCTTTTTCTTATCAGAGTTTAGCAGGATTTCTTAATTTGATACCTTCTGGTTCTTCATGGAGTGTATGTGGAGTAGCAAAGGATCAATTTAGAGCTGGTTTATGTGCAGCAGCTATGGGAGGACATATTCGTGTAGGATTAGAAGACAATATTCGCGTTCCTAGTGGACGACTAGCAAAAGGATCATGGGAGCAAGTAGAGTGGGCCGCAAAAGTAGCAAAACTTGCGGGAAGAGAAGTAGCAACTCCAGACGAAACTCGTAAAATTTTTAATTTGCTTCAATAACATTTGAAACCAATTTCTTTCCTTTTTTATTTTACTTTTTCATTTTTTGATATAAATAATAGAAATTGTGCTGATATAAAATAAAAATAAAAAAAAAGATTTACATAATTAAAATGTAAAGCCTTCTGGAAGCTCAGATTCCATAGTACCTTCAATTACAAAAGATAAATCTGTAATAGTATAAGTAGGATTTTTTGTTCTAAAAATGGGAATTACACGCTTTCCAATTTCAGGTTCACCAACTGAAAGATAACTCATTAAAATTGTAACTACGGTATCGAATTCGATATTAATAAACTTTATAGGAATTTTTAGTGAGTTAAAAGCTCCAGATCGATGAGTTATTATAAAAGAATGAATAATTGCTGTATCTTTGGCAGTTTTTGTCATATCTATTATTGTAGCTTTTCTTAGGCAATCTGGACAATATATTCGAAAGGGTATAAAAACCGAACCTTCCGCTTCACATTTATCATTGTCACATCTGGTGGCCATAAGTTTACCTTTACTTAGATTCTCGAAAAACGGTGCTTCTCCCCCATAGGAGTGCATATAAGTCA
The DNA here is from genome assembly GCA_016839705.1 of Promethearchaeota archaeon. GTDB lineage: Archaea > Asgardarchaeota > Lokiarchaeia > Sigyniarchaeales > SOKP01 > Loki-b32. The sequence continues at coordinate 117,536 of JAEOTR010000017.1, read as the reverse complement.
TATCTCTTGGATTAATAATACCCGCTAATTTTCCTGTATCCTTATTAAATATTGGCTGGTTCGCTTCTGGGATGTGAAATACTCCTCTTGGTTTGTATCTACCATTAACAACATCAACAAATCCTTTTTCTTCTTCTTTTTTTGGCATTTTTCTAATCCTCCTTTATTAAATTATTTGGATCCATTAGAATCGTACAAGTAACGTGAGAACCAACACCGGCATGACTAATTGCTAAACCACGTTTAGCTCCTTTTACTTGCAAACTTGTCCAATCCTTAGGTTTTTCTCGCTTAAAAGCTTCCCATTTTTCTTTAGGTTCATGAATTTCATCCCATCGATTCCAAATGTGGTACCCAATCTCCGCTATTTGCATAAGACCAGTTGCTCCTACGGCATGCATACATCCAATTAAACCACCACATGGGTTGCTGGGTAATTTCCCTGGCTTTTTAGTATTCGGATTAATTACATATGCATCTCCGGTCTCAATGTAATCTCTTCCTTCTCCATAAGGTCTAATCCCTATATCTTCATAAGTTTGAATATCACTTATAGTAAAAGCATCATGAAGCTCAACTACATCAAGATCTTCACTTGGATCAACGACTCCAGACATATTATAGGCATAATAAGCTGACATCCGTGCTGCCAAGAAGCTTGAAAATCCAGGATAACGGTCACCACCGGGAAATCTTTTTCCTAAATCATCATACTGACTCAATGTTTCATTAGGTAAAAGAGGTATTTTCATGTTACGACGATCTGCAACTCTTAGGGTATGACTTCCCGCAGCAATATAAATCCTTAAAGGCTTATCAGTTATTTGGTATGCTGTTTTTTCATCGCAGACTATTCCACAAGCAGAACCAACACTCATCAAACAACAATCTAAAACCCTAAGTGGATATGCAACAATAGGAGAATTGATGACATCATCTACTGTTATCTTCATTGGTCCCTGCGCATGAGGATTCATCCTTGCATATCCCCGATTTTTAACAGCTATTTCTGCCATAGTTCTCCGAAATGACTCTTCTTCTTTTCCAAAAACTTTCCAATATCTTTGAGCCATCACAGCATAATATCCCGTGTAAATATGCCCCAGAGGTGTTTCCCAATCTTTATCCGCTGCACAAGAAATAAGGTGGTTTCCTTCATCAGTTGGTACTTCGTCCATTCTCTCCCATCCTAAAGCAAGAGCACAATCACTATATCCAGAAGCAACTGCTTTAACAGCTTCCCACATAGTAGAACCTCCCGTAGCTCCTCCTGTTTTTACTCCAATATTTCCCAAAGGATCTAAACCAAGCCTATCATGTATTACAGATTCACCTAGCAATTGATCTCCAAAATGATCAGCAAAATGACCATAATAGCAGGTATGAATGTATTGTTTTAATTCAGAGGGGGTCATATTAACAAAATCTGCTGCTGCTGTTAATGCTTGCACGCATAATTCTTCAGTTCGAGTTTCTGGGAATGCTCTGTCAAATTTTGACATTCCAACTGTAACTAAATAAACTGGTCGCATTAATTTAGGGATTTTTAATTGTTTATCGCTAAATTTAATCATATAAAAATCACTTTTTAGAATTTCACGTCTATTTTTATTTAGAATTTAGTTTTCTATTAAATTTAATATTTTATTGTTATGTTTTATTTCGATTAAAATATTACTAATTAAATGAGAAGTGGGAAAAAAATCCTATTTCACATATCATGGGCATACCAGAATAAACTTCCTTAACATAAATTAAGTTGATGAATAAAAAGGACTACTCATCAAGGTAAATCTTTATTTAAAATTCATTTTTAAATAATATTGTAAAAATTTTATAATTTTACATACTATTGATGATAAATTATGGATACAAGAATTACAGAATTTAAACCAATTGAAATTATAAGATATGTTCCTGAGCTAGACTTATTAAGCAATCCAATTTTAAACGCCAAGGAAAAGGAATTTTTAGCTGATCTTTATGATTTTATGGAAAAAGAACTCGATCCTGAATTAAGAAAATTAGAGGATTTGAATTACTTTGTTGAAGAACCAACTCAGGATAGAAAGAAAGAAATTGTTATAGGGATCATGAAGAAACTATCGGATAAAGGATATTACTCTACAATTCTTAATACTGAAGATTTCGAAGTTGGAAGGATCACTCGTAATGCTCTTATAGCATTTGCTATTTGTGGTGGTAGATGGAGCGATTACAGTGAGAGATATATTGCGGGGAATTATAGCATTGATATGGGGCGTTTAGCAGGCGGTACGTTATATTGTAATCCCGTAAATTATGCTTCTGATAGTGTTCAAAAAGACAAATTTTTAGTCCCCGTTGCTCAAAATGGTGAAATTGGTGCTTCTGCGATGACAGAATTTAATGCGGGTTCGGACATATTTAGTATGGAACTCAGATTACATGAAAAAGACAACAAATTAATTGCAAAAGGTAAGAAATTGTTTATTACTAATGGAATGATTGCCGACTATATAATTTTATATGGACGATTGGATAATGGACAGTTAGCAGCTGTAGTGGTTGATACCGAACACCAACAGTTAAAAGACTTTAGAAGTACACGGATAAGTACCTATGGGATGACTGATGCATTTGTAAGCCGACTAATTTTTGACAGAGTAGAACTTCCAAAGGAAAATTTACTTCACGGTCATGGTCTTGATATCGCTTTTCACCAATTAACTGAAGAAAGACTAGTTATTAGTGCGGAAGCACTTGGGGATGCGATGAAAAAATTACTCTATTCTCATGCTTACGCTCTTCAACGTATGCAATTTGAAAAAAGGCTCCATCAATACCAAGTTATTCGCTTTCCAATTTCTCAAAAAATTAGAGAATTGAATTTAATGTTATCAGCATTAATTCAATATTCTCGACAAATGGATGAACATCCAGAATTAGCTGATTCTAAATTAATGGCAGCTAATGCAATGGGATTGAAAATTAGCTCAACAGAACTAGGTTTTGAGAGCGCGATTCATTGTTTTAGAACTCTAGGGGGACGCGGGTTTACTCGTCAATATGCGAATGAAATTGGGTTGTTAGATCCTTATTGCATGCTTCACGGAGGAGGTTCTAACTATGTTTTAGAGGATAGCGAGTCAAGAAGATTCTTTAAATATAAACCTACACGCGGGGAAGTAGAGGATATTATCCCAAAGATCGATTATTAAAAAATAATGTGTATTATTACTACCTTTTTCAATTGTTTGATACTCTTTTTTTCTTATTCTGTTTTAGTATTATTATAAATCTTAAGAGAATAAGTTATTAAATATTTTGAGCTTTTAATTATAGATAATGGCTTCTTACAACTCTCAAGGCTTTGATATCACCCAGCTAGTACAGCAATATAGGGGTAAAAAATTAGAAGAACTGTACAAAGAAAACCATAGAGTTGTTAGAAATAGGATGGGTGAATTCATAGAATTCGTTTGGCAAGAAGATAATATACCGAGTGATTTAAAACTTAATCATACCAGAAGAAAACTATTGAATAACCTAAAAACAGTTCACTATATAGGTGATTTTATAGAAAATAGATTAAAAGGTAGAGGAATAAGAACGTTAAAAGACTTAAGATTTCTAAACTTAAGATATAGAGACTCTGCAAATAATATTTTGAAATCAATTAAAGAAAAAGACTATGAAAATCTTAAAAAGAATAAATATGTTGATGATTTAGATGTAAGCTTTTGTTTCAACCTTGAGGATTTACTATTTCTTGATATCGAAACACTTGGTTTATATGATAATGCCATTATTATTGTAGGTGTGGGGTATTTTATTGATAAGAAGTATGAGATCCATCTTCTATTTGCTCGAGGTTTAGAAGAGGAAATTGCTATTTGTGAGCATTTAAAAAATATTATTCTCCCTAAATTTAAATGCTTTATAACTTATAACGGAAAACATTTTGATATTCCCTTTATTGCTAATCGATTACTTTACTTTTTTGATAAAAATCCCATGATATCTGAAGGAGAGACTCCCTATGAAATAAGTAATACAAAATATCATCATATAGATCTTTATCAGATTTGCCGACGAAGATTTAGGGGATTGTTTGAGAGATATACTCTCACAAATATTGAAGAACAATTATTAAACATGAGAAGAGAAAATGAACTTCCAAGTACTATGGTTCCCACATGCTACAAAAAATATCAAAAGAATCCAAACAGATATGTTGGATTAATAAAAGAATGTATTGAACATAATTATTACGATATCTATTCGATGCCTCTTATCCTACATAAATTATTAGAAGCCTAAGAAATAAGAAGGTTCATAATTTCGTTATATTAATTAGTACATCCATTCGAAACTTAGATAATACACCAGTGATGATAACGACTTAATAGGATTTAAAAAATTGATTATTCACATTTGAGAAAATTAAAATCAAAATAACTTTAATTAAAAAACAATCACTTTAAAAATTTGATAGAAATGACAGAATTAGTTGAGAAGTTATTTGATCAAAAATGGAATTATAAACATCGCGATATTATTATTAAAAGGTTACAAAACAATCAATACGATATTATAATAATAGGTGCAGGAATTACTGGGGCAGGAATTGCAAGGGAGGCAACGTTAAGAGGATTAAAAGTTGCTTGTATCGAAATGCAAGACTTTGCTGCAGGGACATCATCACGGAGTTCAAAGCTCGCACATGGGGGTATACGATATTTAAGCCATGGTGATATGGATTTAGTACGAGAATCTACAACAGAGAGAAATTGGATGAGGATGCATATCCCCCATTTAGTAAGACCCATCCCATTTTTATTCGTTGCACTAGAGGAAGGGAAATATAAAAAGCGAGATATAATTGGAGCTTGTAAAATATACGATTTTTTAGGTGAAGATAAATCTGAGTTTAAAAATTACAAAAACCATCAATGGTATTCCCCGGAGGAAGTTGTCAAACTTGAACCAGAATTTATTAAGGAGGGAAATAAAGGTGGCGCGGTATATTACGATAATAATGTTGATGATGCTAGATTAACTATTGAAACGCTTAAGGAGGCGGTAATCAGAGGTGCTGATATTATTAGCTACTGTAAAATCTCCGGATACATTAAAGATGATGATAAGATAATAGGAGTAAAATGTAAGGATTTAGAAAATGGTAACAGTTTTGAAGTACAAGGAGTTCTGGTAATAAATGCTACCGGGATTTGGACCGACTCACTAATCGAAAATTATCCTGAAGATATTCCTAAGCCACTTATACGCCCTACAAAAGGAGTTCATTTACAATATAGAAGGGAACACATTAAAAACAATATGGCCACTATAATTCGTTCCATTTCTGATGAAAGAGCTTTTTTTGTATTACCACGAGATAAAGATTTCACTATAATCGGTACTACAGATACAGATTATCAAGGTGATTTAGCAACTCCTTTTTGCAAAAAAGAAGATGCTGATTATTTAATAGAATCTGTAAAACATTATTTTCCTAACGCTGAACTAGGTTATGATAATATTCTCTCAACTTATGCAGGTATTAGACCGTTAGTTATGCAGAAAGGTAAAACTGAAAGTGAAATCTCCCGAAAACATATTATTTTTTTCTCAAAAGATGGATTGGTAACAATAACAGGGGGGAAATTAACAGCATTTCGAAGTATGGCGGAAGATTTATTTAAAGAAATAGCTGGAAAAGGTTTATATCTGAATATCAAAAGAGATGAGAATTTTTCTAAACAACGTTATGTAATCAGCTTGGATAAACAAGATTGGCTACAATCATTAGAAAATTCACTGATAAAACTAGAAAGTGATGTTGCTGACCATTTATATCAACAATATGGTAAGGGTGCATTGAAAATTCTAGAAATTATAAAAGAAGATGAAACTCTAAAGGAAAAAATTCTTGCTGAAAATAATTTCATTAAAGCTGAGGTAATTTATTGTCTAAGAAACGAATTAACACCACATCTGATTGATGTTTTTTGCCGTCGAACTGAGATGTCTCTTTGGATAGCTCCGAGTTTCGTGCTTGAATCTGCAAAAAAAGTAGCAGAACTTATGACAAAGGAATACTCTTGGACTGAGGATAAAAAGAATCAGGAAATCGAAACTTACCTTGATTATAATAAGAAAACATTTGAATTTCTACTTTAAATAATAACTGAAATTAAATAATTCAAAATTTCTCGAATTACACTATACTTAAAAGGAATTTCTTTTATTTTTGATAACGATTGAATACTAACATGTTAATTAATACTAAGCTGGTTTAAAATCTCTTTAATTAAAAAAAGAAGATCATTAAAATAAGACGTTAAAGCTTGAGAGAAGTTAGGATTTTTTTTCTGATCTAAAAGCCAATTCATTAGAAGAATTTCATTATTTATGAAATATGCCTTTAACTGTTCAATTATTAAAGAGTTCTTAACGTTAACAGAAAAATTAAGAAGTTTATCATACAAGACACCACATATAATATTTCTCAGTTTTCTTGGAAAAGAATTAATTTGATTAGTACCCTCGTAAAGAGTAATACTTGTGATTTTATTTCTCTCAAAAAAATTATTAGAACCAATCACTTTTTGTTCTCCCAAATATTGTATTATATACTTCTTTATTGTCGCCTTATCTGGAATAACATTATTACCAATATCCCTTAAATATTCTCTTATCCTAGAAAGATTTCCTAACTTTTTATATAAATAAACATAAAATTTTGCTTTCTCACTTTCATAGGTAGTGTATCGATATACTAAAGCTTCTGAAATTGCTTTATCAATCATTTTATCTGTGATCTTTTCTAGGAAAGGATATCCAAATATGTTTTTAATATTATTTCTTAAAAATTCAGTTTCACACCAAACTTTTAGTAGATCTGCATTTTTTTTGGTATACTTAAACATCATTTCATTATTTTTCCTCTTCCATCTACTAATTTTTTGTTTCATTAATTCTACTATATCTTTACCTAAACTTAGATAGATCAATTGGCATCCTAAAAAAATTCGTCTTTTTCCTTCAGTTATTTTTTGAGGCTTTATCTTATTAAAAAATTTCTGAATTTGAGACTTACTTGAAATATGAACTTTATATTCCGTATTTCCATTTTCTTTAATCGATTTAATGATATTTCCAGTCTTTATACCTAAAATTGAACACATATGAATGAAATCTTTACAAAGAGGTAAAGAACTATTCGAAAATGCTAAGTTTAGAGTATTTCTCTTCTTAGTAACAGAAATACTTCCATCAGTATCAAACAAACCTCTCAAAGAAGAAATTAAAAAATTCTTGTTTTCAGCTTTATCAAAATAAACCCAATCAGGAACGTCTACTTCATTTTTAACTTTATTTCCTGGAATAAGTCCTTTCTTTTGAACTGATTTTCCTAATTCATAAATTGCATAATGTACCGACTTTCTTTTTGAAATAAGTACAACAGATTTTGGAGAAGCCTTGTAATCGAAATATTCAACAAAAATAGAATTTTTTTTGAATAATTTATCAATAATCTCGTTTTTAACATATTTAACATAATCAGGGTCATCAATAATATTGAGTGCAATAGATGTACTACTTCCGTCTTTATCGAGATGTCCATCTCCGAGCATTATTGATATAAATTCTGCTGATATTTCGGTTCTTTCTATTGGTATATATTTGTCTTGTCCAATATAAACATCATGAGGTATAAAGTCTTGGTTAAATATTTTTTTTAATGTATTGTCTCCAACTAAATTATTCAATTTAAAAAAAATCTGTTCTTTCATGCGACGACCTTTAGATATTTTGGAAAAATCTTGACCAATAATTTTATTAATTTCCTTGACTCTAATATTTCGATCTCTCAAGATTTCTCTAATCTGATTTAGTACTGAAGTTTTAACTTTAACCCATTTAGTAGGTACAACATAGATATTTTTACGATTGCTAAGAAATCTGTTCTTCTCTTCAGAATTTACGTATTCTGCTAAATTAGAAACTATCTCATCTTGATTTAATGCTTTTGGAGTAGGTTTATAGAAATAGCATTTTCCTTTTACATCATCTTTAGGCTCAGAAGTAACTAAATCGCTTTCTATTAATCTTGATAAGAAAACATAACCCGTTTCTTTAGTAATAGAGCTTGACTTAAATCTCTCATTATACAAATCTATTATTTTATTATAAGTTAATCCATCGAATTCTTTAATCAATTCTAAAATCCTTTCTTTTTTACCCATTTCTTTAAAGTCACCATAAAAATCTGTCCAAAATTCTCAGATTTAAGTCGGCTAAATATCCCATCGGAGTGTTAGATTTGTAATTTTCTTATTGTTAGTTTTGTTAGTTTTCATAGATAATCTAACTTTTTTTGTTAGTATATTGGGTTTTCTTTCGCTTTCTCAAATTCTCGAAAATCAAAAATAAGGTTTATAAGCTCTGAAATACTAAAATTTTACAAGATACAAAAAAAATTATAGTTAAAAAAATAATTCTAAAAAATAGGGTTATAACCAAGAAATTTTATATATTAATATTATTAATTTTCTTATGTTAGAAAAGTTAATAAGAAAATTACTAATTCTATTCATGGAATCTCGCTAATTATTCCTTTTTCCGAACCAGGCCTCGCAATCCTTGGGCAGTATAGTCTTTTAACCCATTCACGATTCGAATGACCGCTCGAGTAATAGGTTCAAGACTGTCCTGGTGAATCTTGTCTAGAGTATCTGCGGGATCAAACAGATATAAGGGTGTTGCCAACAGTGAGACAATGGGAATCTCTGCTAAATGATATGAAAGAAGTTGCTGAATTAATGGCTAAGGAATATTCTTGGAGTGAACATAAAAAAGAAGAGGAAATTAGAGTCTATTTAGATTATATCAAGAATTCTGTTTTATTCATCAAATAAAAAATTAAATTCCCAAAATTTAATCATTGGACTCCCTTTGAAATATATTTTTAAGTATGTTTAAACAATATAATAACAAATCTAAATTTACATTTAAGAGTGAAAATAATTGATATTTCAATTTGACTTTACAGAAAATATATTAAAACCGCTAGGGAAACTCGGAGGCTGGTTCCTGTTAATTTTGGGGATTATGTGGCTAGTCTATGCTGCATACGAAACAAAACGGAGAAAGTCATTTAAAAGAAGAAAAGTAGAAGATTGGGATAAAGAATTTGATGTAACAAAGTTCTTAAAAGGATTAACTTATATAGGTTTCATTGTAGGGTTATTAGGTTTAATTTCTGGTTTTTCAGGATTAATGTTTGACATTCCTCCTTCAGTAGCTTATGCGACTACAACTGAAAATGCTCGTAATCTTTTTACTTCAATTTTACTCATTGTGTTTGGCATCTTAACTTTTGTTAAACCCGCTAATGATCTACCACTTGCAAGTCTAATTGGTGTTTTAGCTGCTTCTCTAGTAGTAGTTATTTTAGCTTTTGCAATCCCCCAACAACTTGTTGATGTTATTGCAGTCTTTGTTAATCCAAAAATATTGCTGGCAATTATATTTATAATAGTCTTCGCAATAGTCGCTCTCACAGCAAAGTTTTATACAAAAGCCTTTATGACCATTTCAAAAGCAATTTCTTGGCCACCCTTAGCTGTTATATTTGTTGTTTTTTGCTTTATTCAAGGATTTTTATTACTAGCGGTCGGGGTTTCAATTTCCGGTTATTTTTAACAACCTAAATTTTTTTTAATTTTTTATAATTATAAGAAGCTAAATCTTTGTGAAGGGTGTTTATTTATCTCACCAATAAGATCATCACTCAATTTATAAGCGCATTTAGGACATTTTTTATCATCAGTCACATCAATTTTTTTGAAACTATATCCTCTTCTTCCCATTAGTAAATGATGACAATTTGGGCAATAAGTATTGCTTCCCTCCTCATGACTTATGTTTCCTACATATGGGAAGTATAAACCATTTTCTTTAGCTATGTTATAAGCCATATCTAATGTTTCATAAGGAGTACGCTTCATTGAAGGCATTTTAAAATCAGGGTGATAAGCAGAAAAATGAACAGGAGTATTCTTTCCGAGATTTTCTACAATCCATTTACATAATTTCTGAAGATCTTCCCTACTATCATTTAAATCCGGTATAATTAGATTAGTGATTTCAATATGAATGCCATTAGTTTTAAATCGTTTAGCAGTATCCAAAACAGGTTGAACTGACTTAACTCCGCATATTTTCTTATAGAAATCATCTGACATTGCCTTAATATCAATGTTTGCGGCGTCAATTCCTACTTCAATCAACTCTTTCGTCGCCTCAGAAGTAGAATATCCATTCGTTACCAAAATAGTCTTTATATTTTTTTCTTTAAGCAGTTTAGTTGTATCTAATATCCACTCATGCCAAATAAGCGGTTCATTATAAGTATATGCCAGGGTTTTAGCTCCACTTTTGATGACTTTTTTCACTAATTGTTCGGGTGACATTTCAACTAATGACATTCCACGACCCTCGTATCCCTCAAGTTTATAAAAACCATTTTTTCCGTTATCTGTTGGATTTGCTTGGCTAATAGACCAGTTTTGGCAATTTTGGCACTTAAAAGAACACCCAATTGATGCAATCGAATAAGCTGTAGCTCCTGGCCAGAAATTATAAAGAGGTTTCTTTTCAATTGGATCGAGACTACCAGACGAGATCAATGAACCATAGATTAAGCTATATAATTCTCCATCAAAATTCTTTCTTGTTCTACATATACCTACTTTGTTGGGAAGGATTGTACATTCATTGGCACATACATGACATTTTACTTTCTTATCCTCTAATTTATCAAATAATCGTGCTTTTACTTTCAAAATGATTACCAATTTCGGCTGAAAAAATAGTAAATTGATTCTCTAAATATATAATAGTAATGAAATTTTATAACTCTTATAGATTTGAGCAATAATTTATAATAAAGGGACAGACTTATAAAATGTCGAGGGTAAAAAAAGCAGTTTCTTATTTTGCTGAGGGTTTTTCTTGTAGTCAGTCAATTCTTGCTTCTTATTGTCCAGAATTCGGGTTAGATAGAGAATTAGCTTTAAAAATTGCTACAGGTTTTGGAGGTGGCATGGGACGTTTAGGGGACACGTGTGGTGCCGTGTCGGGAGCAATAATGATTATTGGATTAAAATATGGAAGTTTTAAAATAGGAGACATGGAATCTAAAGAAAAAACATATGGTTTAGTGAGAAAATATATGGATGATTTTATAAGAGTAAATGGATCAACTAAGTGTAATAAATTGCTTGATTGTGATATTAGCACTCCTGATGGTATGAGACATGGATATGAGAATAATTTATTTAAAACCCTATGTCCTGATTTCGTCAAATCCTCAGCAGAAATACTGGAAAAATTATTATAATCTATTTAGCTTCGCACAAAATAATTTCTATTTTTTTCTTATGACTGGAAACGAGAGAGGGTTAACCGAAGAAGAATTAAATCAAATTTTAGCAGATAAATTAGAAAATTTAAGAAGTTTAGAACAAATAGGGAAAAATTCAAATTATATAAAGGAACTAAGCGATATAGCTCTAATACAATTACAATTAGAAAGATATGAAGAGTCAGAAAGTAATTATATGACATGTCTTGTTCATTTCAAAAAACTTAAGGATAGATTAGGTCAGGCAGCAGTTTATGGGGTCTTAGGTATTTTATTTTTTGAAAAAGGCGATTTTGCTAAATCTATTGACTTCTACAAAAATGCCTTTAACATTTATAAAGAATTAAATCAATTTCAAGAACAGATTACTTGCTTGAAAGGAATAGGTAATAATTATATTAAGTTAAATAAGTTAGATGATGCTTGCGATGTCTTTTTAGATTGTAGCGCAATTTGTTCAGACTATGACGATATTTATAACCTTTTGGACTGCCTTGGGAATCTGATTTACATTCATGAGTATACTGAACAATGGGATATTCTTTTTGAATTATATATAAAATCATTGAAGGCTTTTAAAGAGCTTCATGATAATAAAGGAATCATTACTTCATATTTTAACTTAGGAATTCTTCAAAAGAAAAATGATAACATAGAAGAAGCATTAAAGTATTTTAAAAAAGGAACAAAAAGAGCAATTCATTCTAATTACTCAGAGTTAATCTTAAAGGGTTTAAGCTATTTAGGAGAAAGTTATTTCTATCTAGGTGAAAAAAAAGAGGCCAAGAATCAATTTATTAGAGCATTACATATTGCAAAACAAATTAAGGCAGAAAATGCAATAATTCAATTGCGTGTCTTATTACAATCACTTGGTTTACAAGATAAACATATTCTTGAAGAATTAAGAAAATATGAAGAAACTCAGAACTAATGTATTTATATGAATTTTGAAAAGTCAGGTTTTCGACGTTCAAAAAAAGCTTTAAAGGCTTCTTGAGCTTCTGGGGATTTTTGACTTCTAGAGAATTCTGCGCCTTCTTCTGGCATCAATTTTTTAAGATTTCTTAAGTAATGTTTTTTAATTAACTCCTTTGTTTTTCTTAATGCATTTGGTGGTTGTTCAGCAAGTTTTTCAGCTAATAAGATAACTTTATCTTTCCATTCGTTTTCTGAAAAAGTTTTATTTATCATTCCCATTTTCTCGGCTTCTTCAGCAGTAAACCAATCTCCAAAAAAGAACAACTCTGCAGCTCTTTGGTATCCTATCAAGGTGGGTAAGTTAAATGTTGAACCAAATTCTGGTACCAAGCCTAGGTTTACAAACGGAAACTGAAATCTACAACTACTACTAGCATAGACTAAATCGAAGTGTAACAACATAGTTACACCGACACCAATTGCATATCCATGAACGGCAGCAATTATTGGCTTTTTTGCAGAAAGGATCATATCTGTCCAACTCAATGAAGGTCTAGCAGAACCAATACCCCATTCCAGATCTTGAAAATCTTTCAAGTCATTTCCCGCGCAAAAACACTTTCCATTGCCATAAATTAAAATTACTCTGATATTTGGATCCTTTTCAGCCTTATCTATACCTTCAGCAAATGCCGCATACATAGCTCTTGTAAGAGCATTCCTCTTCTCTGAACGATTAAAAATTATGTGAAAAACACCATTGTTTGATTGCGTTATAACCTGTTCACTCATTTTTTACACACTCTTCATAATAATTTTCAATTTTTATATAATAGATTATGACCCATTGTTTTAAAAGTATCTAAGATTGATTTAAAAAAAAAGCTATAACACAACTGAGTTTTTTCCTACCAACTAACCCAAGTTATGATTTTTAAGACTAAATAAATTGTAGATGAACTACTCAATTTAATTTTGATGCTTTTTATAATCTCCTTTCCCAGCCTTTCTTAAGGAATTTACATCTCCACATTTATCACAATATTCATGCATTGTATGAGAAAACTCTCTACAAGAGCCACAAATAAAAGGATAAGTCTTTTTAAAAAGTTTAATGTCCACTAATTTTCACTTCCTATGATTGTTTTTAATAAAGAAAAAAAGGCTCTTTTTTATTTCTTTTCATAGTAATTCATAGGAGTCACAGAATCTTGACTAGAAGGAATATTTATGTATTATTTATTTTATAAGTAAAATGCTATAAAACAGAATTAAAGGCTACTAAATAATTATAAATACAGTAATTTTCTCTTTTTACTAAAAGATTTTCATAAGAAATTAGATTTAATTTTAGCATCCATGAAAAATTGCCCTTATTGTAATGTTATAATTGAGGATGATTATCCTTATTGTCCAAATTGTAATAAACCGTTGATATCTAATCTCAGGACTGTAGCATATGGGAGTTTAAGAACTGGTCATGGTGAAACTGAGTTTTTACTTCCAAATTTGGGAGAAGAAGATGAAGACTACTATGAAGAAGTTATTATTAAGGATGAACAGATAGAACACAAAATTCAGGAAATTGATGAAATCTTAGAGAGAAAAGAAATTTTAGGAGATAAGATCCCAGGTTCTTTATTCCTAGAAAAATCAAGTTTGTATTATAAATTGAGAGATTTGCAAAATGCTTTAAAAAACCTCGAAATAGCTCTAAAAAATTTTGAAAATGAAGATGATCTCTTCAATATAGCTATTTGTCATAATGAAATTGGATTAATTCAGGAAGATAATGGTTTTTTTGATCAAGCAATTTACCATTTTAATAGATCTCTTGAAATTCTTAAAGAAGTAAATGATAATCAAAGAACTATCAAGGTTTTAAATAACCTTGGCAATATATATTATCTAATTAAGGATTTGGAGCATTCTTATGAATATTATCAAGAAGCTCTTGAATTGAGTAAGCGAGAAAACTTAATATTTGAGGAGGTAAAAACTTCAAGTAATTTAGTCGAAGTCCTATATATATTAAGAGATTTTGATAGAGTGGGAAGAATTTTGTCTAAAAACGCAGAATTCTTCAAGAAAAATGACGATATCTATGGAGCTATAACAAATGAAATTAAGTATGGCAAACTATATTTTTTGAAAGGTGAAGATTTTGATCTTGCTTTCCAACATTTAAAGGCTGCTAATAATTTAATTGAAAGTGTAAAAGATACTACTACTATTTATATACGTTCAACATTAGAGTGGGAATGTTATCTTTATCTTGGAAAATTATATTTACGTTGGGGAAAATTATTCGAAGCAGAAAACTGTTTAATTAAAAGTCTTAATGCTATAAGAATATTCAGTATAAATGATAATATTTATGAAGGAAATGTATTAGAAAGTTTAGCAGAGATGTATAGTATTAATGAAAACGATGATAAAGCAATTGAATATTATAATTTGAGTCTTGAAATTTACTATAAATATGGGGATAGGAAGAAATGTGCTGAAATTAAATTTATAATTGGTTCAATTATTTTGAATTCTAAATTAGATAAATTTAATTCGATTAAGTATTTTGAGGACTCTTTAGAAATTTATGAGGACCTAAATTACATTAAAGAGTCTGCAGACATTCTTATTAAACTAGGAGATCTTTATATTTCTAAACAAATGCCTGACATAGCTTTATTAAATCTAGAAAGAGCTAAAGATTATTATAAAGATCTTCAAGATGAGAAAATATTCAGATTGATTGATGAAAAAATAAAATCTCTAAAAAATGAAAATGATGTATTTGACTATTAAAACTCTATCGCTTCTATCGACTATTATTTTCAATTTCAAAATCTTCTTTTTTGTAGACTCTTCTTTCAAATTCCTCAAAACCAATTCCTTTGATAAACGCATATGAAACTTCATTATCTTTATAAACTTCAGCTCTAATTTCTTTAACATTGTTATAGTTTTGTTTTAAGAAATTCCATACGTAAACACCTAAAATTTTTCCTAAACCTCGTCTTTGAAATCTTGGGATAACAGCTAATGCAGCAATTACCGCAAATTCCTTGTTTTCTCCCTCAAAATCAAGAAGAACAAAGGCAGCATCAATACCATAAACTTTTGCGATGAGGAAAACAGTATTAGGATATTCAAGGATTGTTAATAAATCAGTTTTTGTTATTGGTCGAAAAGGAGTATTACTTGTTAACCACGCTCGATTGTAGATTTTTTTTAAAGAATCAAGGTCATCTTTTTTTGCTTCTCGAATTATTGCTTTAATTATATTGTATTCAATTTTCTCTTTTAATTTATCTTCAAAATTTTTGGTGATTTTATCTACTGGAAGTCTCATTTGGATATAAACCATTCCATCTTCATATATCTCCTCAGTGGGTTCATCAACTACTTCTTTTTTCTTTTTCTTCTTCTCTATAGATAGAAAAAAAGCTCTAATTCTTCTCTTTTTAAGATTTAGTTTTGATTTATTTTCCCAATTAGAACTTGACATAATAAAAACCTAATAATTATTGTAATAAATTGAGGTTTTCTCGGATTTTTCTCTCGATATTTTCGTTGATGAGTGATTTCTCTTTTAACTTTGAAAGACCTAATTGGATTCTTTTTTGAAGGCTTGAATCTTTCATCAAGTTCTTATTCTCGGAAGAAAATTCGAAATTTGATCTAACTGCCATATTTTCTTCTACTTTTTCATTTAACACATTTTTCAGGTTTAAAACTGCGTCTGAAAGGAATTCATAGATATTATCGGGATTGTTAGTGATATAACCTGGAAAAAGGATGTTCATATTTTCATCCATAGTATCTTCATTCTCAATAAACATTGTATAAATAGGCATATATATCCATTGTATAGGTCTAGAAAACATTTCCGATTGATTATCATTTAATGACCATTTAACTAACTCTTGAGCTTCTTGTTGGCATACTCTATGCTTATAATCAATTATTTCCTTTATTTTATTGAACATCTCTTCAATTTTTTCTTTTAAAATCACTAAATCAGAAATTTTTTCTTGTTTTTCACTTTGGAATTCGGTTAGTAATTTATCCCTATCCTTTAATTTTAAATTCAAAGATTCTTTTAATTGTTGAATTTTTGTATTAGCATCATTATCTATCTGAATAGCTTTTTCTTTTTGCTCATTAAATCGCTGGTTAAGACTTTCAAGTGATTCTAGATATTTTTCTCCTTCACTTTTTAGATAATTAAAGTGATTTTGAAACTGAGGGATTATATCTTCAAATACCCTACTCTTTAATGAATCACCACTCACAAAAAATTTGTTTCTTTTAATTACCTCTTCAAGACTTCTTTCGGCTGTTTTGAATAATGTTGAAATGCTTTCAATTAGTTTTTTCTTTTCTTCAACACTCCATTGATCAATTTTATCTTGTTCTAATTTCATCTGGTAGTCAATTTGAGTTGGATCAATTGTTGAAGAGGCTTTATTAATCTGACTTGAATATCGTGTTTCAAGATCTTTTAATTGCACATTTAAATCTATAAGCCATTTTCCCACCTCTTTTTCTATCAATTCCGTTTGAGACTTCCATCTATAAGCATTTCCTTTCATTGTGTTTACTATTTCTCGGTAATTCTCCGATATATTAAGAGCCATTTCAGTAGTAATACTATGATCCAAAACAGTATAATCAATAATCGGTTTGTATTCAGTTAATGGAATTATCGAGATCAGTGTTTGAAGAAATTCAGGGTTTATTAAACCATTAATTTTGAGACTGTGGTATTCAGATTCCTCACCCTCCCCAATTTCTTCTGCTTCCATATCTCTATATGTTAAAATCTCTAATAATTTAGTTAATTCCTCGACTGTTGTTCTATTTTCAATATTTCTTAGAATATGGCCAATTAAGGGTTGACGAGGTGGGTTAGAAAATTTATCACTCTTACTAAAAATACCTATTCCATCTAACATTATGTGTGTGCTAAGGACTCCTTGTATGCTTAATATTGGCCAGAGAAGTCTCGAGAATGAAACAATCTTTTCATTATTTCCTATGTCTTTTGTCAAAAGGTAAAAAGAAAGGGTAAGTTCGTCGTTTCCTTGAATAATTGACCGTTTTGTGATTTTATTAATAAAAAAAGGTAAAAGATTTTGGTTTCCATGGACTGACAATGATTTTCTCCTACTTTAAAATTCTTATCTATAAAAAAAAATTCTCAATATATTAAATTTATAGAGATTCAGTTTTAAAATATTAATCTTTTTTTACACAGGTATTTCAAAACTGGTTTTCTTATTGTTCCTACCACGACCTATAAAATGAGAAAAAAAGATAAAAATTGTTATAAGAATTAGGGGGAATACTATTTTACTTGAGTTGTTCATAATTATTTGCAATTACTAAAATTAGAAGCGCCAGCAGGATTATTAGAGGGGGCATTATGGCTCTTACGTGGGGTAATGCAGCAACATCGAGAGCTCCTTGTAATATTCTTCCTCCGATAAAATAAAGGAGGAAACCAATAGCATTTAAAGCATAAGATTTCCTTAACACTCCAAAAGTTTTCCAAGCAAGATATAGAAAGATAAAAGGAATCAGTGCAAGAAACAAAGGCATAAAAATGAAATTAAATAAAAATCTCCCCAGAGGGTACTTCCAAGATCCAATTGTTATTGAAATTATACTGTCTGGTATACTATATTGACTTGGAAAATCTGGGTCCATAAATAAACCATCTGATAATGTTAAACCGAGAATTCCGATTATAATTGGAAGAGCAAATAAACCGAACCGAATTAGCAATTCGATATTTTTTCTATTTTTAAACCAAGCTTTCAAAGATTTTTCACCATTTTTCTCTTTTTGTGTATCAGGAGGAAATAAGAGAATTCCTAAAACCCCAACAGCACAAGCTGTCCCCATCCAAGTAAAGAATGTAGCTAAGCGATAATTTAGCATTAAAAATGCTACAACTTCAGCACCGTTTCCAGGAATGGGTTCATATAATTCTGGACCAAAGAAATAATAGATAATAAAAAATAATCGTGCAATGCCAAAAAATAGAAAAAATAAACTAAAAAATAGCCAATACAGCTT
Organism: Promethearchaeota archaeon; assembly: GCA_016839705.1. Lineage (GTDB taxonomy): Archaea > Asgardarchaeota > Lokiarchaeia > Sigyniarchaeales > SOKP01 > Loki-b32. Next base: position 99,115 of record JAEOTR010000017.1, on the reverse strand, counting down.
CCTTGAAGTTCTATATCGTATGAAAAGGAAGTAGAAAAATAACAGGAAAAAGTAACCTACAATAACAAAATAGAGACCCATCTCTATTGCTTCCCAGAAGCCAAGATATTGGAAATTTTGATTTAACATGATTTATCAGTTTTTTTTAATCTTTAAAAAAAATATAATAATATTATTATATTCCTATTATAAAAATTTATTTTAATATTCGTGTAATATCTTAAAATACAAATAATATAAATACTTTTTATAAACAATATGAAAGTTGACGATACTATTGATACTTTTAATTCATTGGTGAAGAGAAGGGGATTTATATGGGGACCTTCTCCGGAAATTTATGGTGGTTTGGCGGGTTTTTATTCCTATGGTCCAGCGGGAATGACACTTAAAAATAACATTCTTAGTTTATTTAGGCGAGAATTACGTTATTTTGGATTCGGGGAGGTTGAATGTCCTACAATCATGCCTGAAATTGTATGGAGTGCTTCCGGACACTTAGATCGATTTATCGATCCTGTATTAAAATGTAAAAAATGTAGCACTTTATATCGGGTAGATAAATTCCTTCAAGAAAATCTTCCTAATCTTATGATTGATGGTTTATCATTCAATGAGATGGAGGAGCTAATTAAGAAACATGAACTTACATGCCCAAAGTGCGATACAAATTTTTCTAAAATTGAGGAGTATAATTTAATGCTGAAAACTTCTGTAGGGAATAATGTTACAGCCTATTTACGTCCAGAAACAGCTACTACTACATATTTACTCTTTAATAGATTAGATCAAGATGCTCGAAAGCAATATCCAATAAGAGTTTTCCAATATGGAAAAGCCTACCGTAATGAGATCTCTCCTAGGCAAGGAGTTCTACGGATGAGGGCCTTTGATCAATTTGAACTCCAGATGTTTATTAGTAAGCATCAAGAAATGGAATTTGATGATTATGAGGAGATAAAAAATAACAAATTACCATTACTAGACTGGAAATTACAAGAAAATGGTATTGATATCCCAAATTCTCTATCACTCAGCGAGGCGATCTCGAATAAAATACTTAAAAAACCAGCATATGCTTATTGTCTTTATATAGGATATTATTTAACGAAGATACTTGGCATACCAGAGAAGTCAATTCGGTTTAGGCAACATTCATTAAATGAACGGGCCCATTATGCTGACGACGCTTGGGATTTAGAAATTAAAACAAGGCAATTTGGATGGGTCGAAATATGTGGGATACATGACAGGACAGATTATGATCTAAGAAGACATGCTGAATATTCCAAACAAAATTTCGAAATTAGTATGGGTTCGGACCCTAATATTAAGGAAGTGCCTCAAGTTCTTGAAATCGCTTTCGGAATTGACAGGATTGTATATACATTACTCGAGACTGCCTTTAATGTTGAAGAGGGAAGAATAGTTTTAAAACTTCATCCAACTTTATCCCCAAATACCGTAGCAGTGTTTCCATTGGTGAGAAATAAAGAAAAAATTAGAAGTTTAGCACTTAAAGTTCATAGAGAACTCTTAAAAAATCGTGTCGGCTCTTTTTTTGATGCGGCAGGTTCTATAGGAAAGAGGTATAGAAGACAGGACGAGTTAGGTACAAAATGGTGCATTACTATAGATTATGAATCTTTAGATGATAATACAGTTACAATTAGAGAACGCGATTCAATGAACCAAATACGGATAGGCATATCAGATCTCCCTCAAACTATACAAAATAAAAAAATAGAATAAAATTTCATTTTATTGCTTGATATTATGATCTTTTTAATCTCTTCAGAAAAAATTTTAAAGAGAAGGATTTTTTAAAAATATAATTTAAAAATTAAACTGTTGTTAAAAATATTAATATCAATCAAATTAAAATGAGCTTTTCCAACTTTCACACTATAGTAAGGAAAAAAAGACGTAAAGAGCAGATTGTGAAAAGCTTATTCGTGATTTTCTTTATTTTTATCTTTACTATAAGTATTTTAAATATTAGTGATTCTGCAAACCAATTAAATATTTCTGAAGAAAATGATGGTATAGATGAAATTATCTTTAATTACGATCGAAATAGTCTTGAAGTTGCTACGGATACTTCAATGCTTCATAATCCTTACACTAAAAACTTAGATATGGTACGTATCTTTTTCGAGAATAATTATATATCTAGTCTGGACCCAGATATCTCTACTTATTTTAGGTATGGAGATATAAATGGATTAATCACGGATGATACGATTTACTCAGAGGATAATTTATTAATTTATAATACATTACTGAAATCAGAGCTTGATCAAACTGAAATTTTTGATACATATTTAAAGTTAAAGTCAACTCCGTTATGGTATGAAGATACTAGTGAGCAATTTCAGTATGGGTTTGTGAAATCTGTAGACAATACTACGGCATTAGTAGAAAATTCTGATCGATATTTAATTGATAATCTTTTGCCAATTTTTCTGTTAATTGACAATATTGGTGAAAACATCGACGATCTCTCCATAGAGGGACAGAAACCATACGAATTAATTGAGGAAATGTTTGATTTGATAAGTTCCTCTGAATTTTGGGATAGCACTAATAAAGGATTTGCCCACCATAATTCCACATCTGATAAATATTCTGAAAGCAACTTTTTTAGTATATTAGCAAACTTACTAATTCATCGTACATATTCTCAATTAGGTTTAGATGAATCCGATAAAATTCTCTCCTACTTTTTAGCAAATCAAACTATGATTTCAATGGACTCTAATATGTGGGATACTATAGATAAAGCCTATTATTGTTTTGCGGATGAAGACTGGAGCACTCTGACAAGTGGACAAAAAAATTATCATCTGGATGTGAATGCCCTAGCAATTATTACATTATTAGAATTTTGGATTGAAACAGGAAAGGAAAGCAATTCCCCTTATTTATTAAGAGCTATTGAACTATACAATAGTATAAGTATTGATGGTCATTTATGGGATGACTTTAACAAGTTATATTATAACATCGGTAGACCTGCATGGATATTATTCGATAGTAGTCATGATCTTAGAGCTAACGCTCTAATGCTAGAAGCCTGTTTAAAATTGTTCGAATCTACAGGAAATTTCACATATTATGATAGAGCTGTTGAAATTTTCGAGTCAATAGAAAATGGTTTTTATGATGGTGTGAATAATTCCTATGATTTTTCTCTCACAAACAGTACTAAAAATCTTAACTCTAATTTATACCTTCAAAAGTCCTATTTAAAGGCATCAGAAATTTTTAGTAGTACATTTTTAAAATCTGAGTATAACGTAACTGAAATAATTCCTAATTATATTTTTGCCCAAGATGTCATGAATCTCACCTCAACTTATTCATTTCTTAAAGAAAATCAATATTACAATCCTGGGAATGATTCCTATGTACCGTTTACTGTTAGTTATGATATTATTGATGCCGATATTAAATACTTGTTTAAATACCCAAATAGTACCTTTTTATATCAATTTGAGAACCAAACTAAAGCTCCTGAAGCATCACATACTCTCATACACCCAATAGAAGAATCTGTACCAATAGGAAATGGTTATTATATTTATATCTGGGCAAATAAAACTTATTTCAATATGGCTGAAACTCTTGCACGTTTCAATATTATATCAGGTTTAATAAATGAGAAAATTGAAGGGTTACCTGATATACTTTTTCAGGGACAGATTATAAATGTAACAATCTTACTGAATTACACTAGGATTGATGATTTAACATTAACTGCTTCTTTAGAAGGTGTAGATATAATAGAATATCCCTCACAGGAACTCAATTTTACAGCATCAATCGAATTAAATGTGAGTTTTGATCTTACTGCAAAGTTTGGTGTCGGTCTTGGCCCTAGTGAAATTACTTTTAACTTTAAGAGAGGTAATGTAACATATTTGAGCATAATAAAGCTAATAGAAATAGGTTACTCATTTAATTATAAACACCTAATTTATCAAAGTAAAGTTGTGAGTGATCAAGATATACTAGTTTCTTTAGATCTAATTAATTTCTTACCTAATGCAACTCAATCATTAAATATTAGTTTTAGTGGATTATTAGAAAATACAATTGAAACATTTATTCAAGAGGAAACTATTAATCAAGACGAGACTAAGTCCGTTTCTTATTATCTTAAAACTCTAGAGGATCTTAAAAATGATACAATTAGAATCGAAATGAATATTCTTCAAAATGCTACAGTGTATTATACTGAAGAATTAATAATTGATATAATACCGGAGTTTGAAATCATCAGCATTTTCTTCCCAGATCAGATTCCACAAGGAGCATCCGCTTCTTTAATAATCATAATCCAAAATAATAAAAATGTTTTCGAAAGCTTTTCGCTATCCATTAATGGGAAAGACGTTCAAGCAAATATTGACCAGTTGAGTCCAGGAAAGAACTGGATTACGAAGAATTTCATCCCTACAAATAATCCATATGAATTTGGGACAAAAACATATCGAATAGTCTTAAAGAATAGTGAAAATGGTGAAATTGCACGGTTTTACTTTGAAGTGGTTTTAGAACTATCAACATTTAATTTAATGATATTCTATCTATTACCGAGTGTCATCCCAATTGGCATTATTTTATATTTTTTAAGTAAAGAGATAAAACATAAAAAATTGAGAAGATGAGAATTTTTGAAAGTTAGAAAATACTTCAGCACTATTTTAATCTTTTTTATTATTATGAGTACTTTTTTTGGTATTCTGTTAATTCATTTTAATAATAATCTCGCTTTAAACATTAAAGGTGAAGATGATCAATCATTACCCAACAATCCAAAGTTAGCTACGGGTCCACCTATAGCTTATTCGGCTATAACTAGGAATGCAACAACAGTTTATCGACTATTTCAATCTATTAATTTCACACTTAATACTTTTAGCTATACTGATGTTGATTATGTTCTTCTGCAAATTTCCTTTACTAACAGCTCAACTAACAATTATAATATGATATACTGGGGTCCTAATGAGTACCGTTATGAATATAAACCACTATATAATGATCCTCTGGGCTTTCAAAACGTAAGTTTCTTACTTTATAACAGTTCTAATCATCTCCAGAATGCCCATACAACATTTACTAATTTTACAACAATTCCTTGTTATTATTTAACTACAAATAATTCTGAATATTACATTGGGGATGATATTTATGCAGATTTAAGTGTTTGGGACAACTATAGTTCTCAATTTGAATGGAATCTTACTATTGTTGATAGTACAATCGAATCATTACAACAAAATATTTTTAACCTTGAAAATAATCTTTTTCAGTTTACTTATAAAATTACTAATGAAAGTTTTCATGATTATGTTGATCAAACTTTTTATATTAAACTTAACATAACGAATAAAACTTCTGGACAAATAGCCGCAGCCTATTTTCCATTTAAAGTGTTGAATTCAAATCCAAATATAGACACCTCTTCAATAAGATTATCTCCATCAAACATATTTAGAACTGAAGAATGTGAAATTTCATTAAATGTAACAGATCTAGAGAATACTTCAGAAGATATTGATGTCAGCATGACCATTGAAGATCCAGAAGGTAATTTAGTTACTACCACATCTATCGACTTTAATAGTGAGAATAATTTCACTAAATTATTTTCAGTTCCTGCGGAGAGACCAACTGGAAAATATCGCATTACCATTAACGCAGAAGATCAGAATGGTGGTATCAGCTCTTTTCTTAAATTTATTACAGTAAAAAATAATTTTCCGGAAATTCACAGCTATGAAATTAACGGGAAATCAATGGATGAAGCAATATCCATTTTCTATGGAAATGATTTAACTTTTTCGTTTAATGTTTCTGATGTAGAAAATGTTGCATATATTAGAGTAGCACTTATAGATGAAAATGATGAATGGTATAATGTTAGTAAAGCTTATACGGGTATTAATACAAAAATAACCATTCGCACTGCTGAATTAATAACGGGGGTCTGGTATGTGTATATTTATGTTACTGATTCTGATGGGGCAACTATTAGCCTTATTAGTGATTACGATTTTGCACCTCAATCAATAAGGATTATCCCCGATATTCTTACTAATTTTCTACCGTGGGTACTTTTCATTATTGGTGCGTTTATCGGAATTCTCGTTGGTGTTGGACTTGCATATAGGCACTATAAATCAAAATTCGCTGAAACTAAAGTTACTCCTCCTAAAGAAAAAACTTCAATAAAGAAGCAACAAAAAAAGGAATCAGTTACAAAAATACCAGAGAAAGAAGTTGAAGATATAAAACCAGAAAAAGAACCCGCTCCAAAACGTAAAATAAAAAGAAAATTATAAATAATACTAATAGAGTCTTTCCGTATTTTTCATTTTAAAACGTCATGAAGACTGTATTGAAATTTACCAAGTTTTCCTCCATAGTTCCCTGCTGAAATTCGATTTATTCCAGGTACTTTTACTGCTGCTTCAATTCCTAATTTCATTGCGGCTTTTATTGATTCTTCAGAAGCTCCATCTAAAATAATCTCATAAACACAATTATCTCCTTCCCTTAATTCAGAATTTTCAATATTATCTCTTAAAGTGGGACAAAGAGGATCGTTAGTACTAGCATTAAGGAAACTATATTTCGAGCCGACTTTTGACCCAGAACGCGCTATCCCGCCAGGGAATGGTGCGATTACGTTAGGAATATCGCTTATAGCTTCAATTGATTTCTCAGCTGCCTCTAAAGTAGAATCTTGATCACTTCCAATAATTAAGAAATTACCTCCTGCAATTCCTTTCCCTACTTTTGCCACACTTTGAACTACAAATTCACCATCCATTACAGGGATTTTCCATGCTTCAAAAGGGAATTTCCCTTCAATTTTTTCTTGAAATCCATCACCGAAAAACTTCAGATTTGCCCCAATTTTTATTTCAAATTCTTTATCGGGAACTAGTGAACCTCCTAATGCATCAAAACAAGCAGTTGTAGGACAGGTCAGGACACATTGCCCTAACCGATTCATAACTACATTGCTCATCTCATCTTTTTTCGTTTTGAAGAACATAACAACAATTCCTGGACGGTTATCTGGAGTTTTTTCTGATGGGATTAAAACATCTATTCCCGCTTCCGCATCACAATGGATGGTTGAGGTTCCATATCCTGTTGAGATCTGTGCTGCTATTCTTGCCCATTTTTCATTTTTTGCTGTTATTAATATTCGTGTGAAGAATCCTCCAAAGGCTTCACAGAATGTGTCTTCAATTTCTACACCATTTAATTCCATTTTAATTTAACTCCTTTCAATTGTTATTTTTATAAGAAATTTTTATAGTTCGTATTAACTTATAGCGTTCTATTTAATATAAAATTTTAAAAAAAAAATAAAAACATTGAAAAATTGTAAGGTATTAATTCTTTAATTTTAAATCAAATATATTTAATAGAGTTGTATAAAATGAGCGAAAAAGTACTTAAGATTGGAATTTTGAAGAATGGTACTATAGGATCATCACTATTGTTGGCTTTTTTAATGGATGAGCGCGCTGAAGCTACTAGAATCAATGTACATGAAGTTACCTCAGGAGCAAAAATGCACCCTCCAGAGATGTGTACTAACACGATGGAAGATTTGTTAAAATGGGGACCTGAATTGATAATAATGTCAAGTCCTAATGCCGCTTTGCCCGGACCAAAATCTGCACGAGAAATGGCGGGTAGTATTCCTACAATTATAATTTCTGATGCTCCTGCTAAAAAGGCTGTAGATGAAATAAAAGAAAAGAACATGGGTTATCTTTTGGTAAATTGTGACAGTATGATTGGGGCACGTAGACCTTTTCTTGACATAGTTGAGATGAGTATATTCAATTCCGATTTATTAAAGGTTCTTGCGATCACTGGAGCACTTCAGGTTATTGCTGAGGAATTAAATAAAGTTATTCTTGACATGCTCGAAGGTAGATCACCAACATTACCTCAAGTTCTTATTGATTCGAACATCGCAACAGAAGCTGCTAAATTTTCTAATCCTTATGCAAAAGCTAAGGCTATTGCTGCTTTTGAACTAGCAGCATCAGTATCTAATGTTACAGGGAAAGCTTGTTTTCAATTGAAAGAGCGATCTGAGTATATGCCTTTATTAGCTGCTGCCCATGAAATGATGAGAACTGCAGCATTAATGTGTGATGAAGCTAGAGAAATTGAAAAATATAATGATACCGTAGTTAGAAGACCTCATCATGCAAAACAGCATTTCTTAACTAAAATTGGTCTTCATGATAAAGAACAATAATTAATAAATATAAGAGAAAATTAGTAATTTTCTTTGTATCTCTATTTTTTTTTCTAAATCTCAGAAGATTTTAAATAGATCTTTAAATTTTCAAAAATTTCCCCCGTAAGAGCATTCATTACGCTGGAAAACACTTCAGGTTGTTTATTTCTTGTCACTGCCATTAAAACTGCACCATTAATGATTTCTTTCACCAATATCCAACATTCCTCTGATTCATAAACAACAGTGGATAGAGTTAAAGGTGAAAGGTTGGTTACATTCTGGAACTCCATAATTTGCTGATAAATGCTGTATATATTAGAATCTAAAGTTCCAATCTCAAATTTCATAAATTGTAAAGGTTTTGATTCGAATTTACCAAAAGTAGAAGCAATTATTAAACCATCGGGTTGATTAAATAGAATATATTCAGATAAAGTATAAATTTTCAATTCATCTAATAGATGTCGAATCTTTCCTAAACGTTGCATTGATAGAGTATTCTTTTGGATTTCAAAATCTAAAATCTCAATTAGTCTATGTTGGGCACTCCCTTCCTTTACAGAAACAGGTGTAAATGAAATTTTATCTTTATAGTTCCCATTTAATCCTTTAGATAAAATTTCATAATATTTGTCTTCATTTGAATCATGCAAATCAATCTTGTTTAACAACACGTATGCACGATCGATTTTTGGGGAAAATTCAAATAAATATTTTAAGAAGTTATCGAAGATCTCACGAACACTCTCCTCTACAACTGCAGAATCAACCATAAAAACAGCTGTTGTTACCTCTGAAAATATCAATTCACGTTGAGATTCTGAAAAGTAACGCTCTATATATCTTTCTTGCCCGCCTAAATCCCATAGAGAAAGTTCTAAGATGCCTCGGAAAATGAAATTTTCTCTAGAAACACCCTTGGTTGGTTTTAAATTAAGAACTTTCATAAAGTTATATCCTAAGCAAGTTGTCCTCATCAAACTTGTTTTACCTGCACCTGCAGGTCCAAATAGAAGAACTTTCATCGTTGTGTGTGTTAGTTTTGGATTTTAATTAAGAGATTAATAATTTAATATTATTTTCTATTAAATTAATTGATTTTATATAATCTTTATAATTTTTTCTTTATTTAATTTTTTCTAATTCTTAAAAAGAGAATTTAGTATATGAGTAAAAAGATCTAATGATGATTTAATTCAATTAAACATAATTTTTAATTTAGTATAATTTAAATGAAAATATACAAAAAAAAAAAATTTAAAGGTTTAAGAAAAAAATGGATCTTTTAAAATATATACGTAATGTTCCTGATTTTCCAATTAAAGGAATTCAATTTAAAGATATTACCACTTTAGCTAAGATTCATGCACCATTTAAAGAATCTTGCGACAATATAATAAATCAGTTTAAAGATAGGGGGATATCTAAAGTTACAGCAATTGAAGCAAGAGGGTATATTTGGGGGGGAGTAATCGCATACAAATTAGGGGCAGGATTTGTTTTAATTAGAAAACCTGGAAAATTACCTGCTGAGACGTTGAGTGAAACTTATGAACTAGAATATGGTACAGACACCATTGAAATGCATAAAGATGCAATTGAAAAAGGAGAAAAAGTATTAGTTTTTGATGATTTATTAGCAACTGGTGGTACAGCAAAAGCGGCATGTACTTTGGTTGAAAAAGCAGGGGGAGTAGTTAACGGTGTTGCTTTTGTAATAGAATTAACAGGAAGTTTACACGGAAGAGATAAATTAGACGGCTATAATGTTCTTTCCCTAATTAAAATTCCTGTTGAAGAATAAAGATTATTTATACTTAAAAAACCAATTAATAGAACTTCCTTTTTTTTTATACATTTTCCAATTCAGTAGGAGTATAACCAAATGTAGTAAAAAACCTCTTTCTAACTTGCTCAACATTAAAATTTTGTGTTTGAGCTCCTATAGTTTCAACTACAAATGAGCCAATAATAGCACCTAATCTACAGGAATCTAACAATGTCATATTAAGCACTAAACCTGTGAGTATTCCTGCCCGATATCCATCTCCCGCCCCAGTAGTATCTTCAACTTTTATAGGGGTTGCAATAGGAATTTGTGTTTTATATATTGTTTTATTTTGATCTTTATAGGTTAACTCCGAACCCTCAGATCCTTTTGTAGTAATAATTGCTTTAACATATTCAAGTATAGTTTCTTCAGATAATCCTGATTTATTTTTAATTTGTTTTATCTCATGATTATTCCCTATCAAAATATTTGATTTTTTTAGAATATCATTTAGATTTTTTCTCTGGAAAAGAGGTGTAACTTGGCCAGGATCAAATATCGAGGGAATATTTAATTTATTTAATTGAATAGTAAAATTCGTCATAGCTTCTACACTTTGTGTTGAATTTATTGCGTAAATGAACTCTTCTGGATTTGAGATTTTTGCAGTTAAGTCGATATCTGTACACCTATCTAAAGCTCCACCATGAAAAATAATCATTTGATTAGATTTAATATCATTCACGATGTAACAAGCTGCAGTGAAAAGTTCATCGTACTTATCGACTTTAAGGTTTATATTTCTAAACTTTTTGATATGGTCTTTATATCCCAATGTTTCAAAATCGTTTCCAACAGATCCAAACAGAGAAACTTCTGCTATATTGAGTAATCCTAGATTATAAGCAATATTACCAGCGGTTCCACCAAAAAATTTATGACGACTATCAGCAGTGACAGTACTTTGATATTCTTCTTTATCATGGTCGATCGACACAGCATTAATGAAATTCTCTTTAAAACTCATAATATAGTCAAAAGCCAATGATCCAAGTACGAGCACTTTGTTTTTTTTCATAAAACCATCAATTAAAATTTAGAGATATATTTTGCACTAATCAATATTAAGTTAAAACTTTTTAATATTTAGCAGTATTGGGTATGTTTTTTAAAAAATAATTTATTAAATTTTAAATTTTATAAGTTAAAAACTCTAAATTGTTGAATAGTTATGGTTAAAATAGGTATTATTGGTGGCTCTGGATTGGATGATCCGGAAATTTTAAAGGATGCTAAAGATATAGCAGTTGACACTCCTTATGGAAAGCCTAGTTCTCCTTTAAAACTAGGAAAGATTAATGATGTTGAGGTTATCCTCTTAGCTAGGCATGGAAGAGAGCATACAATCCCCCCAACGCAAATAAATTATAGAGCTAATATACAAGCATTAAAAGATCAAGGGTGTTCCCATATTCTTGCAACAACAGCATGTGGAAGTTTAAGAGAAGAGATCGAAAGAGGCGATCTCGTTATCCTTGATCAGTTTATAGATTTTACTCGATTCCGAAAAATATCTTTTTTTGAAGAATTTGCTCCTGGGGATATGAAACATACTCCAATGGCAGATCCTTATTCTAAAGAATTAAGAGAAATTCTTATTGAAACTGCAAACGAATTAAGTCTTAAGTATCATAAAACAGGAACAGTGGTTACTATTGAAGGTCCAAGATTTTCTACTCGAGCTGAATCAAAAATGTTTAGAATATGGGGTGCAGACGTGATAAATATGAGTATAACTCCCGAAACAATTTTAGCGAATGAAGCTGGCATCCCCTATGCTGCGATTGCAATGTCCACAGATTATGACTGTTGGAAAGAAGATGAAGAACCGGTTACATGGGAAGAAATTCTAGAAATTTTTGGTAAAAATGTAAATAATGTAATCGCCTTATTGACAAAAACTATAACTAAAATAAAATAACTTCTCTTTTTCACCTAACCTTTTTTTACCTAAATACAAAAATAAACCGTGTAAATTTAAAGAATTAAATCAACAATTGAAATTTTATAAAAAAATTGATATTCATTTAATTGTTTTTAAAATTAAGATATTTTATAATTTTTAAAGCTATTATGGTTAAGATCTCATTCTTAGGAAGTTGTAGGGAAATAGGACGTTCTGGAATATTAGTAGAATCGAAGAGTGGAGCTCAATGCATTTTAGATTATGGTATAGGATTTAATGGAGAAGATAGATTACCACACAAAGCTCACATCAATAATCTTAAGGCTATAGCATTAACTCATAGTCATATCGATCATTCAGGGGGATTACCTTTTTTATACAAGACTGAAACAGTTCCTTTCTTTACAAATTCAATATCCCTTGCGATAGCAGAAGTTTTAATTAGGGATATGATAAAGATCTCAAATTATCCCTATCCTTTTGGATATAGGGAATTAGATTATTTACGACAAAATTCATATTTTCTTAAAAATAAAACACGTCAGAGAATAGAGGATGATTTTTATATAACTTTTATGGATGCGGGTCACATTCCAGGAAGTGTCTCTATTTTGCTTGAAGTAGATAACAAAAAGATTCTATATACAGGAGATATAAATACTCAAACAACTAATTTGATTAATCCTGCAAATCCAACCGAAATCCCTGAAATTGATGCCTTAATTATGGAATCCACCTATGCCCTTAGGAAGCATCCTCCTCGAGAACAGCTTGAGATAGAATTTGTAGAGAAAATTACAAATATCATAGATAATGGAGGTACAGTATTAATACCTGCGTTTGGTGTTGCCCGTTCCCAGGAAGCATTACTAATATTAGAGAAATATAATTTTAAAGGAAAAATATTTATTGACGGTTTAGCCAGAAAAATTTCCACAATATATTTAGATTTCCCTGATTTCATAAGAAATATTAAATTATTTAGAAGAGCTATACGAAAAGCACAGTTTGTATCAACACGGAAAATAAGACATAATGCTAAACAATCTAATGGGGTAATAATATCACCATCTGGTATGTTAAAAGGGGGTGCTGCTCTTGACTATATCCCATCGATATTAACTGATACCACATCGGCAGTTTATCTGGTAGGGTATCAAGTTGAAGGGTCACCGGGAAGAGCATTAATAGATAATGGTTTTTTTGAATTTAAAGAATTGAAAAGAAATCGAAATAAATCTGTGGATTTACATATCGAAGCATTGTGTGATTATAAGTATTTTGACTTCTCAAGTCATTCTGATAACGAAAATATACATAGTTATATTCAAAAATTGAATTTTGAAAGGAAATCAAATAAGGACATTTTCTGTATCCATGGAGATAATAAATCAACAACTAGTTTAGCAAGTGAATTAACTTCTAAAAATTACAATTCAGTAGCTCCTGAAACGGGAGAGGTGTATCACATTTAAGTTTATCTCTTTTATCAGTTTGATTAACAGAATGTGAAATTAATCCTTCTGTAATTGATTTCGAGTTATTTTGTTACAATTTTCTAGAAATTCATCTACTTTATCAATAGGAATCTTTGTTCCTGCTGCGGGAGGGTGTCCGCCACCTAAGCTATCAATATTAGAAAGATTACTTGCCTTTCTAATGACTATTGAAAGGTTTACCCCTTCTTTAACTATTTTTTCATGCGCTCTTGCTGAAACCTTATATACGTTCTCATCGTTTCTTTTAGCTAATCCAAATATGGGTTTTGAAATATCAACTCCCTTACCATGTTCAAAAATTAGTATAGAAGTTATTGTACCTATAATACTTTCAGGTATTACATCTTCTCCAAAAAAATATTGTATTGATTCTTTATGTTGGATTTTATCATTGGTTTCAATCCAAGAAAGGCTTTCAACTAGTGATTTTCTGTATAAGTTTAACACATCCTTAGATTGCTGATAAATATCCTTTCTATCTCCCATTGCAATTGCAATCCCTAAGGAGGCATTATGAGTCCGACCACAAGCATTTAGAAGATTGGAAAACTCTTTAATATCATGAATTTCTGAGCCAATCAACTCATTTTTTAAGAGATATCTATTCACAACTAATTTTTTTATGATTTTTTTAGGTTCTAGATCTAGCTTTATAGAGGCATATTCAATAATTGCTGAGGAAATCTTTTGTTTTTCATCTTGATCTAATTCATTCAATGTTTTCACCTTACCTTCAGAATTTTCCATTAGAATTCCTTTAGTCTTTAAAAAAATCAATGTTCTATTTACATCTTTAGATAACCCCGGCAGATTAATTTCTTTTGAATAGGCAATTGCTTCATTTAGTGGCTTTAATGTTGAAAAATTTAAGTCATTTACAACTTCAATATTTCCAGAGTTCATAGCATCTTCTAAAATCAATTTGTTTACTCCGAGAAATGATTTATTTAATCCTTGATTTTGGATGTCTCCGACAGCTCCAATTAAAGCAATGGGAGATAAATCTATGTTTTCGGGATTTACACATTTAGCAAAAAAATAAGATAAACCCGCACCAGAAATTTCTAAACTTCCGTCAATCCCAAAAAAATAAGGATTAATATGCCACTCTTTTGTTAGTTCATGGATTTCTTCAATTAAATTAAGATCTTCTTTTGAAGAAACATTCTGAGGAATATGATGGTCTAAAATTAAGAAGTCCTTGCTATTGCTATTTTGAATCAATTCTGATTGTAATTCTTGATATTGACCACTTCCAAAATCAGAAAAGATTAAGTAATTATTATAATCCTTAAGTTTATCTGAAATTTTTTCAATTTCCCTTCTTTCTAATTGTCTTAGTACAGTAATTTGAAAGGGAATGTTTTCTCGATATAACATTTTACCAAGAATGGCTCCTGAGCTAATACCATCAGCATCTAGATGAGTATATACCTGAATAGGAGCTTTTAAATTCTTAACATAGCTTAAAAATGAATGTTTAATCCTTCTAAGATCAACATTCAATTTTTCTAATTTGCTATTTTCATCATTCATTTTTTTGATAAAATAAAATAATCATAAATTCAAAATTGAAAATATACTATACTATAATAAAATAAAATATCAAAATAATAATAAATACTCAATTAAAAAAGTAAATTTAACAAGGTGAAAATAAGTGCATCATGTACAAATTAACGAACTTGCTAAAAATATTGTCGAAAAAATAATTAATCATAAAGAGATTTATAATGTTGGGGTTCATACCCTAGGCAATAACTCCATTGTTCTGGATCTAACAAGAGCTTCATGGATAGGCGGAAAACTAGTTGGAGAAATATGTATGGGCGGTTTAGGGACTATTAGATTTTCACATTATAACTTAGATAATAATTTCATACCAAGCGTTAATGTCTATACTTCAGAACCGTTAATATCATGTATGGCTTCTCAATTAGCAGGATGGAGTGTAAAATTGAAAAAGGAAGTAGAAAAAAATGGGGAATTGAAAAAAAAAGTAATTTTTCAATCATTAGGTTCGGGACCCGCTCGAGCCAAAAGCAGAGTCGAGAAACTTTTTGATGAAATTAACTATTCTGATAATTCAGAATATGCTGTTATCGTTTTTGAAACCTCCAAATTACCAAATGAAGAAGTAATGGAGTTTGTGGCAGAAAAATGTGGAGTTGATACAAACAAGACTTATGCTGTTTGTGCCCCAACAGCGTGTTTAACTGGCTCTATTCAAGTGGCTGCCAGAATTGTAGAAACTGGAATCCATAAATTACATGAAATAAAATTTCCGATTGATATAATAAAGGATGGTTTTGGAACCACAACAATCGCACCAATTGCTAAAGATGATTTAGGAGCGATGGGTCGCACAAATGATTCTATTAGTGCCGCGGGGATGACGTATTATACAATTGAGGTTGAAAAAGAAAAAGAGGGGGAATTATTTGAACTTATTAAGAAAGCTCCAGCTAACACATCTTCCAGTTATGGAAAACCCTTTATAGAAACGTTTAAAGAAGCAAATTATAACTTTTACGACATTGATCCAGGCTTATTTGCTCCTGCAAAATATACAGTTACTAATACCATAACTGGAAAAAGTATAACTGTTGGAAAACTAAATCATTCTTTATTAAAGCAATCTTATGGATTAGAATAGAAAAAAATAGGAAATTTCTTTTTTTTTTTAAAATTGAAGATTTTAAAAAACACTATATATTTGTTAATTCATCTTCATACTTCGAAATTTCCTCGATAGAGATATCTCTATCAAAGTTAATTTTCTTTTGTATTCCTAAATAGGCACAGGCAAGTTTAGCAGAAGCAGCAACTTCAGCTTTTTTAAGAGTAATTGAGTACTCATCTTGCTGAACTTGTTCTTCTTGATATGCATTTTCTTGATATCGACGATCTTGAAATCGAGAAACTCTTTCATTTTTCATTTTATACAATAAAGATGCCATTTTATCAGCTACTTTAAAAGGTAATTGGTTCTTAACAACTAAACGAAGGATATTATTTACATCAAAGTAATTCAATGTTTCATATTTTGTTCGTAGAAAACTTTTAAGATTTTCAGAATTTTTCTCACATTCAATTTCAGTCCAATCATGAATAGCTAATTCCCTTCGAAAGAATATTAACTCCCAATCAAATCCCAATTCTTTTAGAAATTCAAGTAATTTGTTTTCATTTGGGTGTCTTGATTCTATAACAATATAGAGTTGTAAACCATAATACTTATGCTCTTGTTGAAGGAAAAAACCTCTCTGTTGCATTGATGCAAGAATTAATAACTTAATGGAAAATATATTTTCAGAAACATTTTTCTTGCTACAATTTAAATAGAAAACATTTCCTTCTTCACTAACATATTCACAGTCTAAAAAACCTAGAATACTTTCTTTATTTTCTTCAATAAATGTATTTAATCCTGTAAGTGTGGGCTTTACATCAAAGCGAATTAAGTCGTTTTCCCCAATAGTGACATAATCATTATAATTGCTACCAATAGCTAATTTTATAGAGTTCAATTTAAATTCTTTGTCCACACCAAAAACTTTCTGGAATGCCTCGTTTATTGGAAATATTTCCTCTTCAAGAATTTTTACATCTGCCATAGAGCTTTCATATGGTTCAGGATCGTTTAATATCTTATTTAAAACTGGAGCTTCTGAGGCTTCTACTTCAATTTCATACATTTTTGCTAAGTCTCTTCTGATGACACATACGGATCTCTTTTTTTTATTATAAAATGAAACTGAATTATTATCATCGATTACTGCTCGAAATTTTTCAATGATTTTATTCTCTGTATTCTCTGTACTTACTCCTCTTCTTCGAATTTTGAATCAACTAATTATTATTTTTATTTATTTCTCTTTAATGTATGTATAAAATTTTTATCTTAAATTCTTAACTAAAGTAAAAAATAACTACATTTAAATAAAAAATAAAATACCCCTACAACCAAATAATTTATCTATTTATTTCGTCTTCTAACAAATAAGAATTGTCTATTTTTCTAAACACAATCGTAGAACCAAAGTTGTTGCGAACAGTATACTTATCTCCTTGAACATCTAGTATTTCTATTGAATATGATAATTTCCTTTGATTTAGGATCTCTTCAATTATTTTTTTCTCTTCTTTTGAATCCATAATTAAGATATAACTTTTAAAACAAAAAAATTTTATCATTTACTTTTTTATTAAATATTCATTGTAAAAAAATGAAAATAAATAAATTATTTTTGATAAACCTCAACCTTATTAATGATTATTTTTAGATCTGCAAATACCAGAATGATATCTTAATCCCAAACAAACCAACTAACTCAAACGGATAAAAACTTAATGTTTAATTAAATTATATTAGAGGAATAGTAGATCTTCTTATTAAATAATTGATCCTAATCTAAGAATATCGACTTTATTGAGACCAAAAAGCAAAAAACTATAACCCAAATAGAAAAATTAAATCTGAGATTCCTTCTATTTAATAAAAGAAGTAAATTAATCGCTTTATTAAAAATTGGTGTTTTTTTTAATAATCAATTATTTATATAAACGAGTATTTTATTAAAGTATATTTAAACAAAAAACTAAGTTATGTAGTTTATAAATTTATCCTCTCTTAATCACTATGGTAAAGCAGAAGTTGGATATTGGATTTTTCACTAGTATGTACTCACAAGTTAATGGTACAGCTATTGCATGTAGAAATCTTGCAGAATCAATCGCAGAAAACACTGACCATAATGTTCATGTTTATGCTCCTGGCATTCAAAGAACAAATAACAAACCTAAAAACCTCTGTTTACATAACTTTCTTGGTGCAAAAATTTCACCCAAAACTGGTTTCGTTCTCAGTGTTCCCATACATAGGTATTTTTTTTGTAAGCATGATTATCTGGATATAGCACATATCCACACCCATGCTAGTTTTGGTTCAATGGCTATTAATTGGGCTAAATATATTGGAATTCCAATGTGCGGTACCCATAATTCACCTCTTTCATTTTACACTTCACAATATATTCCTGTTGTAGGCAAATTATTATCAAGAATGGATTGGGTTTGGCGATATGAAAGACATATCTTAGATAAATATGACCTCGTTTCCGTACCAACAAAATCTAAGAAAAATTTACTCAGAAAACAGCGATTTAAGGAACCAATTATCTGTCTTTCAAATGGAATTAATGATAGTTATTATACCGATGTAAGGGAAAACGGAATACGAGAAAAATATAATTTGGATAATAAAAAGATTCTACTTTACGCTTCAAGACTTTCTCCCGAGAAACATCAACTAAGTATTATCAAATCATTTAAAAAAATCCACAAAGAAGTACCAAACTCACATTTAGTTCTGGTTGGGAGTGATGGACCATCAACATCGCATGTCTTAAAGTTGATTAAAAAGAAGGATTATAGTGATTTTGTATCATATTTGGGAAAAGTGCCTTTTATTGATTTGCTAAAACTCTACAATACTGCCGATATTTCTTGTCTTTGGTCTTGGATTGAAGCGGAAGGGTTGGTTTTACTAGAAAGTATGGCGCAGGGGACCCCATGCATAGGTGCTAACAGTATTGGAATTTCAGATGTAATTAGACATGGACATACGGGATATTTGAGTAATGATTTAAGCGATTTCCAGGAAAAAACTGTAAAATTACTCAAAGATGATGATCTTCGAATAGAAATGGGAAATAATGCAAGAAAAGTTGCTGAGAGTTATCGGATTAGCTCTATTGCAAAAATTTGGGTAGATCTTTATAAGTTTCTTATTAATGAACTTTATCCTCTTAGATATTACAAAAAAGAAAGGAAGGAAAGAGTTAAGTTAGTGAAAGAATTTATAAATAAATTACCAACTGTTAAATTTTGATTTTTATCCTCTTTAGAAATTAAATAACTTTCTTACATCATCTAGTTTTCTTTGGCAAGTTGAGCAGAATTTGTATGTTTTTTCATCAATTTCTTCAATAGTTTCAGAGTATCTCATGACGCAAGAATTCTCACTGCAATGATTTGAATCCAATATAATATGACCAATCTCATGAATAATCTCTTTAATTAATCTCTGAAAAAAAAGGTCTTGATTATGTTTTCTAGAGTAAAAACTTTCTTTTAACTTTAGTGTAGAAACTATACTCGTTCGATGTTTTAAATTAGTTTCCCCAAATAAAAATAATATATTTATATCATTACTTGAATAAATTGGAAGATCTGTAAGAGCAATTATCATACCGAGATTTTCTTCAATTCTTTTATCTATTAGCAATTGATAAAATTTATTTGTGGGATGAATACTTATTTTGCTATTAGATTTTCTTAGTTCTTTAAATTCTTTTTTTATACCTCTCGGATAAAGTTCTTTTGAGAAACTAAACCAACCCAAATTTCTAATTTCGAAAAAGAATGAATCATAAATATCATTTAAGAAAAACTCAATTTGCTCAAATAATTTAGAATTAAAGTCACCATAAAAAAAAATTCCCAAATGGCAGGGTAAAACCAGCTTTTCGGGGGCGTCGTTGAGTAATTCGATTGCTTCTGGATAAGAGATGCCAATTCTTGTTACAAATTTCTTTAATTTCCTAATATTTTTCCTGATTTTATGCTCGATCTTATGGAATTTAGACATAAATCACGGTAGATTTTATTTAAATTATCTATAATAAGTATTCTATTAATATTAAATGAGTCTAAATTCATTATTAATAGGTATTTAAATCATTAATTATATTATAAAATAAATTACCAAAATTATGTAGAACCACATTTAAAATCATGACAGAAAATCATGGAAACTCAGATAAATTGGAAGATGATCAAACTCTAGTTGAAAAAGATACTATCCCTCATTTTTTTCCAACTTACCGGGTTAGACGAAGAATTTATCCAATCCCAATTATTTTAGTCGTTTTAATTGCGGGCATTTTATCATACTTAACATATATTGAAGCGGGAGTGCAAATAGATGGGGGTTACATCTCAGAAAGCGAATTCGGAGTGGTTGGTGGAATACTTAATGGATTAATCTATACAGCAATAGCTGCTCTTTCAGCATTTATTATTATTTTTGTAATAAAAAGAAAGGGGATTAGTACCTTAATGTATATATTTGGAGCTGGTTTTGGTATGGTAGCATTTTTTCAAACCTGGTTTTTTGGGGAGGTTATATTATTTTTAGTTTTTAGCAGTAATGCTAGATTATTCTATTTATTTGATTTTGAATTAATATTTTTTACTGTGGTGTTTACTGTACTCATAATTTACAAATATTTCACTTCTAAATCAATTAAAGTAAAAAATTTCATTGTATTATATATTGGACTTCTAATTGGTGCCTCCATGGGTGTTTTAATGCCACTTTGGACTACACTGGCAATTTTAATAGGAATCTCCTTTTGGGATATGTTTGCTGTTTTATATAAACATGGTCCAATAAAGGAATTAATAGATATCGTATCAGAACCGAATGACAAAAGAAATTCTTATTCTGAAAAAGATATCAGTGATAAAATTGAAAGAGGAGAACTTACATACGACACTTCAAAATTAGAGATCGGTATTGGAGATTTAGCTTTTTATAGTATGCTGACATCAAGCGCTCTTGTACAAACTAACAATTTAATTGTTATGATATTAACCTCAGTAGCAATAATAATTGGGACGGGAATTACAATTATCGGATTAAAAAGAAATAAAATATTACCAGGGTTACCTATATCAATTTTTCTTGGAATCGGAACAATGCTACTCTCGTGGTATTTGATTTCAATTTTAATATAATAAAGATATAAATTTTTTTTTACTATTAATCCTAATTACCTACTTAGACAAGTTTATTCTGGATTAAACAAGAGGTTCTGTGCTATGGTTGATATAGAAAATATTAAGACAATTACGGTTGTCGGAGCTGGAACAATGGGACATGAAATTGCCCAGGTTGCATTAATGGGAGGATTTAACAAAGTGATTTTACATGATTTAACTGAAGATATCTTAGAAGTAGCATCAATAAAAATCACTAAGAACCTTAAAAATCTCGCTGAAAAAGGTCTATTAAATCCCACCTACACAAATCCTAATTTGATAGAAAATCTGATAAAAGAAACTGATCTGAAGAAAGCAGTCTCTCATGCAGATTATGTTATCGAGGCAATCCCTGAAATTATGGATCTTAAACAGGATCTTTTTAAAAGATTGGGAGTATTGAGTCCAGAACATACAATATTAGCAACAAACACCTCCACTATGAGCATAACTGGAATCGCTACCTCATCCAGAAAGCCAGAGAAAGTCATTGGATGTCATTTTTTTACTCCTATTGTTGTTCTTCGATTGATTGAAATTATAAGAGGAACAGAAACTTCAGATAATACAGTAAATACTACTAGAGAAGTATGTAATAGATTTCCTGCAATTCAAGGAAAACGCTTTTTACCAGTTCTTCATAAGGAAAGTCCCGGTTTTATTGTAAATAGGTTAATGCTCTCAACAAGTATTTATTTACAATGGCTTCTTGATTTTTCGATTGAAAATGGAATTCCGCTAGAGGAGATAGATGCAGATGCAGACTTTATAGCAGAAATAGGACCTTTTGCTAAATTGGATTATTTAGGACTTGATGTAGTTTATAATACTATGAAATATTTTGCAGAAGTTCTTTCCCCAGAATTTTCTCCTGGAAAAACCTTAACGCGACTAGTCAAGCAAGGGAATCTAGGAAGAAAATCGGGGAGAGGACTATTTGAGTGGAAGCAAGGGAAACCAATTATATCAAAAGAAAAAAAAGCCGGTCTTTTTAATATTGAGCTTTTTATGGCAATCCAATTGAATGAAGGATGCAAACTTTTAGAGGAAGGGACTGTAAAGGGGTATAAAACAATTGATGACACAATTATGGCGGGTATGAATATACCAGGACCTTTTGGGCCAGGAAAAAGAAATTATAATAAATGGATTGGGTTGTTAGAAGATTTTGTTGAAGATTCAGATATCACTTATGTAAAACCGTGTAATTTACTAAAAACAGGAAAATTTCTCCAGATGAGGAGATAAAAATGAATGTTTTAACCTTTTTTCATGTTATTAATTCCAAAAAGCTTTTATAAAATTTACCATAAGTAATTTAAAACAAGTGAATGGTTAATTATACTATGTCTTTTATAAATGGACTAAAGGAATTTTTTAGAAAACCTCTTTATGTATTAATTTTAATTTCTTTTATCATTTCATGGTTTTTAATTATATTTGGCCGTACCTTTACTTCAGCACCTCAATATTTTCAATTTCTTTTTATATTCATAGGGATATTAGCCGGATTTAACTTTCTATTGCTTGCGATTTCTTTATTTAAGTCAATTGAAAAATTGCCCTATGTCATCATTTTAATTGTTTTCGCCATCTCAATACCTACAATAATAATTTTTAGAGGATTTCTTATTTTATTTTCCTTGGTTTGTTTAATAGCTAATACACTCCTTACGGCCTTCTTTGCTTTCAAGCTTTGTATGGATTCCTCAACGAAATTTGATGATATACTCTATAAAAATAAAAAGTATAACAAATACACAAGAATTATTGAATTTATAAGTTTTGGACTGCTTACAGGCTTGATTTTCATTTTTACGTGGAATTTTTTAAGTAACCATTTTCAATTAGCAGCCAGAAATAGCGCTGATATCTTTCGGATTATTTTTTGGATTAATGTTATTTTAATTATAATTGTAATAACTAGACTAGTAGTAATAAAAAAGTTTGCAGCTTACATCACATTATTTTTTGTCTTAACCTTTTTCTATATTCTCTATATCATAATAGACTTAATTGCCGAAGCGATATTTCCCGATACTGTAGGATTTGAGTGGTCCAGCTTTTTAATTGACCTTATTCTATTTATTTATATCATAGGGTCTATTTTTGATAAAATAGAGTATTTAGAGAAAAAACTAAAGATCATCAGAGCTGAAACAATTTCAATATTTGTAATTCTAATGAAATTAGTTGCTCAATTTACCAAAGTTTTTCCTAATTTCCAGGGATTAGATGTCCCTCTTGTTGATAGATTAGATGTGTTTATACTGATAATATTTATATTTTTTACGTTACTTTTTGGCATCCATTCGATTATCGTACATAAAGAAGGTAAGAAAGATGTTGAAATTACAGAAAATGACTGATTACACTTTAAATAAATATTAATCTATTTTATATAGAAATATTAATTAAAATTCTATTGTATGTCAAAGATAGAAAAAACTCCAAAAACAGGATTCGAAAAAATTATTGAGTATTTTAATAATAAACTGCAAATCAATCATCCTGTTGCTATTGCTAAAGTAGTTGAAGATACGGGCTTTTCCTGGAGTTTTATTAAAAAAACTTTAGCCAAAGTCAAAGAAGAATACGATGGGTTTCATTTTGAAAAATCGGGAAATACTTGGATAACGTGGAAGGATCGTGAACGCATAATTCAAAAACTAGATGAGACATGTTCTCGTTTTCTAGATGAAACCGAAAAAGAGTGTTAAATTCTTTTCTTCAGCTTCTTTTTCTTAAAACTTCCTTTTCATATTTCTCAATTTCATTAATCCAAGAAAATCCTATAGGAACATTATTTATTAAACAGAAATAGTCCCACACAGAACCAAATGGAAGTGTTTTTAACTCTTCTAGAAAGGCAAGTCGTTGGAAGTACTGTCCGTTTTCTTCAAATTCCTTTAAAATCTGCCATGGTTGAATCAAAGCACATAGTAAAGCCTTTTGAACCCCCCGAGTACCAATCACCCAAGCTCCAATACGATTAATTGAAGCATCAAAATAATCTAATCCTAAATGAATTCTGTCCATGGCATCACTCCTTACAATTTCTTCAATTAATTGAATCAATTCGTCACTGAGTATAACTACATGATCACTATCCCATCTTATCCCACGACTAATATGAATTAATAATTCTGGGATAAAGGGAAGAATAGAAGATATTTTATCTCCTACAGATTCAGTTGGGTGAAAGTGTCCTGTATCAAGAGTTAACATGACTTGATTGGTAATTGCATAACTTAAATAAAATTCATGACTACCAACTACGAAGGCTTCACTACCGATACCGAAAAGTTTTCCCTCAACCGTATCTTTCATTAGTGAAGTAGAATATTTTTCTTGGAGTATTTCATCTAAAGAATTTTTTAATAGTTCTCTATATCCTTTTCTATCTACGGGTGTATCTTTAAAACCATCAGGGATCCATATATTGTGTATACAGGGGCTTTTTAGCTGCTTCCCTATTTCAGCACTTATTTCACGACATCTACAAACATGTTCAATCCAAAATTGACGGATTTCATTTGATTTACTACTCAAAGTAAAACCATCATCTGCTTTAGGATGAGAAAAAAGGGTGCTATTCATATCTAATTTTAAATTCCTTTCCTTAGCCCATTCTATCCAGCTTTGGAAATATTCTGGTGTATAAAGATTTCTCTCCACAAATTTTCCACCAAAATCACCATGAAAAGAATGTAGATTTACACGATGAGTACCTGGAATTAGAGATAATGCTGTATCTAAATCCATTTGGAGTTGTTTTATATTACTTGCTTTTCCAGGATAATTTCCCGTAGCTATGATCCCACCCCCATTTAACTTTGAGTTAGGTCTTTCGAAGCCACTAACATCATCACCTTGCCATGCATGAATTGAGATCGGGATTTCTACTAATTTATTTAAGATTTTTTCGATATTTACACCCAAATCATCATATTTTTTAGAAGCCAGAGAATAGGCGTCCACTATTTTAGCATTCATTTCTAGATCTAGATATATTTCTTAATTTTTAAAATATCAGTGTAATCATCAATTGATTTCTATAGGATATGTTCCATAATCTATTACTACCTTTTGAGATGCTAAAAAATTTTTTAATTTTCTAGCAAATATCATTAAAAGCAATTATTAAAAGCAATTATCTATTTATGCAATTATCGTGTGAAGTTTCACACATAAAAATATATTATACATTATGGAAGAATCAAATGAAAATTGAAAAATCAAGTCAAGATCTCGAAAATGAAGTAATATATTCCGGTTTATGCATTCACTGTGGAAGTTGTAATGCTTTTTGCCCACATATGGACTTTAACCATGATACTGGAGAAGCGTATGTTGTAGATGAATGTGCTGAAACTGTAGGATTATGTTATAATGCTTGCCCAAGATCTTTTCTACCGATATCTGAAATTGAGCAGAAATTATTTGGTAAAACACGAATAGATCTAGGTACTGGCGTTTATAAAGACATCATCCAAGTAAAATCTAAAAATAAGGATGATATATTATACAATCTCGTTTCAGCTGCTTTTGAGTCGGGAGTTGTAAAACACATGGTTTTAAGTGAACCAAAAAGTAAAAAACCTCCTGTAGCTTTTCCAGTGGTAGTTGATAATGCGAAAGACGCAAAAAAATATATTCCAAAATCCACAATGGATAATGCAGGACCATTAATCACGGGTATTGGTCAAGCCTATAAAGATTACAAACGTGACATTGGAATCATTGGTAATCCTTGTCATTTCCAAGGATTAGGAAAGATTCTTGTTTCGGATTTCAATACAGGAGCAGAGAGAACATCTTTACGGATAGCTTATGCTTGTTCATCAGGAGGGATGACTGGTTGTAAATATTGTACCGATTTTTCTGGAGAATTCTCAGACATTTCCTATTCTCCTTGGGGTGCCCCAAAAGGCTCTGGTGAAGCATTCTTAATAATTAGAACTGATGTAGGTCAAAAAGTTGTTGATAGCGCTGTTGAAAAAAAATTGATTGAAATTACTGACCCAAATCCTGATTTATCTGAAATGAAGAAATTTCTTAATAAAAAGCGTAAAAAGAATTTCTTAACTCTTCTCGGTAAAAGTTTAATAAAAGCTAACTATTTAAATCTTAATGTAGATGAGCTGAAAGATATTCTGGAAGAATAAACCTTTAATTTTTTATTATTATTTCTTTTTATATTTGAAAAATTAGATTCTTAGTTGAAAGATCGAAATTCTTCATTAATTGCAAATTCATGCATTATTTAAGTAATTATCATGTAATTTAAATATAAAAAAGGTCTATTCGATAATTAATGTAAGAAAAATTTTTTACAGAGAAAATAATAATATATTAAAAAAACTCCCCAAAAATAAACAATAATGGCATCGCGTAAACTTTTGTTCAAAATAGTTGTTGTGGGAGACGGGGGCGTCGGAAAAAGCACTATGGTGCAGAGGTTATCGACGGGGCAGTTCATTCCGCAGAAAATAACCATAGGAACAGATTTAGCTGTTGAAAATATCCAAATAGATGAGAAAACAACAGCTAACCTCCAGATCTGGGATTTTGCTGGGGAAAGGCGTTTTCGAATATTTCTTCCTAACTATGCTCGAGGGGCTACAGGATGTTTATTATGTTATGACATAACTCGTCATACAAGTTTTGAAAGTTTAGAAGAATGGTATAATATTGTAAAGAATAACGCAGTTAATCCCGTTTTTATTCTGGTTGGAGAAAAGTTAGATTTGGCAGATATCCGTCGAAGTGTAGAAACTACACAAGCTCAAGAATTTAAAGAGAAACACAAGATTGACCGGTTTTATGAGACTTCCTCAAAGAGTGGGGAGAATAACAAAAGGATATTTGAAACTTTAACAAAGTTAATCTTGAAAAAACAGGGAATTATAGATTAAGTTTTTTACACATTTTTTCAATTCTTAATTTGATTTTCTTAATTCTTCATTCAATTTTCATTTGTTTTTTTATTTTTTCATTTATTCCCTTCAGATTTTCCATAATTTGTATTTGAATATTCGGTGGAAAGGATTTAATAATTTTATCTAATTTTTCTTTTTGAAATTTATTGATGTCTCGGTAGTTTAAAAAAAGTGAAATAGCAGTTAATAAAGGAGAAATTATGAGTAATATGTAGAAAATCAGAGATATTTTTATAGGTTCTGAGCCCAAACTTCCAGTTCCAGGAAGGATCAAGGGGATTCCTAGAGATGGATTAAAGAATATAAAGAGGGTTAATATAGTATTTATAATGTTTAAGATGATGAATCCTAAGAAATTAGTTATACTGATAATCCTTACATTTTGAATATTAAGAGAAGATATTACATTCCCTTTATTACTTCTATTATTAGATTTATATTTTGGGATATTTCCATTATTATCCTCATCGGAAATGATCTCTATTCTTGAATATTTCCACACATCAATAAAAACCCAAAAAAAACCAAATGAAAATGAGAAGAAGAATAACAAATTAAAGTATATAAAATATCCTTCTACCAAATGTGGATTGTAGAGGGATTCCGCACCTAACCAAAATATTAATATTAATTGAACGAGAGCAGAAAAAGTTAGACGATTTGCATGTTTTTTTTCTAAGCCCAAAGGATTATAAATAATATAACTGTTTTCAAATTCGGTTCTCCATTTATTTGAATTGATTATTCTAAAGAAAAGTGAAAATCCAAAAGTCACGAGTGGAAATAATAGAAGAAATATATCAACCCATCCTTGTGTGTTCACTAATATAAAAATGAAAGTAAAGATGATAATATCACGAATTAAACTTTCTTGGAACAAATTCCTTAATGGTAAAAAAAAATCCTTATTATTATCCTCGCTCATTTTTTTAGTAAAATCAACCTAATAATTAAACTTTTATGAATATATGATTAAAAGATTTAGTTTATTACTAATGGTTCCATCATATTCTATTAATTGCTATGGCACCTAATAACCTAAACTCTAAAAATTTAAATTTTTCATACTATTTTATTCTACAAGATACCTAATGCACATTTAATAATGTAAAAACAGGGTAGATAAAGTGGATATTGAAAAAAACGGTAATAAAAGAACACCCCTTTACGAGATTCACAAAAATCTCGGTGCACGAATAGTTAACTTTTCTGGATGGTTGATGCCAGTTCAATATCAGAGTATAATTAAGGAACACGAGAACGTTCGCTCCAACGCAGGAGTTTTTGATATATCTCATATGGGAGAATTTTTACTCAATGGTAAGGATGTATTCCCTTTTCTTCAATATATCATGGTAAATGATTTAAATTTACTGGAAGAATCTAAAGGACAATATTCTTGCATGTGCTATGAGAATGGAACCGTTGTTGATGATTTGTTCTACTATGAAGAGAATGTTGAACTTTTTAGAATAATCGTAAATGCTGTAAATATTCAAAAGGATTTTCAGTGGTTAAATGAACATATTAAGGGAAAAGACGTGAAAATTCAAGATCTAACTTCAAAACGAAGTCGTTTAGCATTACAAGGGCCTAAATCAGACGATCTACTTCAACCGCTTGTTGATATTGATCTATCTGATATTAAAAGGTTTTATTTCAAACATTGTAAACTGAACAATATACCTATCTTTTTAGCTAGAACGGGATACACAGGAGAAAGAGGATTTGAAATTTCTTTTGATAAAGAAAATTCAGAGAAAATCTGGAATGATTTATTAAAGACAGGAGCTAGTCCTGCTGGTTTAGGTGCGAGAGATTCATTAAGATTAGAAGCAGCTTATTCATTATATGGGCACGAAATTAATGACACTATCACTCCAATTGAAGCAGGATTGAACTGGCTAGTAAAACCTAAAAAAAGTGTTGAGTATATTGGAAAAGAAAATTTATTGAAACAGAAATCTGAAGGTACAGAGAGAATCTTAGTTGGCCTTAATTTACGGGGTAAAGGTATTATTCGTCAGAATTGTAAAATCTTTAAAGACGGTAATGAAATAGGATATGTAACTTCTGGTGGATATTCACCTACACTTAAGAAGACTATCGGTTTAGGATTGGTAAAAATTCCGTTTAATGAAGTTGGGACTGAGTTAGAAATTGAAATCCGTGGGAAGGTTGTACAGGGTATCATAGTTTCTACACCTTTTTATCGAAATGTGTAAATAATAAAGAATCATAGAAAAATGTGAAAAAAAATGAGTTATGAATTTCCAAGTGAATTGATGTACACAACAACTCATGAATGGGTAAGATTTGAGAATAGTGTTACTGTTGTTGGGATAACGGATTACGCTCAACATAATTTAGGTGATATTGTCTTTATTGAACTCCCAGATGTCGGAATGGTTTTTGAAAAAGAAAGTCACGCCGGTGAAATTGAATCGGTGAAAGCAGTAGGAGATCTAATAATGCCTCTATCTGGGGAAGTTATTGAAATAAATAAGCGACTTGTTGATAATCCCGAACTTGCAAATAATTCTCCTTATGATAGTGGATGGATGATGAAGATTAAAATTTCTCATCCAAATGAAATTGAAGAACTTATATCTGTTGAAGATTATAAAGAATATGTCAAATCAGAAGAACAATAATATTTTTTTTCTTTTATTCGTTAAATTAATTTTTAAATGTAAACAACTGAGTTGAAATAGTTCATATGGATTTTGTCCCACAGGATAATAAAACCATTGCCGAGATGCTAAAAGTAACTGGTGTTTCTAGTTTGGAAGAATTTTTTCACGATATACCGAAAGATCTAATCATAGAGAAATTAGATTTACCTCCTGGTTTATCTGAGCCTGATCTTTTACAACTCATGGAAGGAATTTCAAAAAAAAACAAAATTTATTCTAATTCATTCTTAGGTGCAGGATGTTATTACCATTACATACCTTCTTTGGTTAATTTCGTAATTTCAAGATCAGAATTTTACACTTCCTACACCCCCTATCAAGCAGAAGCAAGCCAAGGATATTTGCAAGCTATTTATGAGTATCAAACGATAATCTCCCGACTAACTCAAATGGATGTCGCTAATGCAAGCATGTATGATGGTTCTACTGCCCTTGCTGAAGCAGCAGTTATGTCTAGTCTAATTACTAATAAAAAAACTATAGTTCTGCTTGATGGAATTCATCCAGAGTATATCGAAGTTGTTAAAACCTATTGTTGGGGTCAAAATATTAATATCAAACTAGCAAAAGAAAATACTTTAATTGCCCAATTAGACGAAGATGTGGCTGCAGTATTATTCCAGAGTCCTAATTTCTTTGGTGATATCGAAGATATATCTGACTTAGTTAAAAATATCAAGGATGTATCACCAAGTTGTTTAGTAATCCAAATAATGACAGATCCAACTTGTTTGGGTATTTTAAAACCCCCTGGGTCAATGGGGATTGATATTTTTGTGTCTGAAGGCCAATCTTTCGGGATTCATCCTTCTTTTGGAGGACCAGGATTAGGAATATTTACTGCAAGACAGAAATATTTAAGAAAAATGCCCGGAAGATTGGTTGGAAAAACTAAAGAGATTAATGGTTCAAGAGAAGGTTTTATTTTAACTTTACAAGCACGCGAACAACATATTCGACGTGAAAAAGCCAGTTCAAATATATGTACGAATCAAGCATTATGTGCATTGGCAGCATTAACCTATCTTTTAGCAATGGGTGAGACAGGATTAAAGGAAATAGCCCTCCAAAATCTTCAAAAAGTTCATTATCTCAAGCAAAAACTCTCTAAAGTTCCGGGATACACAATTTTAAATCAGAAACCAACATATAATGAGTTTATAGTTAAATGTCCAAATATTAATTCTTTGATTGTAGAGTGTAAGAAACACGATTTATTACCTCCATTGGAAATTTCAAAGTATTATCCTGATATGCAAAATATCGCATTAGTATGCGTTACTGAAATGAATTCAAAGAATTCAATCAATAGATTTATTTCTGCTGCTCAAAAGGCATTAGAAAATAATATGGAGGGTAGATCATCATAAAATCTGATTTAATATTCGATAGAGGAATCAATGGAGCCCAGAGTAATTACATACCAAATATGGACATAGAAGTCGTTGATCTCAATGAAATACTTCCTAAATCTTTAATTAGAGAAAAAATTCCTATTCCGAATATTCCAGAAATTGAAATTATTCGTCATTTTGTCAAGTTAAGCCAACATAATTATGGTGTGGATACAGGAATATATCCTCTTGGTTCTTGTACCATGAAATATAACCCGAAAATTAATGAAGTTGTAGAAAGGTTAAAAGGATTTTCCCAAGTACATCCCCTTCAAGAAGAAAATCATGGTTCGATTGAATTATTATATGGCATCTCAAAATTATTAGGGGAAATAACAGGTATGGATGGTTTTTCACTTCAACCTGCAGCTGGGGCGCATGGAGAATTAGCAGGATTATTGATTATAAAAAAGTTTTTTGAATCAAAAGGAATTCAAAAACATAAAATTATTGTACCCGATTCAGCTCACGGAACTAATCCTGCTTCAGCTAAAATGGCAGGATTCTCAATTATAGAATTAAAATCGAATAAATTTGGGGAAGTACCGCTTGATCATTTAGAATATGCTATGGCAGATGGTGATGTAGCAGGAATTATGTTAACGAATCCTAATACATTAGGAATATTTGATCGGCAAATTAAAAAAATCACCAAAATTGTTCATGAAAATGGGGGTTTATGCTATTATGATGGTGCAAATTTGAATCCCATATTGGGTATTTGTAGACCCGGAGATATGGGATTTGATATTGTCCATCTGAATTTGCATAAAACTTTTTCAACACCACATGGAGGTGGAGGTCCAGGTTCAGGACCATTAGGAGTGATAGATGAACTTGTCCCATATCTTCCAGGACCATGTATAATATCAACTGAAAATGGTTTAGCTTGCCAAGAAAACAATGATAATTCTATAGGCCGAATTAAAGCGTTTTGGGGAAATTTTGGGATAATAGTTCGGGCTTACGCTTATATATTAGCATTAGGTGCTGAGGGATTAAAAAGAGTTGGACAGATATCCGTTTTAAATGCCAATTATTTAAGAGTACTTTTGAAAGATAATTACTTTTTACCATATAAGCGTACTTGTCAACACGAATTCGTTATCACTGATCGCAATTTACCTAATAATATAACTACCGAAGATGTTGCTAAAAGAATGCTTGATTATGGAATATATGCCCCAACGGTTTACTTTCCTCTAGTGGTTCAGGGAGCATTAATGATAGAACCCACTGAAACTGAATCAAAAGCCTCTTTGGATCATTTTATTGAAGTAATGGATAAAATATACTATGAAGCAGAATCAGATCCAAATACACTAAAAACCTCTCCTCATAATACTCCAATTAAACGTTTGGATGCGGTTCTAGCTGCTAGAAAACCAGTATTACACGATTAATATCGATAATTGAATAAATTTTTATACCCTTTGGCAATATAAAATTTAAAAATATTTAAAAATGCAACGCTTAGTTAATTAGAATTTAGGTGTAGAAAATAAATTACTTATCTTTTTTTCCGTACGATCAATTTAGAAGAGAACAAGAAAAAATTATCAAACAAATTGAGGTAGACTCAAAATCAAGGAAAAATATTTTATTAGTAGCACCGAATGGTGCTGGAAAAACAATTATTGCCTTAAGTGGACTACTGTCTTTAGCATTTGAGAAAAATTTAAAAATCATTTACATGTGCCGTACACACTCTCAAAATAGAAGGGTTATTAAAGAACTAATAAAAATCTCACAAAAATTGGAGAGTGATAACCTTGGATTGAAACTAAATGGAGTTTCAATTAGAGGGAGAAATGAAATGTGCCTTAATCATACTTTATTAAGCCTAAAATTGAATCCAAAAGAGTCTATGTCAGTTTGTAAAGATTTAAGGCAAAACAGAAATTGTTCTCACTTTTTAACCTTAATAAAAAAAAAAGGAAAAGTAGAGAATCCAATAAAAATTGCCCCAGAGATATTCAACAAACCAATTGATGCTGAGGAACTAATAGGATTTTGTAAGGATGAGAAAATCTGTCCTTATTTTTTATGTAAATTTTTATTAAAAGAAATGAGAGTGATTATTTGTAATTATCAATGGATATTCAATCCCTTCATTCGAGATCTTTTTTTACAATTTGTTGATCAAGAACTTAAAAATTGTATTTTAGTTCTCGATGAATGTCATAATATAATTGACGTAGCAACAGAAGTGAATTCTAATAGAATAACACCATATTCATTGAGATTATGTTTGAAGGACCTAGAAATGTATAGATCACCACGATCGATGCAAAGATTTGTGAGTACTTTATTAGATCACTTCGATGAGAAAAAAAATAAATTATATTTAGGGGAGCAAGCACTGGATCCAATTCAATATTTAAAACTCCTTTTTAAAGAATTAGATTTTAGTGATTTAAATGAATTTAAGAATTTAATTGAAGAAATGCAGGAATTCAGTATTTCAGTGCATGATGAGAAAATCTCAGATGGGAAAATTTCAAGAGATTTCTTAGGTTCCTTCTCTGAGTTTTGGTTAAAATGGCTAAAAACATACAACCTCGAAAATTATTTTTTCTGTTTTACAGTTAAGCTAGTTAAAGGAAAAAAATCAATTTCTTTAGAGATTGTGGCTTTAGATCCAAGAGAAATCGTAATTCCTATCTTAAAATCAGTTTATACTTCCTTAAATCTTTCTGGGACAGTAAACTCTTTTGTGTATAAAAATCTAATGGGATTAAATGAGAGTGGTAAAAGTTTCAATGAAATAATTGCAAATTCTCCTTTCCAAAAGAAAAATATTAAGGCTGTTATTGTTGAGGGAGTAGATACTAAGCGCGAAAATAGAACTCCTGAAATGTTTGAGAAAATAATTAATAAAATCAATGAAGTATTGGCTTGTACGCCTGCGAACGTTGGTATCTTTTGTGCCTCATATCAAATACTTAAAGGACTTCTTTCTAATGGGATAGATAAAATTGTAGAAAGAAACAACAAGAGCTTTTTTAAAGAAGCTCCTGGATTATCAGCTTCCGAGAACAATGCAATGGTTGATCAATTTAAAACAATGTCCTCAAATGGAGGTGCGGTTTTACTTGGTGTATGTGGGGGGAGAAATTCAGAGGGGGAAGATTATCCGGGAAATCACATGAACTCTGTGGTCATTGCTGGCTTCCCTTATCATTTACCTACTCCACGAGTTAATGCAAAAATTAAATATTATGATAAAGTTTTTTATCGACAAGGGTGGAACTTTGCCTACTTATATCCCGCAGTTCAAAGAGCAAATCAAGCTTCTGGTAGACCAATACGAAAAATTACGGATAAAGGAGCGATAATATTTCTTGATAGTCGTTTTAAAGCTAAAAATAAATGGATTTCTGAGTGGATAAGAGATGAAATAGAAATTATTCCTGATAAACCCAACGCTCTGATTCAAACCTTAAATCCTTTTTGGGATAGTAAATAACTTTTTTCTACCTAATAGAATGAGTATTGATGCTATTATAGGAAAACCTATCATGAAATACATAGCGATATAATAATCTGAATTAACGAAAATTAATAACAAACCTAAAAACAAACCACCAATTGCATTTCCCGCAAATGCACTAGTATTTACATAACCTATATACAATCCTTTATTTTGAGGAGTTGTGTTTTTTGAAATATAAGTCAGTGTTGTCATCCAATATACTGAGAAGCTAAATGCTACTAGAAATTGAGATAATAAAAAACCCCAGAAATCTGCGGCGAGAAGAAATCCCAAAATGACCAAAATGCTTAATAGATAACCGCTAAACATAAAAAGCTTAAAATTTTTGTCAGTTATTAACCTTCCCAATAAAATCATAAGAAAAAATTGTAGTAGGGGGTTTAACCCAAGTAAAAATCCCATTTCTATATCACTATTTAAATGAAAACCCATGATTACCACAAGCACAGCCAAAATTGGTTGAATTCCAAAACTTCTAAAAAATACACCATAATAAATTGATTTAGATACTAAAAGTTCATCATTTTGAGAATTATTCACATCTATTATTCTATTCTCTTTCGCAGAATTCACGATAATTTGCCTATCTTCCTTAATAAAAACAACAAATATCATACCTATCACCATACCAATTAAAGAAAGTAAAAATACAAGATTAAACCCATAAATCTCGATAAATACACCTGCTATTTGCGCTCCCACAAACCATCCCAAAGCTGTTAGGGCATTATAGTAAGATATCCATTTGGAATTATTTTGAACTAACTCTGAATATAATGTAAATATAATCGAAGAAGTAGATGCAAACATTCCAAAAAAAAATAATATTATAGTGATTAGGATTAAATTTGTTGTAAATAGTAATAGAAATGGAGTTAAAATCATACCCGCAGTTCCAATTATTATAAAATACTTTCGATTCTGGATTTTATCTGAGTACTTACCTAAAATATATGGGAATATGAATAATGTAGAGAGGAAAATTGTTATTATTATTTGTATAATCGGACCTGGAGTACCTAATACTTGAAGATATTGAGGTAAAAACGCCATAACCATCCAAGCTGCTAAAAAAATAATAAATGCCGAGATTAAAATTAAAATAACAGATCTTTTTAATAAAACCAATTTAATCAATTTGATGTGGATTAAAATTATAAATCCCAAATTTTTTATTTATTAATTAGTTTTGGCTTTGAATGTTGTTTAAACTTCAATAATATACTTATAGAAGAAAGTACGGGAAATATAATCATAAAATACATTGCACTATAATAATTTGAATTAAACACCACTAATAGATAACTAAATAGGAGTCCTCCTAAAAAGCCACCAGAAAAAGTGCTTGAGTTTGCATATCCCATATATCGACCTTTATTTTTTGGGGTAGAATTTTGTGCGATATACATAACGGTAGCAGACCAAAACATTGAATAACTGAACGCAATAAAAATCTGGGATATTAAAAAGCTGAAAAAACTATTTGAAAAAATATATCCTAATATTGCGATTGTGCTAAAAAAATATCCGAGGATAAGTATCAATTTTTCATTTTTTTCTGAAATAATATGTCCTATTAATAGCATTAAGGCAACTTGAATTAAGAAATTTAAACCTATTAAAAATCCTACTTGTGTATCACTGGAAATATGAAAACCCATAATTATTGAGAGAACAACCATGATTGGCTTTATGCCGAAATTTCTGAAAAATAATCCAAGATATACCGAAATTGAAATTGTTTTTACTTCATTTATGTTGTTACGGGATTCATTAGTTTTATTATCATAATGACTTAAAATTAAAGTTCTATTCTCCTTTATGAGAAGAATGGAGCCTAGATTTATTGTTGAAAATAAAATTAGAAATAAGAAGATATTTTGAATCCCATATACATCAATAAAAATTCCTCCTAACTGGCTTCCCAAAAACCATCCGCATGTGCTTACGGCATTGTAATAAGAGATATATCTCGTATCATTATCTACTAATTCGGCATAGAGAGTGAAAATAATTCGAAAAGCAGCTCCAAAAAAACCATATAATAGTGATAATGCTATAATTAGGAATAAATTTTGAGTAAATAGAAACAACACAAATGATAAAACAATCCCTAAAGCTCCAATAATTATAAAAAGAATCCTATTCTGAAATTTATCAGAAAGCTTTCCTAAAATTGGTGGAAATACAAATAAAGTTAATGGAAAAATAGTCATTACTAATTGGATAACGGGATTTTCTATACCTAAGTATAATAAATACTTTGGTAAATATGTAACTAATCCTATTCCCGCAGTGTTTAAAACTAAAATAGAGAATAGAATAAGAATTACAGATCGTTTCGAAAGTGTCAAATTATGTTCTCCTATTTATCTAAATCTCTTATTCTAGTATATAGTTCTCTCAATTTTTTCGATACGATGCTCCACCTAAAGTTATTTTCTACTCTTTTATAGCAGTTTTCTTTAATCTTTTGATACACGTCAGGATCGAGTAAAACTAACGATTTAATAATTTCGTCAGGTATTTGATTAACTAAATTTAATACTTCCGTTTCATAAATAGATTCTTTCAATTTTGCCTTTTTGGCAATCTCTGACAACAAAAAAAGAGAAATCAAGGCATTGGCAAATTGAGAAGGATTATCTTTATCAATTAAAATACCCGTACCTATTTCAGGGGAATTTCTGATATCGATTATTGTCTCTTGAAAGCCCCCTACACGCGTAGCAATAATTGGAAGCTTTGAAGCCATCGCTTCCAAAGCGATAATACCAAATGGTTCCCATCTTGATAAAGCACAGTAGACATCTGCAGAGATATGAGCCAAATAAAATATGTCCTTTGCTACCCCGAAGATAATTCTCAGATTATCTGGATATCTTTTTACTATATGAGAGTAAGATTTGATTTCTTCTAAACTATAATCCGTTGGTAAAATCATAAATAAAAACTTCGCAGTAGGTATTGCTTGAATTACCTCTGGGATGGCTTCAAAAATAGTTTCGAATCCTTTTTGATGTGATATTCTTCCTGTAGTAATAACTAATGGCCCAGGTTCATTAAATGCTTTGATATTCCCATTTTTGATAAACTGGTTTCCATTCGATATTTCACTTATTACTTTAAGAACTTTTTCTGACCTGATTAAGGGACTTCTGGCCAAATGAGCAATCTTGTGAGTTAAAAGGTATCGTTTCATATCTGAAAATGTTAAATCTATCTCATGAGGAATGTCTAAAACTTTATGCATATCTTCTCCATGTTTTCTTAAAACTTCTAATTTAATCTCATCATAATCCCAATCACATCCATCCCATAAAAAATCAGACTTAAATTCAATTAAATGGTTGCCACAATTTAGAATTATATCAGATATAAGATAAGATTGGCTTACAGTTGTGACTAAATCACAAATGACCGCACCAATTTTTTCTACAGTCGGAGGTTGATTTATTTCATCATAACTACTTGATGTTTTACATAAATTGAAGATTTCATCTATAGAAAACAACTTATAACCATTTTCTAACAATATTTTAATTGGGGTTTTATCAATTCCACACCCATAATAGAATTCGATGCTGTGTCTCGGCCAAGTGAGTAGATGTATGGTAATTAGAGAGTGTACGTCTAAACCATTGTTGATCAGTTCCTGTTTTATGCCAATAAAAGGGATTACCGCATGATAATCATGTAAATGGATGATATCTGGTACATTTTCTTTTTGATCTTCAATCATATGACTTACTAAAGATCGCATCCCAATACTAAAAAGACAAATCTTTCCATTGAGAGTATCTGGATTATATACAGCACTATCATCTAGAAATTTGCTTGCAAAATAATTTTCACCAACTAATAAAACGATATTTACATTATTAATTTTAGATTTGTAAAAGGAAATATGATAATAACTAATAGGATCACTTAATCCTAAAATTGATGGATTTATTTGCCCTACACAATTAAATGATAATTTCTCCCAATCGTGTATCTCCCTAAGATTATTAAGTTGACCATGAGAAGGAATAAAAACAGTTATTTCATAATCTTTATTAATGTGTTTAGCCTGATTTGCAGGGACTTCTCCTAAACCTCCGACTTTAACAATCCCCGCATATTCAAATGTGAATATCCAAATTTTATCTTTTTCCTTATTCACAGTGCTTCAATTCTTTTTATGGCACAGTTAGTAATCAAGATTTTATTAAAGAGCTATAATTGTTTAATCTAAGTCATTAAAAAAAGAATTTTATTAAAACTTAATTAAAAGTTGATTAGTTTGATTCAAATACGACAATAAACAAATATTTATGATAAAGATATTAAAAACTAATGAAAGTAAAATTGATAATTTTATTAATGTCTGCAAACTATTAAATTAAACAAAGGTGATTATAGATATGGTTAATATAGAAATGATTGACACGGGATCCCCTAAAGCTGGTCCCTATAGCCTTGGGATAAAAGCGGGTAATCTTATTTTTATTTCAGGTCAAGTTCCTAATCCAGAAAAAAAGGGGATAAGAGAACAAACATTTTCTGTTCTTGAAAAGATAAAATCAATCTTAAGTGCATCCGGAGCAAAAGTATCAAATATTGTTAAGATAAGCGTTTTTCTTAAAAATATGGATGATTTTGTAAATATGAATCAAGCATATAAAGAATTTTTTGAAGAAAACGGAGTTAATGAAATCTTTCCCACAAGAAGTACAGTTGAAGCAACTTGTCCAATGTCAACTGCTTTAGTTGAAATAGATGCAATAGCAGCAATATAAAAGGTACTTACTACAATTAACTTTGTAACAATGAATAAACAGAAGAATAAATACATAATAATTAAACTTAAGTTTCGATCATATTTTCCTAAATTATATTTATAAAAAGATTAGTTGATACGAATTTTGATACCAGAAGAAAAAATAGTAATCGAGAAAATTGAAAACATGAGAGAAGAAATTGTAGAGTTTCTTCAAAATTTAGTAAAAATGCCGTCGGAAGTTCCACCAGGTAAATATAGGGAAATCTCAAAATTTATAGAATCTAAAATGTTAGAAGTTGGAATAAAAACTCAAAGGAAGAAAAATAATGTGATTGGCGAGATTGGGAATGAAACGGGGCCCAGTTTAATTTTCTATGCTCACCTTGATACGGATGCCCCTTTTAATGGCTGGACGAAAAATCCTTATGGTGGGGAAAAAATAGATAATAAGATATATGGAAGAGGTGCATGTGATGATAAGTCGTGTATTGCTGCTGAAATATATGCTGTGAAAGCTTTACAAGATTCTGGATTTAATTTTAATGGAAAATTATTTGTAACGGCGGTAATAAATGAAGAGATTGGAGGTATACTCGGAGCGGATTATATAGTTAATAAAGGATTAGTAAAGGGAGATGCATGTTTAATAGGTGATTCTTTATGCGATT
Organism: Promethearchaeota archaeon; assembly: GCA_016839705.1. GTDB lineage: Archaea > Asgardarchaeota > Lokiarchaeia > Sigyniarchaeales > SOKP01 > Loki-b32. Next base: position 58,804 of record JAEOTR010000017.1, on the reverse strand, counting down.
ACCCCGTTGCTTATCGAGCAGGGACATTTCAGATAAGTTTTATAATTAAAGGAATACGTAGACATGCACAAGGGTGGCCAGATTTGCCGTCTCCTAATCGCAATAAATATTCAGGAATCAATGCAATTAACAAAATGCTTCCAATTATGAATTTCTTAATGGAGTTACAGGAAGAATTAAAATATAAAGAAACCAAATATCCTATTCATCCAGATATGCCGTCTAAAATTAGTAGTGTTAACCTTACATTAATGGAAGGGGGAGTCTCTGTTAATTCTGTACCTGATAAATGTGTTTTACACTGCTTAATAAATACAATACCTGAACAAGATATGGCAGCATTGAAGTCAAGGATCTTAAAATTTATTGAAGATTTAAAGAAAAAAGATCCTGATTTAGATATAAGAGTACAAATCCCTATTTACATCGAGCCAGAAATAACCGATATAAACTCAGATTTTGCACTAATTGTTAAGGATGTATATAAAACTATTTACAACGAAGAAAGAGAATTTAAGATTATTTTACCGACAACAGATGCCACATTTTTTCATCAGAAAGGAATTGAGACAATTTTAATTGGTACTATTCGAGGAGATAATAACATCCATTCTGTTGATGAATTTGTGTATGTTGAAGATCTTATCAATTTAACTAAAATTTATGCGCTAACAGCATTAAACTATCTTAAGTAGACCAAAAAAATATTAATAAAACTTAATAGTTTAAGAGTATTTCATCTATTAATTTATTTCACTAAAATCTTTTATTAAGTTTTTGACTATGTCATTGAGTAAATTAGATGTTTTGGGTATGGAGGGGATTATCTCAAATTACAAACGAGGTCGTCACACGGTACACCAGAAACATTGTATAGTAGTTTTTTCTAGGATAAATACCCGAAAAGAGGCAAATAAGCTTATCGGTAGAAAAGTTGTTTGGAAAAGCTCAACTGGCAAAGAACTCAAGGGTACAGTTACTCGTGCTCATGGAAATCATGGTGCGGTTAGAGCTCATTTTAAAAAGGCTGGAGTACCCGGTCAAGCCCTTGGGAAAAAAGTAATCATAGTTAAATAATCCAATTATTAAATAAATTACTCCTTTATTAATATAAATTTTATAAAATAGACATTTAAGTAGCTTCGTGATATTTTTTAAGATATCCAGATATTACATGATACTTGAATAATATATTCTTTTTTGTATTTTGGGTTTTGTACTAATTTTGATAAAGCGATTTGTAGAGAATTTTGAATTTATTAGGTTGGGTTTAGTTTTTAAAAATGTCAGAACAAGTCTGCCGATTTTGTCAAAGGTATGTGAAATTAACTTATTATTGTGAAGAATGTGGTGTTAGTTGTTGCTCTGATTGTTTACATGAAAAAAAAGTTGAATTCTATACATGTCAAGATTGCAATTCAAAAAATATTGAGAATTCTGATTCTGATAAGAGAAAAGTGTGTGGAGAATGTGGAAAGGAGAACATCATTAAAACAAACCAACTTTTAAAATCATGCCCAAAATGTGGTTCTCATAAAGTTATAAACATATATGAAAAAAAGGAAGAATTAGAGAAAGAATTTTTAGAATTAATTAAAAACTCTCGTGCTTTTATTAATCCCTTAAGAGAAGTTCTCAATAAATTATTTAGTCTTCAACAAGAAATTGAAAAAGCAAGAAATCCCCCTATTAGATGTTATCATTTCCCTAAAATGGAATCTGATTTACTAGCTCTTTTTAAATTATTCATATATGTCCAGAATACCTTATTTGACAAAATTAATGCACATTTTCATCAGATGGTCTTATATAAAGAATATTTTTTTGATATTTATAAACAACCTAATTCCAATTTAATAATCATAGAAAACTTGTTTGATAATTTATTAAGAAGTTATAATTCGATAAATGAATTCGTATTAAATAATGTGACAACCTTTAAGAGTAGCGTCAAATCATTTGAGGATAATCTAAAATTCATTGAAAAAATCAGTCTTTATTTTTCAACTTATAAGAATTTTTTGAACCTAGCAGAAAAAGAAAAGCCGGTATATGCAATTTACGCTAAATTAACAAATGGATTAAATATAGAAGAGAAATTTAAGAAGGATAAAGGGCTTTTATTTATTACCAATTTAGATCTATCTTTTGTTCATGAGTATGGTGTAAGAAAAAAGAAAAAAGCTCTGACTTTCAAAGCTCCTGTTCGTGATCTAATAAGAATTAAAGATAAAGGAAAAGTATTCAAAAAACTTTACCTAGAATTTGAGTATGGTAAATATGAATTCACCTTACCCCATAAATCAATCTCTAGAGTTATCGAATATATTCTATTAGCAAGAACATTTGATGAGACTACGGTATATGACAGTAAATCAGCTTCAAATCTAAAGAAAATTGATATTGATTTAAACTCCTTAACCAATTTCATTGAAGAAAGTATTAATTCTTTTTTTAGCCTAAAATGCCAGTATAATGAGAGTTATGAAAAAGTTAATTTTAATAAATTTCAACCACAACATGCTTATGGTAATCATAACCAAATCCAAAATCTGGTACCTCAAAATTATCAACAAAGCATGCTTTATCAAAATCCACATATAGGGCAAAATGGACTAAACCAACCCAGAATGCAAAATCCTTATTATCAAAATCCTACTTACTATCAACCTACTCAGGTTCAACATCCTCAAGGTTTGAATAATCCTATAAATCATGGAAATCAATATCAAATGCCTCCCCCTAGCCAAAGTAAATTTTTCCCGCAAAATATTTGCGACCCAAATAGGTATCAAAATTACATCCCTCAAGCTATTAATAATAAAAATGATCTTTTACTAAACGCGGATGAAAGAGATCTTCTAACAAGAAACTTAGAGCAAGCTCAGGGAATTTATCCACAAGCTTCTAATATTGGAATTCAAAACCTGTTTAATGATAAATCTTTTCAAGAATTCAACAAAAATCACTTATCAGATTTATTCGACTTATCAAATTCATCAGCACAGCAATCATATGGATATAAAAGAAACTTATTTAAATTAGATAAAGAAAAACAAAAACAAATGCTTGAATTTGAAAAAGAACGATATAGTCTTAAAGCTACATTGAAGAAACTTGAAACAAAATTTGATCAAGGATCTATCTCAGAGAGTGATTATTTTAGAACTTATAGAAATTTGAATAAAGAGATTTACTTAATTGATAATAAGATACAAAACTTACAGCAAAGTTTAGAAGAATTAGAAATAATTAAACAAAATAGTAGGAATTTTGATAATAAAAGATTTTATACTTAATTCTTTCTAAGCATATTCTATGCAGATACTGCATAACTGTCTAATCTATGTTTAAATTCTATAAACTTTTATAAGTACTATGGATAAAGAAGGATTATTCACTACCATCGTAGGCAGCTGGCCTTTAAGTAACAATACCGAAAATATGGTAAGGATTTTTAGTGATTTAATTGATATTGGTATTGATTATCCATGCTATCCACAATTAATTTCTATGGTTAGTCAATTTTTATCCCCTTTAGCCAAAAGCGTTAATCAATTAGAAGAAAAGGATGAGAGGTTTTATTTATCCGATGATTTTAAAATTCCCAAAAATTCTATAGCCGTAGAATACGGGGAATTTATTAATGAATATTTTAATAAGAGACCATCACTTTTAGAAAAGATTAAAGGAACAAAAGCTTGCCTTACTGGTCCATTGACATTAGCTTCTGAAATTATCCTAAAAGGAGAAATAGCTCAAGGAATCAAACCGAGAGTATTCTCAGAACCTAGAGGAATAATGGTAGACTGGGTGGTAGATAAATTTGCAGAAATTATGAAACAGGTGGGAAGAGCATATAATGATCTGGGTATCGATATCATTTCTATGGATGAACCTCTTCTAGGGGTGTTAGTAGGACGGAAACCCCTATTTCACTCTGAAGACTTTTTAGTCGAAATTTTAAACAAATCGATTTCAGAAATAAAAAATCTCTCCTCGATTCATGTATGTGGGAGGATAAGCCCAAATTTACGAGATATTCTTCTTCAAACTAACGTAAAAATATTAGATCATGAATTTACAACAAATGAGAAAAACTTTGAGATTTTCCAGAAGGAGCATTTCGAAGCTACAGATAAAATCTTAGCTCTGGGGTCTGTAAAATCACAGTTTGGACCCGAACATGGTAATGATATTAATGATTATATTGAAAAAATAGATTTTCTCGAATCTTATATTAAAAAAGCCATCAATCAATATGGAAAGGAAAATTTAATTATCAAACCTGATTGTGGTTTTCTACCATTAAAAGATACTTTTGGTGAAGATAAAGGCTATGAAATCTCAATAGGTAAAGTAAGAAATATGGTTAAAGCAGTGAACAAAATTAAATAACAAAAAGATGAAAGAATTTGATAATTATTTAAGAAAATAATCTAACTTTCAAGTTCTTTACGTAATTTATCGATTTCGTCTTGAAGCTTTTCCTTTGACTTAATTTCTGTATCCTCTTCAAGTATATCATATTCTGGTATGTACTGAAGGTCATCTGATGGTGTTTCGGGCATAGTTCCTCCTTGATCAAGCAACATTTCAGTTTCAAGTTGATTCAATTCCTCTGTAACGTCAATAGCAAGATCAATTTCAGGATCCCCCGCCAAAATATCTGCGGCTTCTTCAATTTCTGCCACATATGCTTCAGAATCTTCTGCAATTTCAGCAACCTTAGCAGGAGATGCTTTTGTGGCAATAAACTCTAATTCATCACGTATACCACTGAATAAATTGCCTGTTTGTGAGATCAATCGTCCTTCTTCAATTGCTTGAATCTGACGTTCTATCTTACCCCTGATATTATTTGTTCTATCAACTTTTGCTGTATATGATTTGTATTGAATAAGGTAATTCTTTGCGCGAGTTTTTTCACCGCGTTTTAAAGCAATTTTAGCATTTTTCCGACTTATCTCAGCACGCTTGCTAAAGTTTCTATTAATTACATTCATTCTATGGATATGACTCTTAGCTTTGCTAATCAAATCATCCTTTTCTTTGCCCTTGCGGGGGAACAGCTTCTTTTTCAAGCCCATTTTATCTCTTCTCTGTTTTATTGTATCAATTATAATTATCTGTATTATGAATTATATGAATTTACTAACTTAAAAATTTAATAATAAACTAACACATTATAATAAAAGAATTTCGATAAAAAAACTTTCATAGTCCAAAGTTAAAGAATTTGATGTCATGAAAAAAATAATCTTAAATTTTGAAAAGAAATCAGAAAATTTTAAGGAATTAGTTCAAGAAGCATTTAATAAGGATATTTTAAACTTTTTAGTATCGAAAGAAACTTTTTCTGAATTTAAAAACATAGAGCGAGTTAATCTCTATACAAAAGATATGAGTATTCCTGCCAATTCTTTTATAACTGAAACTGAAAGGAAACTAAACGAGTTATTATCTGACAAGAATTTTTCAGATAGGAATATTGGATTTTATAAAGAATTAAAAACAAAAGATGATGAAAGAGCTATTGTGAACCTTTCTAAAGGTAATCAAGTGGATTTTATTATTGTTTCTGCTAAAGACTGGAAAATAATCCCTTTTGAAAATCTTATTGCAGAAATGCATAAGAACGATACTGATTTAATAGCTGCAGTAGATGATAAAAAGGAAGCGGAGTTGATGTTAAGAACCATGGAAATTGGTGTGGATGGGATTCTTATTTTACCAAAAACTGTTAATGAAATTATTGAGTTAAAAAATCTAGTGAACGTGACATCTCAAATAGAGCTTACATCGGCAAAAGTTGTTAATATTGAGAGTATACCTGAAGCGGAAAGAGTTTGTGTTGATACCACATCGCTCTTGAATGTAGGAGAAGGACTTCTGGTTGGTTCAACAGCAGTAGGGTTCTGTTTGGTTCATTCTGAAACGTTTGAAACACAATTTGTGGCATCCAGACCTTTTAGAGTCAATGCCGGGGATGTGTCTGCATATGTATTAGTGCCGGATGACGATCCTACTAAAATCTATAGAACCAAGTATCTAAGTGAATTGAAAGGTGGGGATAAAGTCTTAGCAGTTACAAATAAAGGTGTGGTCAGAACCGTATCAATAGGAAGAGTTAAAATTGAAACACGACCAATGTTGAGATTCGAGTTAGAAGGATTAAAAGGTGATATAAAGATTTTGATAAGTTGTATATGCCAAAACGCTGAAACAATTCGCTTAGTAGGAGTAGATGGTAAGGCGAAATCTGTTGTTGATATCAAGGTAGCGGATGAAGTCTTAGTTCATATAGGTCCTGGAGCTACACATTTCGGCACAGCAATAGAAGAAACAATAATAGAAAAATAAAAAATAAATTCAATTTTAGGTATTTAGACGTTAGCGTTTTTAAAAGGAGTGTTTTCTGACTTCGAAGGAGAGTTATCCTCTTTTCGATTTGAATACATTTTTATCTATTTCCTTCAATATAAAAAAATCTACTTTAAGAAATCTGGATTTTTATACTCAGGATTAGGGTATTTATAAAATCCTTGACCAGTTTTTCTTCCTAGATGTCCTTTATCAATAAAATTAGTTTTAAGATACTCATATATTGCTTTTGCTTGTTTATCTCCGGAGGATAGTGCGTATTTTTCTCGCATCTCCCATCCTACGTCCAATCCATTATTATCCATAATCCCAAAAATCCCGATTCCAATTTTCATATTGCTCATCCAACATTTGTCAACTTGCTGAGGAGTAGCGACTCCGTTTGCAACTAATTCAAGTGCACTACCCATTAATCCCCGCAACAATGAATTTATTATGTATCCTGGCTGTTCTTTCTCAAGAATGATAGGAATTAATCCAATCCTCCTACCAAATTCTATTGTTATGTCAAGTACTTCTTTTAACGTACCAGGGTGTCCCATAATATCTACAGTCTTAGTAATGAACACTGGATTATTAAAATGAGCAGCTAAAAACCTTTCAGGGCGTCCTGTGCTTTTAGCTAGCATTGATGGTAAAAGCCCTGAGGTGTTTGATGTAAAAATCGTGTGCTCGGGGCATAATTTATTAAATCTCGCATATAATTCCTTTTTCAAAGAGGGAATTTCAGGTACCGATTCTGAAAGTAAATCACCATCTTTTGCTGCATCTGCAGGATCGTTTGTTGTATATATTCTTTTTAATGTTTGATCGGCTTCTTCCCTACTAATTACCTCCCGTCTTACAATCCAATCAACGCGCTTTTTTATGTCATCCCATACTATATCATTTTTTGCAGGGTTTCTTACAAAGATACTAACTTGGTATCCATGCATTGCTGATTGAATACCTATTTGTACTCCCATTGTTCCTGATCCTAGTATTAAAATGCGTTTTATATCATCTATTTTCATAATTTTCATCCAATTTTACTCTTTAGAATTTAAATTCCTAATTTGTAATAATATTCTTTGTTACATAATTTAAGAATTCACCTATGTAATCATTCAAAAATCATAAAAGTTACATTCATATGTATTGCTCAAATTTAAAACGATGAGGAATATTAAATATAGTAAATCAAAATGCGTAAATAAAAGCGTAGAAAAGATAATATATAGATCAATATTAATAGTAGGTTTTATAGTGATTATTGAAGTCTTAATCTTCAGCTTCAAATATTATTAAAATAACCTAATTTTAAATTAAAACGTTAAAAAAACGATATAACTTCGACAGATGAGTTTAAAAGTGAGTACCTTCATATGTTTTTGTCTACATATGTACCAACCCCCAACCCAAGATTTAAACATATTAAGAAAGATCGATAGAGAATGCTATAAACCTTTATTTAAAGTACTGGATTATCATGAAAATGCGAAAATATGCCTAAACATCAATGGTGTTTTAATTGATTTACTTCGCGAATTCGATTTATCAGACACAATTGAATTTTTGAAAAACCTTGTTTCTGAAGGAAAGATTGAGATTGTTGGGACCGCAAAATTTCATCCAATTCTCCCCTTAATTCCAATAAAAGAGGTTCATCAACAGATCCATTTGAATGAAGAAACTAACAAAAATGAGTTTGGTAAGTTATGGAAAAGAAAGGGGTTTTTTCCTCCAGAGTTGGCAATATCTGGAAGTATAGCAAAACATATACGTGAATTGGGTTATAAATGGGTAATTATGAGTGGTATCGCTTGTCCAATAGAATGGCCATTTGATCAAATTTATTATTCCCCAAATGGACTTCAACTCTTCTTTAGGGATGATATAATAAGCAACAAAATCTCTTTCAAAGATATCACACCGAAGAAATTTATTAGTGAAGCGAAGAAACTGCATAAGAACGAGGAAAAAGATAATTCTACCTATGTTATAATTGCTCAAGATGCAGAAACATTCGGACATCATATCCCTGGTTACGAGAAAACATTTTTGGGAAAAACCATAGAGTTAATAAATAACGATGACGAAATGGAATTAGTTTTCATATCTGATTTGGGCCAGCATTTTCCGGTTAGTGAAGAAATAATCATACCAAAAGAATCTAGTTGGAGTACAACATCTAAAGATTTGGAAAATAACATCCCATATCCTTTATGGAAACATCCTGATAACAATATTCATAAGTATTATTGGAAAATTATGAAAAGTTTAAATAACCTGATGAATCTAATAGATGATCTTACTGCAAGTGAGGGTTGGGATGTTAAAAATTATTATAATACTGCTCGATGGTTTTATAACAGAGGTTTACATTCATGTCCTACATGGTGGGCTAACATTCAAAGAGGAACTTGGAGCCCCAACTTAATCTATAAAGGTGTTGAGTTATTAATTCAAGCAGCTCTAAATGCTCAAATGGCATTAGTCCATGTAAACAAATCAGATTTAGGTGAAGGGTATTTTGATAGTATATCGTATTATCACGGGTTATTGCTTATGGAGATATATACTAGTACTAAAAGCAATTTAACCAATTTTAATAATAAATAGAAATTCATAAATTTTAATTATTTTTATTTAGTCACAAATTATTTAATTTCTAATTTACATATTAAACCAAGTAAAATTTCAAAAACCTTGCTCTTTAAGATAATATAAATTTTTAAATAATGAGTATATAATGTCCAAAAACAACGAAAAAAAAATTAAATACTGTGTTTATTGTGGAACTGATGTTGGTACTAAAACCTATTGCCCGAATTGCGGTAAACTTGTTATTAAACTTAATGGGAGTAAAGAACTCAAAGAACCACAAATCATCTATAAACCGACTTCAATTCAAAAAGCTGAGATTTCTCGTAAATGTCCAGGATGTGGGTCTCTCGTCAATTCAACTATTTTAGATCAATGTCCAATTTGTGATACTGTTTTAGAAAGAGTTTCAGAAGCAAAAAAAGAAGTAATCAAAAAAAAGCCTGGTTTAATATTTACCAATAAAAAACTGGAACTTGAACAAAAATTTCTTCTAAAAAAAGACCAATGGAATCTAAGAGAAGGTTTAAATGTTTTTGGCACTTGTATGTATATTTACATAATTGTTTTCTTTCTTATATACTTTTTATTAGTTTCTCAGGGAGGAAGTGAGACTATCGAGTTAAATATCCAGATGTTTTTAATAAGCCAGATTCCTGAAGCATTATTTGGTATTTACCCTCTATATTATATTTATTCTAAGAAACACAGCTCTGAAAAATTAGGGTTTTTTAAAGATTCTAAAAAGATTTTATTTAGTATTATTATTGGTGCCATTGGCGCTGCACTTTTAATTCTCTTCGACTTTCTTTTTAGTGCTTTAATTAACAATTTGGCGAATATTGGATTAGACTTATCTAGTGTGATTTCAGATGTCGCTATGCAAAACCAGATAATAAGAGATGCTGATTTCATCTGGGTTTTCTTACTTATAGTGTTAATGGTTATAGGAACGTTCTCAATAGAAATAGCATACAGGGGCGTATTACATAACGCATTAAAGCAGAAATTTAAAAATAGGATATACGTAATTGTTATAGTAGCTTTAGCATATACAATTTTGATGTTAGTATTAAATCCTAACCCTGTGTATTTTTTTCTAAATTTCATTAGTTTTCTAATAATTGGGATTATCTTTGAAGTAACAAATGGGAATATTTATAGTACCCTTATAACAAATATTTTGTATAATATTCTTATAGTTTCTTTAATATTTTTTTAATTTAAACCTTTCATTACTCCCTCAATATAAAATTTTAATAATTAGGAAAATCAATAAACTCTAGATCTACTAAATACTATATTTATATTTACACGATAAATTATCATTAGATTGGAGTAAAAGGGATTGAGCAAAACTTTTTACAGAAATAAGGGTTCTAAAGACAACATTATCTTGTCTTTTGCTGGTGCTCATGGTGTAGGGAAAACAAAGGTCTTCAATTCTTTAAAAAAATGTGTCAAGGATAACAACAAATTTAAGTTTTTCCCTGAAAGGTACGTCAAGAAACCCCCCTTTCCTTTTGGATCCTCCGATAAACAAATTGGATTTAGGAGTGAGTTACATTTTTTACAACAACTCATTCGAAGAAATCAAAATATTCTTAATTTTGATAATAAATATAATGGAAGAATAATAATTTTGGATAGAACGCCATTATGTGTGCTGGTCTATTCAAAAAGCTTAAATCTCCAAGAAAAAGATTATAACCTTATCCTCGACACTTACAAATCCATTAAATGGAAAGAGGATTATATAATATATTTAACAGCAAAACCTGAAACTATTTTAAAAAGGATAATTCGGAGAGGTTCATTAGATTTAATTCGAATAGAATGGAATGAAAATGACAGAAATTATCTGCTAAAAATTCTCGCGTTCTATAAGAAGTTTTTAACTGATAGAACAAATGTATTTACTATCGATACCGAAAAATTAACTCCAGATGAGGTAGTTAATAAAATTAAGAATATTATAAGTGATCTATCAGATTATTCTTTTGAAAAGATGCAACAACCCTCTACAACTCAAATGAACCTATCTGAGTTCTTATAATATAATAAAGTAAAAATATATTAAAAGAAACAATCTATCTATACTTAAATCTTAACATAAATATCTTATTCGATCCTTTTAGGTGATAACAAAATGTCGTCGATTCAAGAAGAGATAAGAGAAAAAATGATGTATGTTTTAAAAGAGGAAGAAAATAAAACTGATCTTGAGAATTTAATCGTTCTAGATCGGGTAGGAATGAAGGTAGCAACTGCTTTCTCTTCAGAATTAGACGCAGATGCGACATCCGCTTCAAGTACGGCATTAATTGATTTAGGTTTAAGATTAAATCAAGCAACCGATCACGGAGCTTTAACGGAAATCCTTTTGCATAACTCCTCCGGATATAGCATATTAATGGCGATTAATGATGAATTTATTGTATTTGGAGGATTAAGTGCAGTTTATCGAATTGGATATTATCTGGGTTATTTAAGAGAAGTAGCCCGAAAATTAAATAAATTAATTTCTGGTGATAAAGAAACAGAAATGGTTCTTTCATTGGAAAAATCCGAATTAAAGAAAATCGAAGAGGAAGAAGTTTTAACATTACAAAAACCATCAGTTGAACAAGATAAAGCTGCCTTAGATGATCTTTTGGGTTTTTTAGATGATTGGGAAAAGGAAGACGAAGAATTTGAGGAACTTGAACCGACTCATGCGACTAAAATTGTTTCAATCCCTAAATCCGTTGGACTGGGGATAGAAAAAGAGGTTAAAGAAGCAAAAATTATCGAGACGACCCCATTATTAGTGGAGAAAACCCCTATAGCTGAATCTCAACCAGAATTTGAAGTATACGATGATGAGGTTCCTCCTATCCCTCTTGATGAATATGCTCCAATGGAAATTGAGGATGAGCCCGTTTCTGAAAAAATATCACCAATAGAAGAAATAAGTGTTCCTGATAGAACCCCAACAGAAGAAGTACTCCCCCCATTGAGTGATTTACCCTCTCTTGAAGAATTAGCGCCTCCTGATTTTGATATAGAATCTTCTGCATCAGAATATGATACAGAATTTGTATTGGAAGAAGAATCAGAAACATTAGGTTCCGTACTAAAAGAACTTGGATGGTCCGAAGATGAAGATTAAATTTATGAAATTGATTTTATCTTTACAATTATTAGCTATATAGCCTTTTCTATCCTGACATCTCAATATTAGGAAAATAGAAGAATATATCCTTCATTCCCTCAGAAGTTATGAACCCGTATCCCTTTTCAACGTCAAACCACTTAACAAACGCTTTTAATCCTTGTGTTATTTACCTAATATCTTTATCTAACTAAATTCAAGGTAAATGTAGGGTTTTCAATGTTAATGTGAATTACTATTTAAAATTAAATAGGAAAATACCTCGTAATTTTAAATTTTTTTTTACTATGTTTATTTTCCTAAATAAAATCAATAAATAAAGAAAAACTAAATTTAAGTAGATATGATTTTTGACATAGTTTTAAAAATTTACAATCGATACTACCTCTGTGTTCATTGTCTTGGTAGAATGTTTTCTTTATTAGGGTCATACACAACTAACCAAGAAAGGGGAAATTCTTTATTGCTCTCTTTAACTATGGAAAATCATAAAAAATTTTTATCAAATAATACTGAACAACAAAATATTGCTTTATCTAATCTAAAAATATTAGCAGAAAAAGCTAATTATGTTCCAGCTCAAGAAGTATTAAAAAATGAGGGTATAGAATTCTCTCTATTAAAATCAAATCAATTGTGCTATTTATGTCAAAATATTTTTTCAAAAATCAATGAATATGGAGAAAAAGCCATACAAATCCTCGACGGAATTGAATTTAAAAATTTCCTAGTAGGTTCTTCTCCAGATTCTCAAATCATAAATCGGGAAGATGATTTAAAGGCTCAATTAGAGATTTTAGAAGCAGAATCTTTTAAAAGTCATTTCAATCGAGAAGTTGGGAAATTTTTATCAATAAAACTTAATAAACCTCCAGAGTTCAGTACTCCAGACGTGTCCTTAATATATTTTTTTAATTATGATTCTTCTGATATTAAATTAAAATTAAAATCTCTTTTTGTACAGGGGAGATATAATAAGTTTATAAGAGGTATTCCGCAAACCCATTGGTTATGCAAAAATTGCATGGGAAAAGGATGTACATTATGCGATTTTTCAGGAAAGCAATATTTAACAAGTGTGGAAGAATTAATCAGTCCAGAATTCGTTGCAGAATCAAAGGCTACTGATTCCAAGTTTCACGGTGCTGGTAGAGAAGATATTGATGTGAAAATGCTAGGTGAGGGAAGACCCTTTGTTCTTGAATTGAGAAATCCAAAAGTTCGTACTTTAGATTTAATTAAACTGGAGAGTAATGTGAATAAAATTACTAAAAAGAAAGTAAAAATTCGAGATCTAAGATTTAGCAATAAAAGAGAAGTCATTTACATGAAAAGTGAAGCATCTAAGACCAAAAAAGTCTATAGAGCATTAGTTGTTCCTGAAATTAGAATAACTAAAAAAATATTTGAAGAAAAAATAAAGAAGTTAAAACTCACATTTGAAAACAAGAAAATTAATCAAAGAACTCCCATTAGAGTTTCCCACCGACGTGCTGATTTAGTAAGAAAGAAAATCATTCATAATATAGGAGGAAAATATGTTAATTCTAATTTGTTTGAATTTATTATTGAAACACAAGGTGGAACTTATATAAAAGAACTAATAAACGGAGATAGTGGTCGTACCTCTCCTTCTTTTTCAGAAGTGTTTGAAGTACCTTTAGTTTGTAGAGAATTAGATGTAATAGAAATCATATATTAAAATAAAAAGATGTATTTCATCAATCTAAAATCAAAAAATAAATAAGTTATTATTCATAAATCCACTCATTACAAATTTAATGGTGTTCGATTATTACAATCCATAAAGGTTATAGAAATAAGACACGGAAACTTTATCGAAAGAAAGTTAGAAAGAGAGGGCTTGGATCAATTGAAAAATTTTTAATTGATTACAATATTTCTGACAAAGTCGACATCATAGGAAATCCATCAGTTCATAAGCGTGGACTTCCTCACCGAAGGTACTATGGTAAGACGGGTACAATCATTGGGGAAAGAGGGCGTTGCTACTTAGTTGATGTTAAATTAGGAAAATCTAATAAAACCCTAATAATTGGTCGAGAGCATTTGAGATTAAATCCTACTTCTGTAAAATAAAGTGTTAAAAAAAAAAACAATAGATTTATCATGTCGGGACGTAAAAAAGATGAACGAGCAGTATCAATTCCAGAAGTCAAAGAAATTATGGAATATGTAAAAGAACAAATGGAAGAAATTGATACTGAAGAAGGAATGTCACACTTTCAAGAAATTACATATAATTATGTAAATAAATTTGCGAAAATGGATACTAAAACAGCGAGAAAAGTGAAAGATTTTCTTATGGAGAAGTATGATATTGAAGAAATTTATGCAATTAATGTTATTAATATTAATCCAGAATCAGTTCCAGAGCTTAGAATTATTTTCGAGAAGTCTTTCGCCGGGAAGACGTTTTCAGATAAGCAATTAGAAGTAATATTAGAAGAACTAGAAGATATTAAATCATCTTAAATTACGAAGAATTTATAAGTCTAAATTGTTTTAAATTCTAATGTGCTACCCTAAATCATTGAGTAGTATATCAACAATTAAATTGTAAGATGGTTCACGGAAAAGTAAATAACATAAATATTGGTAATGATGGAAAGAAGAGATCGATACAGAGGTCCACCTCGAAGAAGAGGTTATCGAAATGGTCCCAGAAAGAAAAAGCAGTTTATAAAGAAATTTCGAGAGGTAGTTATATTAGATCTTTTAATACATGGGCATCTCGAAGAAGATAAACCAAGCTGGGCCAAAACACCAATTGCACAAGTTCTTACTTTTCCTGATTTCGTACTCTATGAAGTGAAGCTAAATAAAAACTCTGATATTCAAGTTCAAGAACATAAAACTTATGAAGAATTTGTAAACGAGGATAAATTACGAGATGTTTTAAAAAAGATTGATTACAAAGAGCTTACTAGCACTTCTAAAGCATTGATTCAGCCTATTCTTGAAAAAGAGGTTTTAAATTATGAAGAAGAATTCATCAATTTTTTTAATAATTCCACCTCAATAACCCCTAGAATGCATGCTCTGAAACTCTTACCTGGAATTGGTCAAAAGCATATGTGGGAAATCCTTGAAACAAGAGAAAGGCAAAAATTTGTAACATTTCAAGATATTTCCGATAGAACGAGTATCTCATCTCCAACCAAACTTATTGCTCAAAGAATCATCAAAGAACTTCAACGAGATGTAAAATACTATCTTTTTAGTAAAACGCAAAAATATGAATAGATCAAATGAATTATAAAGATGTCCTACTAACTCTAAAACGATTGAATTTAAAGCCTAAAAAGCATTTAGGACAAAACTTTCTGACCGATAAAAACATTGTAAGAAAAGTAATTACCACATCTGAAATTTCCAGAGAAGAAATCATTTTAGAAATAGGACCTGGATTAGGAGCTTTAACTGAATTCTTAGTGGAAAAAGTAAAAAAAATATATGCAGTTGAAATTGATCCTAAGTTGAGCCGATACCTCTCAGAAGTCTTCTCTATCTATAATAATATTGAAGTTATTAATGGTGATATTTTAGAAGTCAGCCTTCCTAAGCATGATAAGGTTATCTCGAATTTACCTTACACAATAACAGGTCCTATATTAGAAAAAGTATTTTTCAAAGAAAATCCTCCTTCAGGAATATTAACTATTGAAAAAAGTATAGGAAACCGCATTTTTTTATCAGAAGATTACAAAGACTTCTCAAGAATAAGTGTGACTCTAAATGCGTTTATGAAGCCAATCTCCAAATCTAATATACCACGAAACAGTTTTTATCCTATTCCAAAAATCGATCTACTTCTAATAAAAATTATTCCCCATGAAAGTTTAAACCCCTTTTTGGTAGATATAAATTCTAGGAACTATTTTTTAAAATTTATTGCGGGAATCATGCCTTATAAAGGTAAAAATATAGCCAATGCGTTATTTTTTTATTACAAAGCGATAAAGAATAATTATTATACAAAAGATATAATTCTCCAGATTTTGAGCAGAAGTGGTTATGAAAATAAAAGAGTATCTACCTTTAATAACGATGAAATTATTGAAATTAGTAGATTGTTTTACCTTTAAACTCAATACAATGATGTGATAACAAATATCTGATCCTATAATTGAATGCAATTCTGAGGATATTTACTTTCCATCGGATGATACTTATCTTATAATTGATTATTTTTCAAAATCTTTTAATAATAGCTATTTTGATGGGATAAATGTAAATGAGATTGAATATATTTTAGATTTAGGAACAGGAACCGGGATAATTGCAATTTTCCTTCATTATCTTAAGTTAAAAAACAAAAATTTTAATCCAAAAATATTCGCTTCCGATATCCTAGATGATGCAATTATGTGTGCCAAAAAAAATGAAATCTTAAACAATTTCAATAATGAAATTGTCTTCCTTCAGTCAGATTTGTTTAAAAATTTTCCAGAATACCTAAAATCCTCATTTAATATTATAATTTTTAATCCCCCATACTTACCCTCCTCATCTTTAGTCAATGAGAACAAAAATGAAAAGAAGATTGATCATAGTTGGAATGGAGGGATTAAGGGTTATGAAATAATTATTGACTTTATTAAGGAAGCCAGAATTTTTCTAAATTTTAAAAAAGCTCATTATATCTATTTCATCAGTTCAAATAGGACAAATTTAGATGAATTAAATAAACAAATTAATGAGCTCGGATTTGAAAATGAGATAGTAGAAAAAAAACACATATTCTTCGAGGACATATTATTAAACAGGATAAAGGTTATTTAAGGCTAAAAAGGTCTTCGATTTCTTCTTTTTTCCAATAAAGAAACACCGTACAAATTAAAGGTTCTTGTCAAATTATTTAATAATAGCTCAACTTCATTTGGCTTAAATACAGCACGTTTGTGGGCTTCGATTTGAGGTATTGGTAATCCATAATACTCGTTTAAACTTGAAATCGGCAAGAGTATTGAAGAAATCAAATCTGCTTTTTTAGACGCTTTTTCAATTGAATGGGTCTCATCCATAAAAAATTCAATTCTACAAGGTGTGTCAAATTTAGTGGTCTTTAGATAGAATGCATAAAAAGCTAGTGGAAAATAATAGGAAATTTCTTTCTTTATTCCCGTATCCCTTATCTTATCGATTTCTCTTTTACAATAGAAAATGCAACTTCTTTCAGTTTTTTTTAATAATCTATTAAATAAATCAATGTCGGAGAAATATTTAAAAACTTGCCTATAATTAATCTTAATAAAGTCGCTTAAATTTGAATAACTCGGCATTAATAATTGTATAGCACCACACAAAAGGTTAGATAAAGCAGAAGTTCGAGTATCCTTTATAGAACCTATTAAAATTATATTCTTCTCCTTACAATTCAAATATAATTTGTGATATTCCTTCAGCAAAATATCATATTTTTTCGATATTTCAGCATCTTTAGAGAATAGCAGGTTTATTGGTGTAATCACAATTGAACCATCAATAATAATCAAATCTATATCATTTGATCTTTCAATTAAATCATTAAGTAAATTAATTTCCATACATCTCATATCGATTGATGTCTTAACATCGACAGCAGTTTCATCCTGATTAAGAAAGTTGCCCTCGACAATATAGTTATTAAAACCAGCTAGATCTGGAAAGTGTTTAATATTCGCCACATAGTTTTGATGAAAGTAATATTTTACAGCAATAGCTTTTAAAAAAGAAAAATCTACGTTCATAAATTTTTTTGTTACTGAACTTCCATCTACACTAACAACATTTAAACCTCTTATATTTGAGGGGGTCAGAGATTTTTTTATTGAGTCTTCCTTAATATAAAATCTAGGAAATTTTTTAAAACTACTAAAATCCAACTCATTTATATTTTTCAAAATAATTCTTGATAATGATTTCTTTATTTCTTCAACATCAAGATAATCTTTTGCTATAATTTTTAAGTTTTTTAGTAAGAGCTGCTCTCTTGTAACTCCTTTAGTATCCAATACTCCTCTTTCATTGTCAGATAATTCTAATTTCTTACTCTTAATTTCAATTGAATTTTCTCTTACTGTCATTAAAAGAAGTGAGAGAAAGAGATAATAATAATAGTAATGAGATATTTAATTTTTTGATTTGCCAAATTAAATCATAAGGAATTAAATAATGCAGCTAGGAGAAAATCCTTGGTTTTTAATAACTCTAATATTCCTTGAAACACTTCTGGTTTTTATTCCTGCACTTATTTCAAGTAAAATTGAAAAAAAGAAATTCAAAAAATTACTTTCTGAAATGGGATTCCAAAAAAATGAAGAATTAATCATTAAAATCATTGCAGGAATAAGTATTGGCATCTTACTTTTCTTTTTAGGAAGCTTTCTAATAATATTCTTTAGAAATGTAATCGTAGAAAATTTGTTTGGTAGTGGATTCATTGAACAGGGACAAGAAGGGGCGATAAATACTACCCCAGTACAACCCGATGTAATCCAATTATCAATTCTAATAATATTGCAAATAATTATTATTGGTCCTTGTGAAGAAGCATTCTTTCGAGTATTTATCATTAAGAAGTTACAGGTCAAAACAAAGGTAGTTTATGGTGTCATAATCTCTTCGGTTCTTTTTGCGTTCTATCATGTTCCTCCTATTATAGTACCTGTTACTACGATACTAACTTTTTTTGGTTATTATTTTATCTTAGGAGTATTATTAGCTCTTACTTTTTTATATTTTAATTATTCATTAATTCCATGCTCTGTGGCACATTCTTGCTTTAATATTCTGGTTTTATTATTATGATTATTCAATGTACTCGAAATATAACTTTTAAATTAAACAAAAATTAATTAATACTAGGTTTATTAATATCTTAAGTTTAAAATTACATTATTAAAAATTCTTATCCCTTAAACCCGAGAAAAATTTCAAATATATTCAGTGTAAAGAAAAGAATGACAGATTACGATTATACATTTAAATTGATGATGTTGGGAGATGCATCTGTCGGGAAAACGTCCCTCACCTTAAGATATATTTCTGGATACTTCATGCAGGATTTGAAATTAACAATTGGCGTAGATTTTTATTCTAAAACAACTCTTTTCAATGGAAAAAAAGTAAAATTGCAAATGTGGGATTTTGGGGGTGAAGAAAGATTTAGATTTCTCCTTTCTCAATATTGTAAAGGAGCAAATGGAGCATTTTTTCTTTATGATATTACAAATGTGAGAAGTATCGATCATTTGCCGGATTGGACACAAATTGTAAGAGAACAGGCTGGAGACATCCCAATAATGCTAATTGGATCAAAAAAAGATTTAGATCAATTCCGTGCAGTCCCGAGAGAAGATGGCATTTTAGCTGCTAAAAAATACAACCTCTCTAATTTTATTGAGTTATCTTCAAAAACTGGGGAAAATGTTGAAAGAGCATTCAATATTATGACTGAAAATCTTTTTGAAAAGTATTGAGAAACGTAAAGAAAAGAAATTTCTCATTTTCATCAACTCTTTACATATTATAATAATATTATTTAAATCTAATAGGACTAAATTAAATATTATGAATGCTGATGAACCACCTAGACCTAAAGGAATAAGTACAAACAGAGAAGCACCTCAAATAAACACAGTGGATATCTATGATAATCCCATTAATTTAAGTAAATTCCTCAACGAATTTAACGGCGTATTAATAGATTTTTTCCGAGGGAATTGGTGAACTCACTGTAAAAAACATTTGACATTACTAACAGAGCATTTATCAAAATTCAAAAAGCGAAGAATAAAACTTTTATCGATAGCTAGTGACAGTATTAGACTTCTCAGGAAATTTAAAGAAGAAAATAAATTTACTGTTGATATAATCTCTGATCGTGGTGCAAAAATAGCAAAGGAGTATGATGTATACTGGTTTGCTCCAGGTGCAGGAAAAAAAATAAACATCAAACAAGCTGTCCCCAGTAAATTTCTAATCAACAAGGAAGGAAGAATTATATGGAAATATATTGGGAAAGATAAAACAGACCGACCATCGATTGAAATGATGATATCAATTATAGATGAAAATATTAAAAATCCCAATAAAGAATGATTCGGGCATATTAAAAGCGAGATGACCGAAGACACCTCAGCAAGGGGCACGGGATAAAGGTTTTTTTTTAATTTTTTAAAAAATTAACCATAATTTTTTATAATTCAGTTTTTATTACATTCTCAAAATTCAATTTATGAAACCTATGTTTGATAGAGCATTTAACAAGTTCCTCGCTAAAAAGCCTTCAAAAAAAGAGTTATATCCTTATCTATACTCAATAACTTTTAAAGAATTAGGGAACCCTAAGAGGGAAATAAAGGATGAGCCAATAAAATGTAAAAATTGTGGCGCGGTTTTTACTGATGTAGATATGATTAAAGAAGATCCTCAAAAAGGTGCCTACTATATATGCGAGTTCTGTGGAACTGATAATTCCGTAGATAAGTCTAAATTAACAAAAAAATTACCAAATGATGTTGATTATTTACTATCAGCTTTAGAAGCGAAAAAACCTAAAGAAGAAACAGAAATAATGAAGGTATCTAAAACTGAAGGTGATTTGTATATTTCAGTTATTGATATCTCTGGAAGCATGAGTGGTGCTAAAATTGAAGCTGTGAAAAAATCATTAATTCAAACTCTAAAAGATTTTAAAATAAATTCACCAACAACTAAATATATCTTGGTAGCTTTTGAAAGTACTGTGTACTATTACTTAAGACATGATAAAGATCCAATTAATTTTAGTGGAGATATACTCTTTACTTTGGAAGGGATGAAGTCTCAATTTAAAAAAGCAATAAAGAAAGAAAAATTTCTGGGTTCTATTGGTGAATTCGCAGATGGTTGGATCAAAAAAGTCGAAGACCTTAGATCAATGGATATGACTGCACTTGGGCCTGCTTTATATTTTGCCATTATTTCATTCGGATTTTTCAATTCAACAGGAAGAATAACTCTTTTAACCGACGGTTTAGCCAATCAAGGGATTGGAAATTTATCAGGAACAAGTCCTGGAGCAAATAAGTTTTATGAAGATATGGCTGATTCATGTAATCAATATAAAATCATAGTTGATGTTGTAGGGGTGTCTGCTTCAGGTGATAATAATGAAATGGGACTTCAAGTATTGGGGAAACTAACTGATACGACAGGCGGGACATTATATTTAATTTCAAGTGAAGAGATGGAGGCAATTTTCTCCGAACTTAGACAAAAAGAGTATATTGGGAGGGATGTAAAAGTAAGAGTTATTGTCCCACCACGAATTATAATTAAAAGCATATCTGGAGCTTACAGCTCTAAAGGAGCGATAGAAGGATCAGAAATAACTCTAGGTGCAATTACAGAAGATAGAGAATTATTTCTAGAATTAGAATCTGCTAAAGAATTAGAAGAACAAGAAGAAGTGCCTGTACAGCTACAAGTGGAGTACTTAGATAAGAAAGGAAATAAAAGGATGAGAGTTATTAACGACAGGATTGGGGTTACTAAAGATGAGGATGATTTCAAATCTAAATATAATCAGAAATTTAATGTCATGAAGAATATCCAAATTGCTGGGGGAGGATATTATTCTGGGAAAGCTCAAGAATCAAAAGTACAGTTGACAACCTTGAGAGCTGAACTTCTAAATGAAATGAAATCATTAAAATCGAATAACAGGACATTTGCTGAACAAGATTTTACAGAGGGATTATCATATTTAGAAGATGAGTTAGAAGAAATTGAATTGGAAGAAAGAGAAGTAGCTCAAGCTCCCGTATCAAGCTTTTGGGCCGCTAAAGGTCAAAAAAGAGCAAGAATATCATCAACTGCATTAAAGAAACGAATGGAAAAGAAGAAAAAATAACAATTTAACTTGTTTATCTATAAATTTTACATTCCCTACTAAATTATTTTAAATTAAATCCGTTCAAAAACCCCTTGAATCACCACAATTCGCTCTTCTTTTAAGTTAAGTACAATATTTTTCCATTTTTCACGGGTATTTGCAACTATTAAATCCAAACTTATTGGTCTAGGTTTATTTGAGGGAGGTTTAGATCTCCTAACTTCGATTTCTTTGAGGACTTTTTTTTTATCGTCTCTCCATAAAAGTTCTTTAAAACCACTATTTCTAATGAGTTGTCGAAGTTTTTTTGGTGGAAGAAGGAAGCTGATACTAGGGTTATTAGCCCATATAACTGGGAAATATACAGGACTAATTGAACCCGCACAGATTGTATTAAGTGCTAATCGACCTTTTGGCCGAAGAAGACGGTAAACTTCAGAGAATAATTGATTTTTATTCTCAATATTCATTAAAACATGTTGGATGAAAATGACATCAAAAGTCCCATTAGCAAAAGGCATATCTAGAGCATCTCCTTGGTGAATTTCTATATTGTCAGCATATCCTAGGTGTTCATTAATTAAACCTGCTGCTCTACAAAATTCTTCGCAGAGATCGATGCCTATAACCTTACATCCGACTTTAGAAACTAAAATCCTTGTAGATCCACCAATACCACACCCCACATCAAGTACATTCATGTTTTTAGTAAGCCCTGACTCTTGAATAAGTTCTAAAGTCGCGCTCATTCCTCGGAGATGGAGTTCTTCAATCGGAGCAAGAGTTTCTTGGATTTCTTTAGCAGTATCAATTCCTTTACTTCGTAATGTATCCAGAATTTGAGCACCAAGATTCGATTTCCCA
The DNA here is from genome assembly GCA_016839705.1 of Promethearchaeota archaeon. Taxonomy (GTDB): domain Archaea; phylum Asgardarchaeota; class Lokiarchaeia; order Sigyniarchaeales; family SOKP01; genus Loki-b32. The sequence continues at coordinate 35,936 of JAEOTR010000017.1, read as the reverse complement.
TATTGCTTATTAATAGATTCTTCATATCCCAAATTAAATCCTTCCTCGAAAATAATCTGATCTGAATATCTTTTTATAATTATAAAAAAAAAGAAATAAAAATTTTTATTCTTTATAGTTGAGCAACATGAAATTGCTTAAATTAATCCAATAGCAATTTTCATGTCAGCTGCGGTTACTTTCTTTCTTCCAGAGTGTTTAGCAATATCAAGCGCACAACCAGTTAGATTTTTAGCATATTCCTCTAAATAGTCCATTAATTTATCAACTGCTGCTCGACTTACTATTTCAGCTCCGGCTTTTTTCATTAGAGCCCGTAATGGACTCCATGCAAATGCTGCCATTTTTTTATTCCTCCACTTATTTAAATAATTCTGTTCTACAAAAATTTTAGATTTTTATAAAATTGATGTATATATATCTAAATTGTTAATTCTTATATATAAATGTGTTGTTTGATCTATGATAACAGAGTAATTTGATCCACTAGATCCAGTCGACAAAAAAAATTGGGGTAGAAAATTTTTATTGTTTTTATTAGTAAATTCCTATCATATAAAATGATCAATATCTGAAATAGATTGGGGCACTAGTTGATCTTGAACTAATGAATACAATATAAAGACACTGAAAATCATAACCAATATATATTAAATCTCTTATGAAATAAGATTTAGAGATTAATATCCACTTAAAAATCCACACATAGGCTTAACAGAGCGTTGTATTTGCAGATCCTAAAGTATGATTAAATCTTAGATTTTTTTGCTTTAATTATAAATCTATGGGTGTTCATCTCTAAATCTAAATATCCGTTGTCATTAATAATTTCATTGATCTCCACTAATTTTTTATAGTATTTCTTAACAGTGAAATCTGGAAAATCAAAAGAGATGGCTTTCATATAATATACTAAGGCTCCCACATCAAATATTCGCGTTAGTGTAATATCTTCTAAACCTTCTAGTACCTCAAAACCAGTAGCTTCTAATTCATTTTTTGTATATTCTAAATTCCATTCCCTTTCATTTTCTAAAACTTGGCTTTCGGTTAAAATGGACCTTAATTTGGAATTGTTTTTATCTCCAACTTGTTGAGTAATAAAGTTTCCTTCATGTTTAAGAATTCTATACACCTCATTTGGGTTATAATCTTCATGACGATTAATAATTAAATCAAATTTTTCATTCAAAAATGGTAGTTTTTCTTCATCGGTTAAAGAAAAAATGGTAATACCTAGAGGTTCTAAATTCTTTTTCGCAATGGACACATTTGGTTTATAAGCTTCTGTTGCACACGTGTATTTAGGTAACGGTGCCAGCGTTGCTAATAACTCTCCTCCACCAGTCCCCATATCAAGGAGTGATTCCGATTTTCTTATAAATTGCAAAACTTTGCTAAAATAACTCCATGTTAAAGGAAATTCCACAAATCGATTATTAATATACGAGAAATCCCATCCTGAGAATGGATGTTCAAATTCAGAAATCAAAAAATCATATAATTCATCATCATTCATTAGTCTCACAAAAAATACTTATTATAAAGTAATTCTAGCGTTAACTAATTTAAATTTAGAGATAAATTACTCATGATTCTCTGAAATTTATTATAAATTTTTTGCTCTCAGAGATTTTAAAAGGACATAGTCTTGTTTTTTATTTATATAGCTTCATAATAATGTGAATCAAATGGACACTAATATTGTAGATATACCAAGATTTGAGTTGTTGACTTGTCCGTTTATCGACATCTGTGAACTTCCGAAATTGCAGTTTTTATGTAAGATCCCTGATTGTAAGAATTGTACAGAGTATCTTGATAAAGCAAAAAAGATAAAAGCCAGAATCCTCTTCTAAAATAACCAATCAAAAAATTTCTATAGGTTAAGGCTTATAGGAGTTGTATTGAAAGATAAAATAATTATACAATTAAAAATATTTTAAAACAATTTAATTTAGATAGAAGAATTTCAAGAGGAACTGTAAAAAATGGGTGAGTTAGAACCTCGAATTTTAATTGTATCTGATATACATCTAAGTGCTCTAAAAAGTAATTTGGATCAATTTAGTTTTTTTTTAAATAAAATTATTGCTGGAGAATTCGGAGATGATCTACAAGCGCTTTTAATCTTAGGTGATTTTATTGATTTGTGTACATCTGTGAAAAAAACGTTTTTAACAGATATTAAAATTATAAGTATTTTTAACCAACTGTTAGAAATAAAAAAGAAAATGAACCTTATTTTTATCCCAGGAAATCATGAAATTCCTGTTACCAGTAGTGTCTTCTCGGGAAATTATGATGAGAAATTTAAGAAACGAAAAAAATTTTTTTTATTGAAATTTAAAAACAGCATTATTGAGGAGTTATTTCCATCCAATATGATTTGTCAGTATATTATTTTAAGTAAATGGGAAAATGAGAGTGCCTTATTGTTATATGAATCACAGGATCAAATTTATAATCACCCCATTAATAAAATTAAAGTTGATAAACTTGATTTAAAAGAAGATTATAAATGTTTGATGTTACATGGTTATCAATTTGATTCTGATGTGTTTCGATTTTTTGTAGCCCCCCTATGGAAATCAATGATTTCATATCATAATGCTGAAGTAAAGGAAACCTTTGATTACTTTTGGAATGAGGTTGTTAAAGAGCACAGAAAAATTAAACCAATTACAATGGAGGAGATGAAATCAGATTTAGTAAAATTAAAAAATATATCCTCTGATGATATCGATATTCTTTTTTCAGATCTAAGTAGCCTTGAATTCAATATAGTGAAATTGAACATAAAAATAATGAAGAAATGGGAAAATGCTAAGGAATCTAACTATTATATTAATGGTATAAAAGAGTTTTTTGAAGAAGCTAAATGCGATTTTACTTTGATCAACCATATTATATATGGACATTCTCATATTAGTGGAGTCTCAACAGAAACTATAATGTCACATGAAGTAGAAATTGTAAATGATGGTGCTTGGCAACACGTACAACCGACTCATGCAGAAATTCATCATGACGGAAAAATATATCTAAAATGAATTTAATTAATCGGAAAAAAATCTCCCCCTTTCATAATCTTGTCACCTTTTCCATAGTATATAAATAAGGTTCAAAATTTATAAATCTCAACTTGTATTTTTTATTATTAAACTATAATTTATTATATACAATAAAAAGAAGTTTTCTTTATTTATGACTGAACAATTTAATTCATCTACTAAAATTAATACAGATAACAAACCTATCTATATTTTTAAGGTAGTTTTGATCGGGCAGGAAAGAGTCGGGAAGACTTGTATTGCCAAGCGTTTGTGCTTCAATACTTTTGAGGTTGACACTAAAGAAACGTTAGGAATTGAGTTTTATACTTATGATCTCCCTATTATAGTGAATGGAGAAGATACTTTTGTAAGAATTAGCATTTGGGATTTTGGTGGACGAGAGCAATTTAAAAAATTGTTTCCGTATTATATTAATGGTGCCAATGGAATTTTTATGATATTTAATTTGGTAGATCTTCAAACTTTACTTCGGTTAGACTGGTGGTATGAGAGATTAGGCGAATTTAATCATGGAAACACACCTAGAATTTTTATTGGTGCGAAAAACGATCTTGTCGAAAATGTTGATGATAAAACAAGAGTGGATAAATTAGTTATAGATAGATTCATGAGTCGTCATGAAGAAGTTGATTTTTTCAGAACTTCTTCGAAAGAGAATTGTAATATAAAAGAAATTTTTAAAGAGTTAGTTATCAAGATATTAGAAAAAAATAGATTAGATTATGATCGGATTGATTAAAGAAAATTAATCTTTAAGGGAATTCTGATTTAAATTAGGATTAGAATCACTCCTAATATCGTTAATATTACTCCAATAAATCCATATTTAGAAATTTTTTCTTTATTTACAAAATAAGTCAAAGGTAACGCAAATAGGGGGCTAGCACTTGCCACTAATGACATTATATTTGCTCCTGCTAAATGTACCGCTTCAGTATAAAGATAGGCTCCTAGTGACGTACCTAAAATTGAAGCACCTATTAATAATATCCATACGCGAAGACTTTTCTTATCATTTTGCTGCGGATTATTATGTTTTTTTAAGTGATTTTCTCGCAATACCATTGATCCTAAAATTAGTGTTGCGAAAGGAAACCGAATTACATTCCCAATTAGAGAACTTAGTTGTTCCATATGGATAAGTTGATCTATTTGAGATGTTGCAAATTCAATTATGACGGCGCCTACAGCCCATCCTAAAGATGCGATAATGCAAAATCCTATTGCCTTGATAAGACCTTTACGGGAAAGTTCATCAACCTGATTTTTCTTATCTATGTGTAAAGGAACCAATTTTTCATGATCCGAACTTCCCGAGTTTATTTTAGACTTTCCTATAATAGTAATTCCAATTCCAATTAAGACTAGAGCTAAAATCAAGTTAAGGTTAAACACACGGTCAAGGAAAATTAAAGATAAAATGAAGGTAAATAGAGGAAAAGTCATAGATATTGCTAATGCTATGGTAGTTCCCAGTTCTTTCTGTGCAGTAAAATAAGCAGTATCTCCAATAACTTGCCCAAAAATAAAACTCGAGATTAGAAGGAGCCATAACTCCCATGGAATAATGAAAATAAGATTAAATTGATTTATAAGTAGTATAATAAGAAAAAATGTTAGTGTACCTATACTTGTACGAAAGAAGTTGATAAAAGTCGGACTAACTTCTCGTTCTGTTTGTCGAAAAATCACATTTGATCCAACAAACGTCAATACTGCTAAGATTGCGATGAATTCACCAATCATTTATTATAAAATTAAAACAAACATAAATTGTTTTGTATTCAAAGAGATTAAAATATAAAAAATTTCAATAAGGATATTAATTATTAAATTTACCAAATTCTATTGCTTTCTTCCCGTATTCATACAATTTTAGATATGATTTAGCTGCAGCCTCAAGAGAGGGATAAACAAGGAATTCATCTTTAAGAAGCATATCTATAAATATTCTACGAGATTCACTAGGGTATTGATGTAGAATTATCATAAATATTTTATTTTGGCTTTCTACGTAATTTCTGATTTCTAATAAGTTATTATAATACCCTTTAAATCGTTTACCTTCAATATTTTTCCAGGCATCTGTTTCTAGTAACACCAAATTGATATCCTCATCTGAGGCAGCCTTCGTGACCTCTGCAAGTTCTTTTTGGTAAGTTACAAATGGTAAATCTAATGGATTTGCTAAACTTCCAACTCTTATATTAAAAATATTCTTAAGCTTTTCTAAAACCTCACCTTCAAAATGCGGAACTTCAAGTCCCATTTCTATTAGATAATCAGTTGCTAAAATCCCAAATCCACCTGACCATAGTATGATTAAGGAACGCTTATTTTCTGGATAGATGACTTCCTTTCCTAATTTTTTAAACCGATCAATATAAAAAGAAAATAGGTACGCATAATCAATCATTTCATCCAAAGAAGAAGGAACCTCAATAGTAGGCGTTTGTTTAAATACAGCATTCCAAATTTTCTCATTTGTTGCCATAGATCCCGTGTGTGATAAAACTGCTTTTTGACCTCTCTCCGTTTTCCCTCCTCTCATAAATAAAACTGGCTTTTTCATAGATTTTAAAACATCTAATAATCTTTTACCTTCAGTTCTATGAAGAGGAGAAATACCTTCAAAATATACACAAATGACATCGGTATCTTTATCATTGTCTAAATACTCTAGAACATCAGAAATTTGGAGGTCTACACAATTACCTATACTTACACCAATTGAGAACCGTAGATTATACCTACGAGACCCAAATTTGATAGTTTTTGAATGTAGGTCTCCAGATTGAAAAATTAATCCTATATTTCCAAGTTCGACAGGAAAAGATGAATAGTATGCCGTTTTACCACGCGGACTATAAATTCCCATACAGTTTGGTCCGATACTTCTGGTAGTTTTATATTCATCTAGTATCTCTTTTATTTTTCGTTCAATTTCTGAACCAATATCATCAAATTCTCCCGTTCCTGCCGTAAAGATGTCAATGAATTTTACTTTTTTCTTTGAAAGAATTTCTTGTAAAGATTGAATTAAGAGATCTCTTCTAATTGACAATATTAAAAGATCAATAGTTTCTATGGGAATATCATCTATAGATTTATAACATTTTATTCCCATAAATTCATCTAGTTTTGGAGAAATTAGATATATGTTATTTAAATCAAATTCTTGTCTTTTAAATCCCTTTATGAAATTACTTACTGCATCGGTTGTTCTATAAATGACAACATTTCTAGGTTTAAACAGAAGTTCTAAAGATTGATTACTATCTGAATTCAACATTTTCCTCTGGTTTTAGTGTTATTTTAGAATTACAATTATAACAAAAAGTGGGTGTAGAATCAAATTCAGTGCCACAGTGTGGGCATTTTGATCTAATTTTATTAGCTACAATTTGCAAATTTTCTAATTGAGCATCAGTTTTAACTTTCTTGATCTTCTTAAGAGATAAGGAAATTACAAATGAAATAAATGTGATTATTAATCCAATTAGAATTGTATGTAATAAATGAAATAGAAAATTGGAACTAAAATAGTTCTCTGAATACCTATATAAAAAGGTGTATACAAAGAAATTTGGAAAAAAAAGTGTTGTTAAATTTGTGGAGTAAGTTCTTTTGAAATCATTTTGAAGTAAGTCAGGAATGAAGGATACCGCAATCCAGCTAAAATACATGAAGAACATCCCAGAAGGATTTCTAAATAAGACGTAATTAGCAATGAATTGTATAATTAATTCTTGAGGGATAGTGACATCACTATCAAAATTAATATCAACGTTATAACTAAAGATGTAAATAAATAAGCTCAAAATTAGAATCTGGATAATAAAGAGTACAATTCTACTTCTGAAAAAATCTATTACTTTCATTGCTAATTAATTAAATTATATCCAAAAATTAAACTCTTTTAAATATCTTCTTCAAAAAAAAGAAGAAATTTATTAAGTGCAATTAAAAGAAAAAACTCAAATTAATGACAAAATACAACGGGGTAATTTTAATAGTTAAACCAATTGTCATATAAACATAATTCGTTAGTTGGATTAAATGTTAAAAGTCTGTCTAAAATTAAAAACGCTGAAAATGATAAAATTTTTATTATTTGCTATCATATTCTACATACAGTGGAAGAGTCACTATCTTATTTTTTAAAATTAGCAATTTACAATCAGTTTAGAGGATGTTTTCTCCGATGAAGTCTTCTTCTTTGAATAAGTTATTTACTAATATTATTGTTGAGGGAATTAGCATATGAGTTATACTTTTTCAAGAACCAAAATGATAGAAAAAATCAAATTTGGGCTCTTAAGCCCAGATGAGATAAGAAAAATGTCTGCTGCTCGTATTATCACAGCAGATACATATGATGAGGATGGTCTCCCGATTCCGAGTGGGCTTATGGATCAAAGACTTGGTACTATTGAACCAGGACAGCGCTGTCAGACATGTGGTAATTTAGTTAGTAATTGTATGGGTCACTTTGGCCATATTGAGTTAGCCCGGCCTGTAATTCATGTAGGGTATGCGAAAAAAGTACTTAAAGTTCTAAGATCTATATGTCCTGAATGTTCTCGATTAATGCTCACAGAAGAGGAAAAGGAGCAATTTAGGCAAGAACAGGTGAAACACAGAAAAATATTTTTTGAGGGTGATGAGGATGCTGCTAAAATTGTATTCAAGCGTGCTCGGAAGAATAAAAATTGTCCATATTGTGGTGGTAAGAAAAAGAAAATTATTATTGAAAAACCAACCACTTTTTATGAAGAGGAAGAAGGGAAAGGGTCTCGTAGAATAACACCTATTGAAATTTTAGAACGATTAAAAAAAATGTCCGATATTGATTTGAGAATCTTAGGTATTTCACCAGAGAATGCAAGGCTTGAATGGGTGGTATTTACTGTATTACCTATTCCTCCCGTATGTGCACGACCTTCAATTACATTGGACAGTGGTATTAGGTCAGAAGATGATTTAACTCATAAATTAGTAGATGTTATAAGAATTAATCAAAGGTTAAGAGAAAATATTGATGCTGGCGCACCTCATCTAATTGTAGAAGATCTTTGGGAATTACTTCAATATCATATTACTACATATTTTGATAATCAAGTTTCTGGTATCCCACCAGCAAGACATCGTTCAGGAAGAGCACTAAGAACATTAACTCAAAGATTAAAAGGAAAAGAAGGCCGGTTTAGAAGTAATTTAAGCGGTAAAAGAGTCGATTTTTCTGCGAGAAGTGTAATTTCACCAAATCCGTATATAAGCATTAACGATGTAGGTGTACCTATAGAAATAGCGAAGATCTTAACCATACCGACTAATGTTAATGATTGGAATATTGAAGAGATGAAGCAAATGGTCTTAAATGGCCCCTTTCACCACCCTGGAGCCAATTATATCATACGAAATGATCGTAGAAGAATTGATCTCCGCTATGTTAAAAATCGAAAAATCATTGCTGATATGTTAGCGCCAGGATTCACCGTCGAACGCCATTTAAATGAGGGAGATTTGGTATTATTTAATCGTCAGCCTTCCTTACACAGGATGTCTATTATGGCACACGAAGTAAAAATTATGTATGGGAGGACGTTTAGATTGAATTTAACTGTATGCCCTCCATACAATGCTGATTTTGACGGGGATGAAATGAATTTACATGTACCTCAAAGTGAGGAAGCTCGAACTGAAGCAGAATTGCTTCTTAAAGTACAGAATCATATATTATCTCCCCGGTTTGGAGGTCCAATTCTTGGGGGAATTCAAGATTTTATTTCAAGTGTTTATCAATTTACGAGCAAAAATTCTCTTTTTAATAAAAAGGATACATTAAAGTTATTGTATACGGGAGACATATTCAATAATAATCCTGATTTCAGTTTAGATGATTTAACTCCAATAGTCACTGAACCAGAACCGTTATATTCTGGAAAAGCGATATTTAGCAGTTTGTTCCCAGACGATTTAAACATAAAAGTAAAATCAAAATTTTGTGAAAAATGTGATGTGTGTAAAGAAGAAAATTGTTCTTATGATGCATATGTCGTAATTAGAAATGGAAAGTTGATAACTGGAACATTAGATGAAAATTCTTATGGTGCTATGCAACCGAACAGTATTCTTGCACGAATTATTAAAGATCATGGAAATGCTCGTGGTAGGCAATTTTTGGATAGTTCTACCAAAATGTTATTATATGTCATTAGAAAAAATGGAATAACAATGGGATTAGATGAAGTTTATGTACATGGTCATGCTTATCAAATAATTCAAGATATTTTAGAAGAAGCAAATGATGAGTCTGAAAAACTGATTAAGGCTTTTCATAAGAATGATATTACTGTTCTTAAAAGAGCTCCTGGACGATCAATGAGAGAAACTTTAGAATTAAGAATTCGACAAGTATTAACAGAGGCACGTATGAAGGCAGAGGAATCTGCAGCTGACTTCATTGGAGATGAAGCACATTCCGTTATCATGACTAAATCTGGTGCAAGGGGGAATATCTTAAATTTAGGACAAATGTCAGCAACGGTAGGTCAACAAGTGATTAGGGGTGAAAGAATTAATAGAGGTTATAGTAGTAGAACTTTACCGCATTTTAAAGTTGATGATCTTTCACCAAAATCCAGAGGTTTTGTATCTTCATCTTTTAGGAATGGATTAAAGCCGGTGGAATTCTTTTTTCATGCTATGGGCGGAAGAGAAGGGCTTGTAGATACAGCAGTGAGAACTTCTCAAAGTGGATACATGCAGCGAAGATTAGTAAATGCTTTGCAGGATATGGTTGTAGAAAATGACGGCACAGTTAGGAATTCCGATAAAAATATTATTCAATTTAGATTTGGCGATGATGGCATTGATGCAATGCACACTGATCATGGTGCAGCAGTAAATTTAGATGTTTTATTGCTAAAAGCGAAAGCAATGAATTTAGACAAAATTCATGAAGAACTAAAAGTAGTGTCAAGTACCAAAAAGTCTACTCCCAAAGTAGAGAAGCCATCTGAAGCAAAACCCAAAAAAGTAGCTCCTACCAAGAAAAAGCCTAAAAAAGAAACTATTACAAAAAAAGAAGAATCAGATATTAATGAAGATGATTTAATAAAGCAATTTGAGGAAGACTCCGGAAAAAAAGCTATTTGGAGAGGAAAAGAAACTAAGAATTATATAGATTGGAAAAAAGAAAAATTAGGATAATTAAATAAAATAAAATAACCTGAGAGATAGGAAATGGCAAAAATAACTTCACAATTTTTAGAACAGCAATTAGAGATAATGAAGAAAGATGGGATTCCTGAAGATTTGATTGAAAAAATTCGAGATAAAATAAAAGATGAGGAACTCGAAAAAGAACAACTAGAGTATCTACTAAATAAAATTTTTATTAATTATAATAATGCACTTGTAGAAACTTCAGAACCAGTGGGTACAGTTGCAGCACAATCGATTGGTGAACCAGGAACTCAAATGACATTGAAGACATTTCATTACGCAGGAGTAGAAGAATTTTCAGTTACTCAAGGGTTGCCACGACTAATCGAAATTGTTGATGCTAGACGATTTCCATCGACACCAGCAATGGAAGTATATCTAATTGACGAATATAATGAAACTGAGGAAAAAGCCATAGAAGTTCATAACCGAATAGAACAAATTCGGATAGAACAGATAATCTCTGATGTAGACTTAGATTTTGTAAATTGGCAGATTGTTGTTAATTTGATCCCAGAAATTTGCGAAAGAAAAGGAATTGATATTAATGATATCCCTGAAATTTTAAAACGTTATAAGAAGAAAGGGACAATAAAACGTGAAGGAAATTCTATAATTATTGATCCAGGAATAGAAGATTTGCAGAGCTTACAAAAATTAAGAGAAAAAATTCTGAAAAAAGTAGTGAAGGGTATCAGAGGTGTAAAAAGAGGACTATTAACACCCTCTGATGATGGTAAAGAATGGGTAATTAAAACTGAAGGTACCAATTTGCAAGGTGTAACTCAAATTGATGGTGTAGACGATACTAGATCTGTTTCAAATCATATTCATGAAATAGAAAAATTATATGGTATTGAAGCTGCACGTCAAACAATAATACTGGAATCTCAAAAAGTTCTTGAACAACAAGGATTAGATGTTGATTTGAGACATTTACTTATTTTATCAGACCTAATGTGCTATTCAGGCTCAATTCAATCTATTGGACGACATGGAATCTCTGGGTCAAAATCCAGTGTTTTTGCCAGAGCTGCTTTCGAGGTAACAGTTAACCAACTACTTGATGCAGGGCTTTATGGGGAAGAAGAACGCCTTTTGGGTATTCCTGAGAATGTTATTGTGGGACAGATATCCCCGATCGGTACTGGGCGTGTGAACGTCATGTTTGATCTTGATGCAAATTTGGAAATATTGAAACAAAACAAGAAATAAAACTCTTTTTGAAATTATAAATAAAAAACACCGAAAAAAACTTAAAAATTATAATATTATTATTACTTAATTATACAGACACAAATTGAAAATACCATGGCAAAGAATAAAAGCAAAAACGTTGCAGAAAAACTTGATCTGTCTCGTAAGAAAAAGAAAGAGTTTGATATTGATACTAACTTGAAAGTGGCAATGAATACAGGAAAATTCATATATGGTAAGAAGCAGGTGTTAAAACATTTGCGAAATGAATCTTTTAAGATGATTATTATAGCAAATAATTGTCCATCTGAATTAGAGACCCAACTAAACTACTATATTTCCCTCATGAAAGATAAAACCTATATTTATAGATATAAAGGGTCCAGTTGGGATCTTGGCCTAGCTTGTGCAAAACCTTATATGATTTCTATTATTGGTGTCGTTCAAGAGGGTGATTCAGATCTATTGACTTTAAGAACTCATTGAGTTTAATTACACATAATAAATGATATCTCGATGATAAAAAAAAATATTAAGATTGATAGGGAATCCATGGAACTTATTTCATTGTTTAATAATATCTCAGGAGCCATTATTAAAGATTGCCTGATATTTAGGAATCAAGAGTATAATTCTGAAGTAGTTATTTTTTTAGTAAAAGAAGAAGACGTTGGAAAAGCTATTGGAAAAGCAGGTGAACACGTCAAAGATTTAAAATCAAAACTAAATAAAAAGATTGATGTAATCGCTTTTTCAGAAAACCTTGATCGCTTTATCCAAAATATCTTACAAACTACCAAAAATTCTATTGTTGTACAAGATATTGAAGTAAAGGAAAGTAGAAATTTAAAAAAAACTGTAATTATAACTGTACGACCTCAAGATCGTGGAAAAGCTATTGGTAAAGAAGGTTCAATGATAAGAAAAATTAAGGAATTAGTGTTAAGATATTTCGAAGTCGATAACGTAATTATAAATACTAAAAACATTTAAAATTGCTCTCTTTTTACTTTAAGAGGTCCTATCTATTTATTAAATTATGTTTACCCTATTTCCAACTGAATAATGGCATATTAGTTTTTAAGAAATAGAGTGGTATCCAAAATTTTAAGTTCTATCATGTATTTTTTCACATTATCATAAATAAAAATTGAGTGATTAAAGTGCCAAAAGGACTTTACGCAGCAAGAAAGCTTCAAACTAACCGGAAAAAATATCGATGGTCAAAAACTAAATATAAAAGAAGAATACTCAAGCTAAAACAGAAAGTAGATCCTTTAGAAGGGAGTTGTCAAGCCCTTGGGATAGTGCTTCAAAAGGTTGGCCGAGAAAGTAAACAACCTAATTCAGCTATTCGAAAATGTGTAAGAATTCAACTTAAAAAAAATGGGAAAGGTGTAACAGCATTCTTGCCTGGTGATGGTGCGCTAAACTTCATAGAAGAGCATGATCGGGTTATAGTAGAAGGGATCGGTGGAGCAAAAGGCAGAAGTATTGGAGATCTTCCAGGAGTCCGTTACAGGGTAGTGAAGGTAAATGGGGTGAGTTTAGAAGCCCTTCTTAGCGGAAAAAAGGAAAAGCCGTTGCGATAAATGGGGAGGTTATGATTATGAGTAAAACTAAGAAAGATGTAGAGCTATTTAATAAATGGTCTTTTGAAAACATCGAGGTTAGAGATCCAACACTACAAAATTATATTAACTTAAAACCTATTATAGTTCCTCATTCTGCGGGGAGACATGAACATAGAAGATTTTGGAAATCCTCTAAAGTATCTGTTATTGAACGATTTGCTAATAGATTACTCTCTCCTGGGTTTATCGGAAGCCGTATTAAGGGTCATAAAAGCTCATACAATTCTGGTAAAAAAGGGAAATTACTGAGGAGTATAAAAAATGCTTTTATTTTAATTGAGCTTATGACAGGAGAAAATCCAATCCAGATTTTAATTGATGGAATTGTTAATACAGCACCACGAGAAGAAACCACCAAAATTGCGATGGGCGGTATCAGTTACGCGTCAGCAGTGGATATCGCGCCCCAGCGACGAGTTGACCTTGCCCTGAAGTATTTAGCTCAAGCAATCGGTTCAAAATCTCATGCGAACGAAAATCTATTTGAAGAAAATTTGGCTCAAGAACTAATTCTAGCTGCGAAGAATAGCCAAGAGTCTAGGGCTGTAAAACGAAAAGATGAAATAGAGAGAATAGCTGTTTCAGCTAGATAAGAGATATAATAATTTTTTTACTAATTATATTTAATTAATAAATTTTGATTTAAATAAATTTATAGAATTTATCTACTTTTTGAAAATCTTAAATTTCCTTGCAAGATTTTCAGAAATGAATTATTCTCTTCCATAGAATGTGAATATTGAAGATCATTTACTTCAAAAATTTCCCATTTCATTTTATAATATAGCAAAAAATCTAGTAATTTAGGATTTTAAGTATAATAAAGAGATTATGAATTTATTCTATTTTCTATAGAATTATTCCTTATATCACCCACATATTATCTAATTCCCACCAACTTACTCAAGAATTTCCAAATTTTTATATAATTAATAAACTTATAATTTAGATAAACAGATTTAAAGAATTAGTTTAAATTCTATAAGTAAAGTGAATTCCGACAAAAATAAGGATTTATTAGGAAAACAATTAAAAACATTAGGTCAAAAGATAAGGATAGATATTTTGAAAAAGCTGAACCACTCTCAAAATCCTTTATCCTTTTCAAAACTTCAGAGAGATGTTTTGGAAGGTGATTTTTCTTCACCTAATTTCTCATTTCATTTAAATGAATTAAAAAAATGCGATTTGATTAATTCAACAGAATATGGTTATTATATTACTAAATTAGGGAAACGAATTTTAGAGAATATTGTATCAATCGAACAAATCCTTCTAGATAAATCTAAAACGCGAGTGATTAGAACCTCAAAATATTCTAAAGAGAGTTTTGATTCAAGCAAGATTGAAGATTATCTTATAACTGAGGGTAGAATGGAGCGGTTTTTAGCTAGAAAAATTGCTCATGAAGTGGAAGAACGCTTAGCTAGGACAAATATTGAATATTTAACTACTCCATTGATGCGTGAGTATATAAATGCGATTTTATTAGAAAATGGTTTAGAGGAAGTAAGGCACAAGCTTACTCGATTAGGTACACCACCTTATGAAGCATCTAAATTATTCAATTTAAAGGAATTTACACCAGATAAATTTATCAAGAAATTAGGCTCAGATGTTTCTGAGCAGTTTTTATTATTGAATCTACTTCCAAAGAATTTAGCCGATTTGTATTTATCTGGAGAAATAGCCCTCCTTCATTTAAACTATTGGAGTTTAAGACCCTTGAGCATCTACATAAAAACTGATACCGTACTAGAATACATATTCAATAATTATTCAAATTCATCAAACCAATTTACTGAAAGGAAAGATTCTATTAATATAATTTTAAATCTTTTTGATTTTTTATATCAAATTAAGCAATATATTACTGAAGATATAGTATTGGGCGATTTTGACAATAATTTTCTATTCAAATACAATGGACTAGAAAATAATACTCATCTGATAAACCTACTGACATCTCAAATGCACAGATATAATGAAAATTTCCAAGATAATCAACATCATTTAACTTTAGAATTTAAATCTCAAAATGTGAATCACATTGCTAAATTATTTTTAGATTCTTTGAATAACAATTATACAAATAATAAGGGACTATTATTAGAATTTGGTTTCTCAGACTTTGCTAATTTTTATTCACAAAATAATTTAATATTTGAACATCTATCGAATTCTCTAAGACAAAATATAATTATTTACAATAACTCATGTTCAAATTTGCTGAATTCTACACTGATTAAGATAGACAATCCAATGTCCAACGAGATCATCTTAGATAAGATTCTAATTAATTTGCACATGATTTCAATGGAAGCAAATCAAAATGATGGTTTATTTTTTGAACTATTACAAGATAAACTAAATCTAGTTTTTGAACTATTCAATTATAAAAAAGATCTAGTGACAAAGAAATTAAAATTTAATAAGAAGTGGGATACTTTAAGCTCGGAAATTTTTAAAAGCCATAGAGAGAATTTAATTCAGGAATCAATAAAAGGGATCAGCTTTTTTGGTTTAAATGAAGCTGTTATAAATCATTGTGGAATAGAACTTGACAGAACAGAAAGTAGTTTAAAATTTGCCCTAGAAATTTTTACAGGAATGCGAAGAATTATTGAAGAACAGAATGAAGAGGAAAATGAAAGATATATATTAAATCAACCACATGATGACAACTATCTAAAGGATTCATGGCATAGTGAAATCAAAAGTAGGGAGGAAGGTTTAAATAGATATTCCTCCAGAATCATTAGAGAGAACTCTCTACTATCATTGACAAAAAAGGTTAACTATTTCAGAAAATTTGAGAATTTAATTGATGGGGGATCTATTTTCAATCAAAAATTTCATTTCGATGAAAATAATGAAAAAAAACAATTAAAATTATTATTTGATTCAAAGATAAATGCTTTCACATTCGGAAATAATAAGAAATAGTGAAGGTTTTTAATCTAATCATGCATCATTTCTGCTAAAATGGCTTTTCGCATTGGAATTCCATAAAAAGTTTGTTTAAAATAAACCGATTTATTTGAACTATCTACATCTGGTGAGATTTCATTAACACGGGGTAAAGGGTGTAATAACCGAAAATTTTCCTTAGTATCTTCAAGATCTTCTTTTCTGAAAATATAGAAGTTTTTAATCTTCTCATATTCTTCTAAATCAACAAATCTTTCTTTCTGAATTCGAGTCATATAAAGAACATCTAAGGTATTTAAAATCTTTCTAAAGTTTGTAATTTCTTTATAGTTCATTTGTCGTTGTCGTAAAAAATCTTTATCTCGATTTCTCATCTGCAACTCTACGGGGCTTATGAAATAAGCATTAACATTAAAATTAGATAGTAGTACTGAGAGTGAATGAACTGTTCTTCCATACTTAAGATCACCCATTAATCCTATATTCAAACCATCTAATGAACCGAGCTCTTGAGTTATCGTTAGTAAATCTAGTAGAGCTTGAGTAGGATGTTCCCCGCTCCCAGATCCTGCGTTTATAATTGGTACTTTCGCAAATTTTGATGCCATTCTCGCAGCACCTTCAAGCGAATGTCTAATAACAATACAATCACTATAATTTTCTACAGTTCGAATTGTATCTGCAATACTTTCTCCCTTTTTGATAGAAGAAACATCTCCAGAATGAAATCCGATTACATTTCCACCTAATCTATACATAGCAGATTCAAAACTAAGACGAGTGCGGGTTGAAGGTTCAAAAAACAAGGTAGCAAGGATTTTTCCGTTAAGAAGATCTGTGTTTTTTTTTTTAATCATTTCTCTACTCTTACTTAAAATATACTCAATATCATCCTTATCAAACTGCTTGGCGCTTATGATTCCCTCGCGAAATTTCTCATGAAACATTTAAATTCTACTTGAAATTGTTTTTATTAACATTATGTAAGGAAAATATAAATGGTTTATTATTAAAAAATGGTAATTTAAATGGAATAGACAGAACTAATAAAACTTAAAATTTATGAAAAATTACCCAAGATAATTAGAAATAAAAGGTGCTAGTAAATTGAAATATCCTAGAACAACAAAGCGATACTGTCCCAATTGCCGTTCACATCAAATTCATAATGTTACATTATATAAACAAGGTAAGAGACGAGCCCTATCTTGGTCAGACCGTCAAGTAGAAAGGAAAAAAAGGGGGTATGGTTCTTTTCCGAAGGAAATATTTCATAAAAATGCAAAAATCAACAAAAAGAGCACTCCTATCTTAGAATGTTCAGAATGCGGTAAAAAACAATATGCTAAATCTTATCGCGTAAAAAGACTTGAATTACAAGAAGTTTAACTAAAAATAGGGAAATATTAATATGGCAAGAAATGAAAAATCAAAAGTTCTTATTCCACATCCAAAAAGTAGATTTCTTCGTGTGAAGTGTTTAAATTGTGGAAACCAGCAAATAGTTTTTGGATGCTCGGGAACAGATGTGCAATGTTTAGTCTGTGGAAAAACGTTACTTCAATCTACAGGCGGAAAAGCAAGAATTCTTACAAAAATCTTAGAAGTTCTCTCCTAAACATTTATTTTAATTTTAATTGTAGCTCGAGATCTCCAATTGCTAATTTTCTCCCAGTTGGTTTAAACCCTAAGTTTCTATAAAACTCTAACGCATCTTTATTTTGAGGTAAAGTATAAGTAATCAATTCATCTGCACCAAATTTAGATTTTACGTGCTGAATTATTAACTCCATGGCTTTTCTACCAAATCCTTGGTTCTGATAGTTATCTGCGATCATAAATCTCCAAATATAAAGACGAGGTTTAAAATGCTTAATAAATTTAAATTTCAGTGAATTATCAGCAAGCATAACAAATCCAACAGGAGTTTCAGCAGAATATACAGCACGCATCCATGCTTCTTTATAGAAATAAGCATCTGCCATTGATACGGCATTCGAGGCAATTAGGTATTTTTGATAGGGTTTTACTTTAAGATTTATTATTTGACGGTAATTATGTCTTGTAATTCTACGAAAAGTTATATTTTCACAATTTTTCTTCAAAATTCAATCACCAATATCGATTAAGTTTTAAAATAAATCTTATAAAGATCGTGAAACTGTTCTTTCACGTAAATATAACTAGATATACATATTAAATATTTATTTAATTCCTTATGTAAACTGTTTTTATCCCTGACGCCACGTATGTTTACATTTGACACATCTAAAAAAATGAGTAGCTGGTTCATCTGAGCTTCTAATTTGAGTTTGCCAGGTTTCTGCTTCATTATGACTGCATTTAGGACAACTCGTTTTTACTTTAGGAAGCACTGAAATCTTATCATCTTTCTTTACAATTATTAGATTTCTTTTTAAAGCTTCCTTTTTCTTATTAATACTTTTTTCATCGATAAGCGAGTCATATCCCTCTTGATATCCACACATACATACAAGATATGGCTTCCCATTCTCTTTTTTTCTGCGTAAAAGATTGGAACACTTAGGGCAAAATTGTACTATTTGATACCACCTATATTCTTCTTTACAAACTCATCCGTATTTTTTTTTAAGTTCATATAATTTCTTATAATATTCAAAATTTAATTGGTTCTTGTCTTGGATAATTTCAGCTTTAAACATTTTTATTTCATCATCTTCTTTAACAAGATTACCAATAACGTTAATCAAATCATTTTCCTTAAACTTAAAATCAATATTTTTAATATCAACACCAATTTTCCCCGTATCATCATCTAAAACAAATTGTTCTTCTTCAACGAGTTCCCTTACATATCCAGTGATTTGAACCCTCTCATCCTCATTTTTGAGATTTTTAATCATTCTTTGTTTCGCAGATTGTAATGGCATTTTTTTAATAAACAGTTCGATTTATTTCAGTAATAATCATTGAAATTTAAGATAAGTATAAATAATTAATTTAATACACAGAGTTGGTTTTATTAAAAGACTAATATTAAATATTATTAATAATGCCAATAAAACTTTATTATCTTAATTATAATAGCATAAAAATACTGAAAGAATATGAGCTTCACGTTAAAATTAGAAAATAGTCGGATATTAAAAGGAATTGTTGAAACTCTTGCCAGCATCATTGATGAAACGGAATTTCGAGTCACTCCTAAAGAGTTTACTATTTCAGCGATGGATCCAAGTAGAATCTGTCTTCTGAAATTATCCATTAAGAAGGATAATTTTGATGAATATGAATGTAGTACAGAATCGAAAGTTGGATTAAATTTAGATGATCTAGATAAAATCTTAAAAAGAAGTGCTGCCAATGACACAGTTGAAATAGATTTTAATGAGGCTGACCAAAAGATAAAAATTAAAATGCAAAGGGAGGGTGTATCTAGAACCAGGACATTTAGCTTAGCATTATTAGATATTGACATCGAAGAAATCCCAATGGATAATTTACTCAAAATAGATTATCCTTCAAAGTGGGTAATAGATACAGATTTCTTGGTTGAAGCAATAAAAGACGCGGAAATTTACTCAGAAATCCTCAACATAAACGCAAATGAAGGACAAGGTCTTGTCTTTAGCTCCTCTGGACAAATTGGTGAAATGGTATATGACCTCAATGAAGATGATTTGATTGAAAGTCAACTTCAAGGTTCAAGTAGTGGGGCATATTCGTTAACATTCCTAAAAGCAATACTAAAGATAGCCTCTATCACAGAAAAATTAGAAATATCCCTTAAAACAGATCATCCGTTAAAAATGAATTTTGATCTTCTTGAAGGTGGGAAACTAAGCTATTTCCTTGCACCTCGTGTCGAAGAAGAGGAATTCGGAGACGAAGACGATATGGATGAATTTTAATCAACTCTTTCTTTAAATATAGTTTATTAGTTTGTTAATAGATTTATTAAAATTATCAATAAACCATTTTACTCTTTATCTATTAAAGCTTAAGACCATCAAATCTTTTAGAAGCAAAATAAAAATCATTAGAAATGGGAAATTTTTGAATAATGAGCGAGATTTTCAACTTAGTTAAACGTTATCCTTGGCTTCCATCTCTAAAGAAATATTACCCCAATAAAGCTTTAAAGGGACCTATAGATTTTATAAATGAAGTATTCTCATCTGATAACGGCAATAAGATAAAAGAAAGAATCCTGGAGTTTTTTAAAGCTTCTTTTAACAAAATTGAGGATTTCTCTTTTTTTATGGATGATGAGATAAATATTGATTTCTATTTAGTAATAAAGATTTTTTTAAGTATTTTGAACAACAAACAAATTGCAAACAAAATTGCCGAATTGTATTCAAAAATCACTTACAAGAGCTTAAATAAAGATATAAATAGTGATTTTAATCTATATTATATTTATAAAGATTTAAATTTTGATATTGTTTATTCTGAGGAACCAGTAATCTACAAAAAAATTAAGGTAAAGGATCAAGGTTTAAATCTTAGAACTAAATTTCGAATCCATTTTATTGACTATTTGAAGCTCGCTTCTAATCTGAGGGACAATTATCGTAAATTAGTCAATAATTCATTAAATAACGGTTATGTATTTATTCAACCTGATGATCTCAATAGGTTAATTCAAGAATATGTAAGAATTAAATTTCTGAATCAAATCAATATTGAAGATTTAAGAGAGGAGTTATTAAAAAATCAAATATTTCGCGATCTATATGAAAAAATTAGTGAAAAGTGGGAGGAGAAAAAAGAAGAATTTGAATATTCTTTTGAAATGGGTTTTAGGAAAGATCAAGACCTTAGTAAATATTTACCTCCATGTATTCAAGAAATTCTTGCTAAAATAAAAGAAGGACAAAATTTAATTCATACAGAGCGTTTATTTATTGTCTGGTTTTTAAACGCTTTAAAATATCCCGAAGAAGACATTATAAACCTATTTTCGACTCTTCCTGACTTTGATAGAGATAGAACTGGATATCAAGTTAGATATGCAATTAAAAAAGGTTATACTCCTTACTCATGCAAAACTCTAAAATCCTATACTTTATGTATGGCGAAAAAATATAAAGATGAATTATGTATAAAAGGTTATTTCTCTAAGAAATATGATGAGCAAAAGAAAATTTCGCATCCTCTTTTTTACGTTCAATTTACCCAATTTGTTTCCACAATGAAAAAAAAAATTGAAGAAAGTAATCAAAAATCTAATAATGAATGATATTCAATATCTAAATCGGCTATTTAAGGAATACTATAGAGAAAATAGAAAAAATTTACCATTAATAAACTCCTTTAATGAGAGAGAATTTGGATTTATTCCATGGGACAAGCAAATTAGAATGATAAGACACATGAATTTTTCAAGTAGGGAAAACCTGATGAAAAATTTGTTTAGTAATGGACCTCGACATGTATATTCAAGTGGAGCACTTTATTTCCAACCAGAAAATCAAGACATGTCTGGAAAAGGTTTCAAGGGTTGTGATTTAATCATTGACATTGATGCGGACCACTTCTATACACCTTGTAAAGAAGATCACGACTTTTGGTATTGCAAAGAATGTGGAGAAAGCGGAAATGGAATAGTGGATCGTTGCCCAAGTTGCCACAAATCAAAATTTAAAACTTTAACTTGGATCTGCGAGAAATGTTTAGATATAGCCAAATATGAAATAATCAAATTAATCTATGATTTTCTAATTCCAGATTTTGCAATTGAACTAAATCAAATAAGAATTGCATTTTCAGGACATCGTGGATATCATTTGAAAATTGAAAATGACAAAATAAGAACTCTTTCTTCCGACGAAAGAAGAGAACTTGCCGATTATATTACAGGAGAAAATGTTTCATTTGAAATATTAGGATTACAAACTAGAAGTGGGACTTTTTATCGTTTTTCACAAGATACTATTGGTTGGGCTCAAAAAATCTTACGAAAAACTGAAGAAATATTAAATAAACCTGATGCAGATATAAAAAATTATTTGTCAAATAATGAGAAATTCAATTTAAACAATAGTTACATTAAGAGTTTTATAAATTCCAAACAAGATTTTCTTACCAAGATTAAAGAAACTAATAGATTTATTTTACCTTCAATTGAAGGCTTTGGAATGACTAATTGGAAAAAATTCTTCACAGGAGTAGTTCATGAACTGGGAGTAGAAATTGATATTCCTGTTACCGTAGATATTCATAGACTTATCAGATATCCTGGTTCCCTCCATGGAAAAACAGGATTTAAAGTTCAAGAAATATTACCCGATGAAATTGATGATTTCAATCCATTAGATGAGAGAAAGGAATCATTAGATCCAATTGTTTTTGAGAGTAAGGTACATACTACTCAGAAATTAGAAATCCTAGAAGAGAAAGTACCGGTTACTAAAATAAAGGGAGAAAAGCATGGACCTTATTCAAAAGGCGATATTATTGAAGTTCCTCACCATGTCGCAATTTTCTTATTATGTAAAGAAGTAGCAAAAACTATATGACTTAAAACTTATTTTTATATGAGTTAGTAATTTTAAAATTATAACGAACAGATTCGATATTGATGGATTTAAAAAGAGATTATGAAAAGTTATACCAACATTGGCTTAATGAATTTCAGCAAACGGAATTAACGGTGTTAAATCAGGAAATTTTTGACAGTTACAAGAAAATACTCAATTATATGGATCACCATCATGAAGATACAAAAAATAATCTAAGATTTCAAATATTTGAATCCTATAAACAGAATCTAAATTATCTTTTTGATGATCTTTTAAAAATACGAGAAGTAAAAATAACTAACTTTGCTCTAGCCTTAAAAGACATTGAAGTAAATAATATTATTGAAGCAGAGAAATTACTTTACCAAAACTTAATTAGTTCAATAAAAGGATATGAGAAAGTAAAAGCCGTTTCTATATTTCAAGAAGAAGATTATTTAAAAACTGATGAAATAAAGCATCTGCAATCCAGTGAAACAAGAGAGATTGAAGAATCTGCAATACTAATTAAAGATAAGGAATCTGTTCAAGCGAAAATAACTGAAGAAGAACCAAAAGAGCATATTGATCTCATAATGCTAAGATTTCTAAAGAAAACACCACCCTTAGTTGGGATTGACCTATTAAATTATGGTCCGTTTGAGAAAGACGATATTGCATTTATCCCTTCCCAGAATGCCAATATCCTTATATTTGAAAAATTCGCCGAAAAAGTGGAAGTGTCATAAAGTTATTTGAACTTTTCATCAAACTCTTCTTTGAAATATTCTAATCGATATTTCCAGTATTTATCTATTAATGAAAATTTTGGAGGTCTTGGATTAACTAACTGCGCTCCACAATGGCGACACTTTGAATCGGGATTAGCTAGGCCATATTTGTTACAAACCTTACACTTTTGCAAATATTTAGTCATATTTTCTAGTAGAAATCAGATAATAATTAATTTAATCTCGAATAAACTCATAATTACCATTATATTGGTTTGCCTTTTGTTCGATAATTTCCAAAGTATCAGATAGGATATTTTCAGCATCTAAATAATCTTTAGTGATCACTTCTAGCCGATAAAATGGTGCGGCTATATAACTAATGCTAACTTTACGAGTTTCTTTTGGCTCAATAACTTTTAAGGCTTCTAGTAAGGATTCCTTTATTCTGTCTATACCATTTTCCGAGTTAAACGATAATTTCACCTTTCCAGATATACTTACTGTTGAAACTTGTACATTTTCATCAACGATTTTCAATAATGCATTTTTAGTATCATCTGAGATACCATCTATTTGATTTAGCAATTCTTCTCCGTTCTCCTTAAGATTCTCTATAGCTTCTTGATAATTTTCGAAAAAATCTAAAATAGGGAAGCCAACTTTATCATATGCTTCATCGAGAGTCATATTAATCCCTTCAGTCTCTGTAAGAAATTGTAGTAAATTCTCATATTTCACAGCATATTTCCATTCTTTTAACCGAATTTCTTTCTGTGCCGAATTTACTCTTCTCAAAGACAAATCTACGTGCCCCTTAATTGGGTCCACTCGTAACACACGCAATACTACCCTTTGACCAATTCGAACAAAATTCCGTATATTCTTTATCCATCTAGAGCTGATCTCTGATATATGAATCATACCTCTAGCAGTTTCCTCAGAATCTAACCCCTCAAAGCTAATTAAATCGACATAAACATATTGATTCTCAACCTCTGTTACTTTAGCAACAACAAACTCCCCTTCTTTTGGAAATTTTGCTCGATTCTTTACCATGATATTATATTATTTCTTTTTCTTCTTTTTTTTCTTATGTTTAATTTAATTAAAGTTCTATAGTTTTTTATTTTTATTATCAAATTTTTTTCCTAACAGTGAAGAGAAGAAGTATAAAACATTCAATAAATTGATCTTATATATCAAAAACTCTCAGTTATACTTAAATTATCGTAAAAAATATAAACTCATCCGTATTTACAATTAACATCTAATAAAAATTAATGTTATTTTGAAATATATTAGTAAAAACATAAATTATAGAAAATAGAGGAAATTGATGAAAAATGCCAACCGATAAACCTCATTTAAATTTGGTTATTATTGGCCATATTGATCACGGAAAATCAACAATGATGGGTGCCTTACTCATAGAAACAGGTTCAGTAACCGAAAGAGAAGCTCGAGAGCTGGAAAAACTCGCTAAGGAGTACGATAGAGAATCTTGGTCTTATGCTTTCGTCTTTGACAAATTAAAAGAAGAACGACAACGCGGAATTACTATTGATTTAGCCTTTAGAAAGTTCGAAACGCCAAACCGCTACTTTACTATCATTGACGCACCAGGTCACGCAGATTTTGTTAAGAACATGATTACTGGTGCCAGCCAAGCTGATGCTGCGATTCTTGTCGTTTCTGGTAAAAAAGGTGAAATGGAAGTTGGAGTTGCTGCTAATGGACAAACACGTGAGCATGCATATCTAGCGCAAACCTTAGGAGTAAAACAACTCGTCGTTGCGGTAAATAAAGCTGACAATTATGAATACAGTGAAGACAGATATAATGAAGTAAAAGAATCCGTCGGTGATCTTCTCAAAAATATTGGTTTTAAGCTTAAAGATGTACCATTTGTCCCTACAAGTGGGATGGCAATGGAAAACTTGTCAAAAAAAAGCGATAAAATGCCATGGTATGATGGACCTACTTTAATTGAAGCTATCGACCAATTTGTGCTTCCTGAAAAGCCAACTGGCAAACCTCTAAGGGTTCCAATCCAAGATTCTTACAGAATTAAAGGAACTGGAGTTGTTCCTGTTGGTAGGGTTGAAACAGGAGTGTTAAAGAAGAATGATAAAATTATTATCATGCCAACTGGCTTCCAAGGTGAAATTAGATCCATCGAAATGCATCATGAGGAAATACCTCAAGCTGTACCTGGTGATAATGTAGGCTTCAGCATAAGGGGAATAACTCTAGCGGATGCTAGTAGAGGTGATTGTATGGGTCATCCAAGTGATCCTCCTACTGTAATTAACCCTAATGGAAAATGGACAGGTCAAGTCATTGTCATCTGGCATCCTACTGCTATTGCACAAGGCTATACACCAGTGGTTCATGCACATACAGCTCAAGTGGCTGCTAAATTTATTGCCTTACTTAAAAAATTAGATCAGAAAACTGGTGCCGTCATTGAAGATTCTCCTAAGTTTCTTAAGAGAAACGAATCTGCGATTGTAGAATTATCACCAATTAAGAAAATGTGCCTTGAAAAATATAATGATTTTCCAGAAATGGGCAGATTCGCTGTGCGAGATATGGGTAGAACCGTTTGTGTAGGTATCGTAAAGGATATTGACCCGGGGACCACAGCAGTAAAGAAGAAAGAGTAAATAATACCAATTTTTTTTGACTAATTTTATTTTATCCTTATTTTAAACTGATTATTTTTTTAAAAATATATCCCTTTTCATCTAATTTAAGGTCACCTCATTAAATCTTGATGGTTTTTTCATTTATTTTTTTTCTACCAGCCAATCAAATCGAGAATTGCTTTTTCTTGATAAGTTAATAAGTTATTCTCATGATATGTAAATAATATTTGAATTTTTGAAGCTTTAATTGTCTTTTCTACTTAATAAGGTTCTATTTGAAAAGGTCGATTTAAGGTTCTCACGACAAAATCAAAAATATGTATTTTAGGGTTGAGTAGTGTAGGTAAGTCTTCATTGTTGTCTTTACTTCAAGGGAGAGATATTTTAAAAGAAGCAGATCCTACTGTTGGATTAGAAATAGAAGATTCTACTCTCAACGGTAGGAAGACAAGTATCTGGGATTTTGGTGGTCAAGAACGCTATAGATTCATGTGGCAAGATTTTCTAAGGGGGGCAGGTTTAACTGTTTTAGTCTGTGATTCAACCGAAGAAAATATAGAAAAGACTAAAGAAATCTACAATAAGTTTTCACGTTATTTAAGTTCAAAAATTATAGCAATTGCGAATAAACAGGATCTTCCAGAAGCCCTTAGTGCTGAGAAAGTTCAGGAGAAGCTAGGGATACCAACGTATGGAATGTCCGCGATAAGAATGGATTTACGTGGAAGGATTAGGCGCATTTTAGAGTATGAGATTGATTTGAAAAAATAAAGCTGATCTTAAAACAAACTCCCTATTAAATGTGCAATTCGTAGGCACTCAGGCAATTTAGAATCAATACAAACTTTTTGTAGCAATAACTCTACTTCTTTAACTTCAATTCCCTTTCTATGGAAGTAAATTGGTGATAAACCTCCAGCAGTATGAATATTAGTTTGGTAAAGATTGCCTGCATGGAAGATATTTTGGATTTTTTCCTTAGAATTATTTGGGAAAGCTTTTTCTAAGGCATTTATTACTGAATTAAGATCAACTTTTCGTTCATTAATAGCGATAATCGGTTTATTTACTTCACCAAAAATTTTTTCCAAATCAACGATATTGAAACCACCAAATGTTATCGTGTGTGTGAATATAAATTGGACATGCTTCTCATTTTGTCTTACTAATTCTATTATTTTATCCGTTCCATCGTTTCCGTCAATTTTAATTTCTGTTTTAATTAGATTAACTATTCTAACACCTTGACAGACAACTCCGATTAAGCTAGTAGTCTCAGAACCAGACTTCAAATTAAAAGTCGCATCATCAAATCCAATTACTATAGGATTTTCTTTCATTTTTATTAAGTTTGATATAATAATGGTTTAATCTTAATAAGTAACTTAGTGAAAGCTTCGGTTGCATTTATTATCTCTTCACTTCTAATTGTTAAATTCCCTGTTAGATTACTAGATAAAAATTCTATTATATCGTGTAAAGAAATTTGATTTTTTAGCCATACGTATGCGACTAAAGCTTCTACTGTATCGGCAAGGTCGTGAGCATCAGCTCGAGTTTTTGCGAAATCTTTCATATTTGCATTTTTTAATGAATTAGCTAAAATTTTCTTACTGACTTTTAATCCTGTTCTTGAAACATTATTATTTATATTATTTCTGGTTAAAACAATCGATTTAGCAATAGAGTAAGCGAGATTTACAATTCCATCACCAATCTTCGCTAAACCTTTATCTGTTCCAATCGCTTTTTGAGATTTATTTATATTTAGATCTCTTATCAAAAACTCATAGTCCATTAAGATCAGTTGAATTATGCTTCTTATAAAGTTTTCATATAAAAGAAGGAATAGAAATTACATAAGTTTTTGGAAGAGTTTTTGGTCTCCAAGCACTTCTTCTCTTAATGATTCAATGGCTTTTAACAAAATATCTTTGATTTTAATTTTCTTACTATCGTCAAGACGAATAAATATTTGAGGAGGAACTATCCCAGTTACTTTATACGCAGCAGCTGTAACTCCTTCGGTTTGTAACAAATGTTTAACAAGAATATTGCAAAAACCGTGAGATTGTCCTTCAATACTTAATTCATAATCATGGTCACCACTCGCCTTAATCAAGTTTAATCTCAGATGTCTATAATCCGGATATCTGGGTTCTTCCTCTATTTCATATATTTCCTCTTCTTCCTCAGAATCAATATCACTCTCCCCGATTGATGAAGAAACGGTGCCATTCTCAGCTTTTTCACTTCCTTCGGGAAAATCACTTAAAAGATCATCCTCTTCTAAAAGATCATCTTCTATCTCATCCAATTCATCTTCATCTTCTACTACGGGTTTAGTTGGTTTTTTCTTTGCCATTTTAATAATTCCACATCAATGGGATTTAATAACCTTAATAAAAAATATTAAAAATGAAATAAATTTTTTATGGTTTTGTGCGCAAGAAGTTTATTTTATAAGTACTGATTTGCAAGATCCTTTAATCTTTCAACTGCTAAGCTTTGAAGATCTCGTGAACCAAATAATGTGATCTTTATATTTTTTCCCTCAATACTTACATTTAAATTAAGGTAATTGATCTTTTTTTGGATATTCTCTAGGAATGCAACAGCATTATCTAATGAGCCGCTATTATTATAAAAATGTATAACTCTTTTCCCTATTTTTTTCAACAGAAGACCCCTTTTATTAATTATACCTAATTTAATTACCTTTTTAGTATAAAAAAATTAGTACCTTAAGGGTTGATCAACTTTTCTATAATCAGTAGCTAATTTTCTGGTTTCTTGGTTTCCACACCTCTCGCAACGAAGTTTATTATACCCAATTTGTACGAGAGGAGTCCCACAAATTACGCAATCCGCATAAATGACTCCAAGATTTTTTTCACTTGTACTTAGATCAAATTCATTATAATTGAGTTTGATGACACGAGCTCTAACTATATCTGTAATTTGAAAAGCTTCTTGTATTTTTTCAACATATCTATCTGAAATTTGAGACACGTGAATATTCCCAAAATAACCTGAATTGAAATGAACTTTTTGATTTATTGTATAAAAATTTATACCAACAGAGTATTGTCGTAAAAATAAAATTACGCCAATTACCACATCCCCAACTTTTACAATTTTCCAATTTTCTTCTTGATTTGTTTTGATTTCGATTTTTCGTTTTTTATGATCAATATTAAGTAATCCTGATCTGCTTGCATAAATCTGCCCATCTTTCACAAAAGTTGATTGCTTATCGGGTAGAAATTCCTCGACTACACCAAGATATTGACCAGTTAAAACGATTTCATTATTATTTAGAGTTTTTTTGTCCAATTATATCAACAATAATCTTTTAATTTCCCAATTTCTTTCTATTTTAAGTAAATAGAATTAAATAAAATAAATAAATATATTGAATTAATTGTAAAAGAGTAGACCTTTTTACGGATGAAAATTAACAAGAAAGAATTAATCTCTATCATCCAAAACACTGAAGCATTTATTAACCCTAAAGTAGAATTGGAACAATATTGTATTGATGCGATAAGTGCAGTTGATATAATATTTTTTGCGGGTTTTGAATATAATGATATAACAAATAGATTTATTATTGATCTTGGATCGGGAACAGGTAGATTATCTATCGCAAGTGCTTACTTAAATGCGAATGCAATATTAAGTGTTGATATAGATAATAATGCATTGCTTTCTTTGAAACGCAATATAACAGACTTAGGGTTGGAAAATATCATATTCCCCTTATGCAGTAATGTTAAAAATCTAGAGCTGAATAAGAAACACTTAATAAACACAACAAGGATTACTACTATTATGAATCCTCCTTTTGGGGTGAAAAAAAGAAAAGCGGATCGAACTTTTTTAGAAAAAGCATTCACATTTTCAGATGTGATATACTCCATTCATTTAGCAGGAGAAAAGGTATTTAATTTTATCTCTAAATTTTGTGAAAAATTCAATTGGTATATTGAGAATTTTTTTCCTTATAACATGATTCTCGAAAGGTCGTTTGATTTTCATACTAAGAAAACCAAAGAAATAGATGTAAATGTGTTCAGGTTTGTAAAAAAAAAGTAAAAAAGAAAAATAAATTTATTTATCGCTTATTGAAATTTTTTCCATGAATCTAAATTTTTAGGGTAAATTGCTTGACTCCCTAGTTGTTCCTCGATTCTAAGAAGTTGATTAAATTTTGAGCAACGATCAGATCGACAGGTAGCCCCAGTTTTTATTTGCCCTGTACATAATCCCACTGCTAAATCTGCGATGAATGGGTCTTCAGTCTCCCCAGAACGGTGAGATACCATTACATTAAATCCATTTTCAAAAGACATCTTACATGCATTTATAGCTTCTGTTAGAGAACCGATTTGATTTACTTTTAGTAATAAAGCATTCCCCGCTTTTTCATTAATCGCTTTTTGCAGGATTTTTATGTTAGTTACCGTTAAATCATCATCCACGATTTGCATTGATTTATCAATTTTTGCAGTTAAATTAGCAAAACTTCTAAAATCTTTTTCATCAAACGGGTCTTCAATTGATTTAAATGGATAATCTTGAACTAAGTCAAGATAGTATTGCAACAATTCTTCTTCACTCAATTTTTTACCATCTATGTTATAAATCCCATTCTCAAAAAATTCACTTGCAGCAGCGTCCATTCCCAGAACAAAATCAGTGCCCATTATAAATCCTGCTTCCTCAATTGCTTCAATTATTATTTCAACAGCTTCGGAGGTTAAAGACAAATTCGGAGCGAAACCTCCCTCATCTCCAACATTAATCGCTGACGGACCATATTTCTTCGCTAACAATACTTTTAATGTTTGATATACTTCCGCTACGTTTTGTATTGCATTCGAAAAGGATTGAGCACCAATTGGTAAAATCATAAATTCTTGGATTGCTAAATTATTTCCTGCATGTTCTCCTCCATTGATAATGTTACACGATGGTAATGGTAAGAGATAATCCTCGCGTTTTTTATCGAACGCTAGATTGTGAATGTGAGTAAATAATGGTATCTCTAATATTTCAGCTGCGAGTTTAGAAACTGCTAATGATACAGATAAAATGGCATTAGCACCCAAATTACTTTTATTATCAGTTCCATCCACCCTAATCATTTCTTCGTCGATTTTTGTTTGCTCTCGTACATCAAAGCCTAATAATTTTTTGCTTAATATGTCATTTACATTAGAAACAGCTTTAGTAACATGCTTACCTTTGAAAGCACTCCCTCCATCACGTAACTCTAGAGCCTCTAAAACACCTGTAGATGCCCCAGAAGGAACCGCTGCTCGTGCATAAGTTTTTCCCACATACACTTCAGATTCTACAGTAGGATTTCCTCGTGAATCTAATATCCAACGTGATTTTATATTTGTAATTTTAAATTCGGTCATAAATATCTGTTAGGTTTTTTTTTATAGATATGAATATTAATATAGAATTAAGAAAATTTAATTCTTAATATAATCACTTAAAACTTAAATTCGTCTAATAAAAAAAATGCCTCTTGAAAATAGACCTTTCGTTGAAAAATACAGACCAAAACTTTTGGATGATATCGTAAATCAAGTAGGTATCATTAAGCGTCTTAAACAATTCATTAAGGATAAATCTATGCCACACCTCATTTTTGCGGGTCCAGCTGGTACAGGAAAGACAACTTCAGCACTGGCAATGGTTCGAGAATTATATGGACGGAAGATGATCTTAAATAGAGCATATTTAGAACTGAATGCTAGTGATGCCAGAGGAATAGATGTCATAAGGACCTATATCAAGGATTTTGCTAAGGCAAAACCCTCATCAGATATCCGTTTTAAAATTTTAATATTAGACGAAGCTGATAATATGACTTCTCCTGCTCAACAAGCTCTAAGGAGGACTATGGAAAAATATACCAAAAATTGCCGAATGATTTTAATATGTAACTATTCAAACAGGATCATCCCCCCGATTCAATCTAGATGTGTTGTATTTCGATTTTCCTCCTTAAGTGATGAAGATATAAAAAAAAGAGTAAACTATGTGGCAAATCAAGAGGGAATCTCACTTACTTCTGAAGGCTTACTTGCTATAGTAGATGTATCTAGGGGAGATTGTAGAAGAGCGATAAATTATCTACAATCTTGTGGAACGATATCCAAAAATATTGATCAAGATGTTGTTTTTAGAGTAGCTGGAGAAGTTCCACCTGAAAATATAAAAAAGATACTGAACGCAGCTTTGAAGGGTCAATTACAATTATCTATTGAGCTTTTAAATGATCTAATTAAAGAATATGGTCTTTCTGGTCAGAATATAATAAAAAATATTCATAGAGAAATTTATGAATTAGATGTTGCTGAGGGATTAAAAATTGAATTATCGAAACTTTTAGCTGAATTTGAATACCGCTTGAGTCAAGGGGGAACGGAAGATATTCAGTTACAAGCACTTTTAGCTAAAATCATTATGTTGCAGGATTCTGAATAGCTCTTGTTTAAAACCTGAAATTATTTCATTGTTTACAAAAAATTTTTCCATTCTTTCTTTGGACTTCTTATCTTCTTTTATTTGTATTTCATCACCATATTTTACATCCCAAAGAATTAGACCTTTTGGGTTTGCGGGTTGATAGGATATAGGTTGGGTAGGATCCAATAATTTTAGAAATTCTTCGTATTGAATCTCACCCATTCCGAGTTCCAAGATCTTTTTAACCATACGTCGAACCTGTTGTCTTAGAAATGCTCTACTCTTGAATTGAAAAATTAGATACCCATTATTTATTGATAATTCAACAAGATCCATATCTCTCGCGGTGACTGTTTCATTTTTTTCTCTTTTTGAGAAATTAATGAAGTCATGTTTTCCTACTAATTTATTACAAGCTTTTTGCATTACTTCAATGTTTATGGGTTTGGTTTTTTGATAAGTAGAAAGCGAAATTGGAACCATGTATATATAATGACGTGAGATTGCATTGTATCTTGATAAGAAATTTAGTGGTACTTTTACATAAGCCCAAACTCCGATCTCAAACGGTAAAGCTGAATTTATCTCCATTAAAATTGGTTTCTTTTTTAGAATACATGTGAAGCATGCACCTCGAGCAGAGACGAATCTATCTGTTCTGCTTGATGCTTCAAATCCAGAATCTTTGACATTTTTTATATATTTTTTGTTAATCAATGCTTCTAAAACACAATCTTCTATTGTAAGTAAATTGGGTTGTCTTTGAGAGCCGAAATATTTTGATTTCCCAAAATAATACATCTTAAAAAGGTATCTATTTTTTTCCATCCTTCCCAATTTAATTTTATCTATTTATCTAATACCTCATATTAGGATATTAAAAATGCAAAATATTAAATCTCATCTATACTATTTTGAATTTTACAATATGTCAAATTAAAAAAAAACATTTTAATCCGAAGGACATTTTTTATATTCACAATTTAATTATGGTTAATAAATATTCAATTTTTTAAAATTTAAAATGAACTGACATGGTAAAGATCCTTGCTTCACTTAGAAACTTCCGTGATCGTATTAGAACGTCTATAAGCTTAAAGACACGTAACGTCCTATTTTTTATAGCCATTTTTCTTGTTGTTGTTTTAGCCATATTAGTTAGAATGACCCCAATTTTTAGAGGTCCACGTTTAATCAAAGCATTTGATCCTTGGATTCAATGGTATAACTCAGAATATTTATCAACACATACTATTTACGAGTATTTTAGTTGGCATGATTTCAAGAGTTGGTATCCAACTGGTTTTTATCGTGGAACATTACGTCCTGGTCTTACTTTTACTGTTGTTTCCATTTACCAGGTGTTTAACTTTTTTGGTCTGCAAATTACCTTATATGACATATGCTATTTTTTCCCAGCAATTATGGGTGGTATTACGGTACTTTTAACCTATTATTTAGGGAAAGAAATTCATGATCGTGGTACGGGATTGATAGCTGCATTTTTTTTAGCTTTTAATCCTGGTTATATGCAACGTACAATGGCAGGGTTTTTTGATAATGAAACAATTGGAGTATTTGCATCTTTATTAACATTCCTTTTTCTTTTAAAAGCTATGAGAACGGGTAAATTTCTTCACGCTATTATAGCTGGCCTTTCATTAGGATATTTATCTCTAAGTTGGGGTGGATACCAATTTGTGTATTTAATTATACCAATTCTTTGTGTCATTCTAATTTTTATTGATAAATATAATCAAAATATATTAATCACCTATGCTGTGGTTGAGGGAACTGGTTTATTAATATTTTCTTTATATACGTCTTTTAATGTTAATGCTCTATTTTCGGATTTAGAAACGGGAGGGATTTTTCTATTTACCATTATTTTAGTAGTATTTCATATAATTCAATCAAAGAGAAAAGATCATCCCAATTTGTATAAAAACTTAATAAATGGTATAAAATGGGGTGTTATTCCGGCATTAGTAATCTTTGCAATTATTCTATGGGTTGCACCAGACATTATTCCTTTTGGTTTTGGTGCACGATTTCAAACTATACTTAATCCTTTGTTCCGTGAAAATATAAGTTTAGTCGCTTCGGTTGCTGAACAAATGCCAAGTCCGTGGAGCGTTTTCTACTATAATTCATTAATTCCATTAATATTAGCCCCTCTTGGAATTTATTTCTGCTTCAAACTTTTAAATGCTCCAGAGATATTTCTAGTTGCATTTGTGCTATTAATGTTTTACTTTACAGGGAGTATGATCCGTATAATCTTAATTTTTGCCCCTGCAGTTTCTTTAATAGGAGCTTATGGATTAGTAAGTATACTTAATATTTTTGGCAGTTTTCTAGGAGCAAGAGAAGGTGTTAGTAGAAAACGTAAAAGGCAATTAAAAGGAACAGTAGGGAATTCAGAAATTCTTGCTCTATTTATGATTGTTGGTTTTTTAGGAGTTGCCCAAGTCGTTCATGCTACAGATATTTCCGTGGAACAATTTTCTTTTACTCAAATTAATCCTGCAGGAGTTGTTCATGATTGGGAGGAATCTTTAACATGGATGAGATCTAACTTAGAAGGCACTGACGTTGTAGTGTCTTGGTGGGATTACGGGTATTGGCTTACACCTATTGGGAATGTAACGACTGTAAACGACAACGCAACACTGAACCATACTAGAATAGGCTTGACAGGTATGGCTCTAATGCAAACCAATGAGAGGTATAGTGCAAAAGCATTTAGAGCGTTAGGTGCAGACTATGTTTTGGTGTATTTCGGTTTAATGATTGTAGGTTTGGGTGGAGATGAGGGAAAGTGGCCTTGGATGATAAGGATTCCCAATGATCATACTGCGACTTACAAACGTTTAGGAATGGAAGAAGACAATTGGGCAGAAAATACTGTGTTTAATGAGGATGAGTATCAAGATCCCACTACCGGAAAAATGGGTGCAAGCTGGTTTCAGAGTCAGTTAGTTAGATTGATGTTTTTTAATACACCTACGAATCCAGAGAATGTCGATCAAAATGATATCAGAAGAACATATGTTGATAGGATTAATACCGATACTACACAAGAAGGCAATCTGTGGAAAGATTATATTCCCGATGATGGGGCATATGATTTTGATATATTTGTACCAACATACATCTCTAATCTTGGTTTAGTTAAATTGTATAAAATAGATTATACGCTTTTAGAATCTAATTTCATGATTCAGGATGCAGAAATATTTGACAAAGGATATGCGGTATTCAACATTAAAAATACGGGGTCAAAGGATTTATTAATTAAAGAAGTCAAAATCAATGGGGAAGAATATGATTTTGTTATGGGTGATAGTACAGTTTCTAATACAGTCACAAATGGTAATTCTGATATAGTGTGGGTTGATATTCAATCAAAGGGGACAACTTTTCAAGAGGATGATGTTGTAGAGATAAGTGTAACTGCGGAGTCAGAGGCATTGGGAGGAAAAGAATATGAATTTTCAAATAGCAC
>JAEOTR010000016.1 GCA_016839705.1 Promethearchaeota archaeon | reverse complement strand
TGGCCCTTGACGGTTGGAATTTGATTAGATCGATTAGATCTCTAACAATAAGTGGTCTCCGACACTGGGCTTCAAACCCAGTTATCCTGCGGAGGGATAGGGGTTCGATTCCCCTCGAGGGCCGCCATTTTTATTTTTTTCCCAAAAGAATTGAACCATTTCTTTCAGTTTTTATAATCTCATCCAATTGAAATCAAGTTTCTCCCTATTCTTGGTTGTCTTTAAATTAAGATTTCTAAAATAAACTCATGTGTGATTTTCATAAAATACCAAAAAAGTTAATTGAAAAATTACTTTATTTACTTTACTTACTTAGTATAAAAATTAATTCTAATATGAAGTTATAGTGATGTAGAGTGGTTGATTTTAATAAAATAAGCGAGTTTTTTAAAAATTCTACTATCCCTCAAAATATGCTTGAAAGAGGGCAGATTGTTATTAATAATTTTGTAAAACCAATAAGGACCTTATTTGAGCAAAAGAGTGTACCAAAAGAACCGTGGAGTGATGAACAAATTGAATTTCTACTCCTAACCCTTTCAAATATGGATACTGATAAAGATAACAATGCGGCAAGAGTTGGAGAACGAGAGGCAAGAATCGCTTCAAAACTGCATTTGAAAACATCAGCAGGATTTTGCCATGGAGTAGGACGAAGTGGATTTTTAACAGCACCACAACCCAAAGCGCCTGGTGGATCAATTATGTATGAAATCTCAAATTATTTGGCTCGTGATATTTTAAGAAATTTTGGTTTACCGAATGTAAAAAAAGCTATTATAACACCACTTTGCACAGGTATGTCTTTATCCTTAACATTAGGTGCATTAAGGCAAAGAACCGATGATGCCAAAGAAGAAAATAAGAGAACTGTTTTAATTCCACAAATCGACCATAATGCACTTTTAAAAGCAATAAATCTAATGGGATTAAAAACTAAAATTGTGAAAGGTAGGATTCAGGGGGATGCTGTTAGAATCCCAATTGAAGACATAGAATCTAGCCTAGACGATGATTGTTTTGCTATTATATCATTAACTAGTTTTTTCCCCCCACGTGAACATGATAATCTCAAAGAAATCAGCAGATTAGCTCAAGATAAAGGTCTTATTCATATTATTATTAATGCCTATGGAGTTCAAAGCCCGGAATGGATGAAATTAATACGAGCGGCAATAGACGCCGGGAGAGTTGATGCAATTATTCAATCAACTGACAAAAACTTTCTTACTCCCATTGGGGGTGCTTTGATTGCATCTCCTAATAATGAAAGCATAGATAAAATCAGCCAAGCATATGCTGGACGAGCTTCCGCTACACCAGTAGTTAATTTCTTGATCTCTATGCTTTCCTTAGGAATTAGTGGATATCAAAAATTGATTGAGGAACAACAACAAAATCGAAAAATTTTAGAGGAAAAATTATCAGAAGTAGCTAAAAAAATTAATGAGAGATTGCTAGAAGTATATAATCCTGTAGCAGTAGCTTTATCTTTAGAAACCCTAAAAGCAGAACAACTATATGCTCTGGGTGGAGCATTATACAATTTACGTGTAACAGGTCCTCGGGTTTACAATCCCAAGGAAAAATCATTTGGCACTTGCTGTGAAAATTATACAACCCCGTATATAGTTATGAATGCCGCCATAGGCTCAGAAACAAAAGATATTATCTCTGCTGTTGAGAGATTTGAAAAAGCTTATAAGCAAATTACTCAAAAATAAAAATACTTTCTATACTCAAAATTTCTATTCAATCAGAAATAAAAATAATTAAAAACTAGAAGTACTATATTTTAATAAAATTTATTCTAACTTTAATTTACCAAAAATATATCGAAACACTATGGAAAACCGACTTTTATCTCAGTATAATAGTGTTATTACTTCTCAATGGCCTTCTAAACAAATTGAAGAACCTTATAATACTTTAATACCAAGAGAACTATTTGAAATTGCTTACCATACATGTAATAATGTAACGATGAGAAATATTTATATAAAATTAGCTTCAAGTGAAGATCAAGCAGGTTCCAAGGCAGTATTCTATTCAAACACTAAAAAATTCACTTCTATCGAAACATTAGATAATGGATTGACAATTACTAAATATTTTAGTGAAGGATCAAGTGGTGATAAAATAGTTACTGAAATACAACCAAATCTCATAAGAAGAAAAGAGACTTACAGTTCAAAAGAACAAGATATTAAAATTCAGATATTAAAAAGCATATTAGTTGAGCGAAAACTTGATGAATGTGCGAATTTGGTTATGTTAAAAGAGAGCAATCGTAAAATCTATTTTGCAATTGGTGATGCGAGAGAATCTGCTGCAGTAGTTCCGATATTTATGGAGGCTGAAGGATCTAGCCTTGTTCAATTAGCATTAAATAAATGGATGGAAACAGCACAAAGATTAGATCATGAACAAAACTTTCCGGAGAATCTCATTCCAGGGATAATTAAAAATCTTACACAAATTAAAAAATGGCTTCTGGATTTAATTAGTAAACATTTAGACAAATAGAGATTATTTAATAATTATTATCACTCTAATATGTATGAATTTTCGTGAAATTGATGTTTCACGAAGAATCTATTTAAAATTAATAAAAAATGGGCCATCGGGGATTTGAACCCCGGATTTCCTCGCTAAAAGGGATAATCCCTTTTTCTCTCAGGTTTTTACTTTTTCGGACAATTGGTTTATTGTATGTCCAAAGATCATTTATAAGACCTGCGCTTGTTGACCAAGCATATAAAACCTTGTTAACCAGGCTAAGCAAATGGCCCTAATTGTTAGAAACACAATTTTTCTTTCTAAAGTATCTATTATTATTACTCTTTTATATTTATTAATTAATCCGATGGCTATTAATCTTGTTTGTGTTTATATTCTAATTAAATAAGAAAAAAGATAAATATTTTTTTATTGAATATTTTTTTATTGATGTAATCTGTTATATTTATAAAGTGAAAAAATGAGTGTTAATTACATCTTCAAAAAAAAATTGATAAAGTGGATTTACTATGGCTGAAATGTTAACTGACCTTTTACAGAACATATATAAAAGGATAGCACAATTGGGAAAATCAATACAAGATCTAAATACCTCTCTGAATGCTCTCAATATAAACATTGAAGAAAAAATTTCAAATTTAACCGGGAAATTAGAAGAATTTTCTAATGAGATCCATGTAACTCAAACGAAACACATTGATGCTGTAAAAGAAATCGGGACGGGGACAACTAAAGAATTGAAAGTGATACAAGAAGGATTAGGATTGGATGCATTAAATAATTTAATTAAAAAACTTGAAGATTTTTCAAATCTTTCTGAAGGCCTTCTTAATCAGGATACCGTGAATCTTTTATTATCAGAGGCAATCGATACTGTAAAAAGTCTAAAAGAATCTCTAAAAGAACAAGAGGTAATAGAATAAATTAGGATATTTGTTATAATTAGGTGAGAAAAAAATGGCAGAACGATTATTAGAAGAGATGATTCAAAAGATTAATCAGATTATGAGCTCCTTAGATGGAACAATTGCTCAGATTAACCAAATGAGTGGTTCAATAGCCCAAATGAGCCAAAGATTTTCTGAGCAAACGGTTTCTATGACAGAGAATATACGGTTAATTGTAGAAGTCTTGAAACAATTTAGAATTCAATCTAGTAAAAACCTCCAAGATTTAAGTGAAGATTTTAATAATAAAGTAAAAGACCTTTGGAATGAAAAGGCGATAGAAGCAATAACGGAGGAAGAAAAGAAAGCGATTGAGACAATAAAACAAGCCTCAAAATCTGTTGCAGATAACCTATACTTTGCACAATTATTAAATATTATTCAATCTATAAGAGAAGAAACTAATAGAATAATCAGTACAAAGGAATCAGAATAAATATAAAATAATATTCCAAATAAATATATTTTTCACTTAAAACTAAAAAGGTGTTTAATTTTAGATGCCAAGTGGCTGTTTTGTAATATTACTCCCTTCAGATTCAGACTATCGAATATTGGGGTACTATTTTAAAGAAGGTAAATCAGATTTTGAAATTTCAAATGATATCTTTTTGAGATTAAATCTTGATCATTCCAAAAGCGATTATAATTTGTTAAAGTTAAAAGAACATCATATTTTTTCTTATAATTACATTTTTAAAGGAAAAGGTGCAAGAAAAGCTTTAGGAATTATAATCGGGATGCTACTAAATGAAGAAGATGAGATAGAAAAATTCCGGTCTTCTCTTAAAACGGCTGCTGAAGCCTTAGAAATGCCAAGTCTTAATATTCTAAACATCCCAAAAGAGAAGTTTGAAACACTCTTAAAAGACATTTACCTCGAGCATTTAGAACCATTAGTTGATATTCTTCAACCTGAACAATTGAAGAAGAATATTATTAATATAACCAAGTTCATGCTGAGTGGGGGTAAGAAAGAAAGGAAAATAGCTCAGGACTTACTAGAGAAAATTGAAGCCGGAGATCATATTAAAATTTCTGAATTCTATACAACAGCTGAAAATGCCATAAAATCTCAGGATTTCGAAAAAGCGGCAAAATTTTATCTCAAAGCAGGGGAAATTGCTGAAGAATTATACATTATAGATATAGCAGATTCATTAAAAGAGAAAGGCCAATTTTCAAAGCGTACTCCTGAATTCTCAAAAGAGAGGGAAAAACTAATCGAGGAAGCTCGGAATTTTTTAAGGAATGAAGACTTTCATAATGCCTATATTTCATATAGAAAAGCAAGTGAAATTTCTAAAAAATTAGTACAGTTCGATAAGGAAGAAGAATATCGGTTAAAGTCTAAAGCACTTGAGGATTTCCATAAGGTAGATCAAAAATATAAGAATAAATAATTTTTCTTGTATAATTTTAATAAATTTTTTCTATGAATATTTCTTGTTGTGTTCATAAAATAGTAAAATAAAGTTCTTCTAAAATGAAATTCATTCATTCTTTTTGAAAAAAATGAAAAACATCATTGCATTAATAACAGATTTTGGAACCAGAGGTCAACATTATGTAGCTGCGATGAAAGCAGTTATACTAAATCTCAGTCCCAGTGTTACGATAATTGATATTTCACATAATATTTCTCCATATTCAATAATTGAGGCATCTTACATATTAAAAACTACCTATAAACATTTTCCAAAAACCACTGTTTTTATAGTTGTTGTTGATCCAGGAGTCGGCAGTAGCAGAAAAATAATTGCATTAAAAACAAAATCAAATTATTTTTTCATTGGTCCTGATAATGGGATTTTCCCAAATACATTTAATATTACAGAAATATCAGATTGTGTAAATATTCAAAATGAGGAATATTTTAATACTCCTATATCACCTACATTTCATGGGAGAGATATCATGGCGCCTATTGGAGCTTCTATCGCGAAATTTAAGAATTTTCCTTTAAGTGATCTAGGACCAAAAATTGCTTTTACTAGCCTAATAAAACTACAGATAAGTTTCAAAATAGATCAAGAAAATAGAAGTATAGAAAGTTCTATTCAATATATAGATTCTTTTGGAAATGTAACAACAACAATCCCAATGAATGGAAATAAAATTAGAGACTCAGATTTAACACTAAAAGAGGAGTTAAAGATCTCAATCTTTATTAACCATAATAAGTATGAGGGAATATTTGCATCTCACTTTTCCAGTGTTCCTAAAGATTCAATATTATTTCTTGTTGGCTCTACTGGTTTTCTTGAAGTTTCGATAAATCAAGGAAATGCAGCAAAGAAATTAGGTTTTAAAGTAGGGGATATTATAACAATAAGATTATAAGAGGTTAAAAAGACATGGAAAACGAGATCTTGGCATGTGTTAAAGAAAAAAATATAAAATATTTAGAATCAGGTCAGATCTCTAAAGTGGTATTTCCTAAGAAACGAAAAGAAGCACATGAGCAGAGTATTATTCATTTAATCACTCGATTCTTCATAGTTTCGCAATCGCCTAAAGGAGAGATCAGATATTTAGTACAAAAACGAGGGAAAAATAAAACGATGTATCCTGAATATTTCACAGATTCTTCTTCTGGACATGTAATCTGGAAAAGAAATTTGGATCTTGAGAAAATAAAAAAGGATGCCATGAGAGAACTTGAAGAAGAATTTGGAATCCCCTCCAGAGCCTTACTTAGTATCAAATTTTATGAATTAAGGGATGAAAAAGATAATAAAGAAAGAGAAATAAGCTATATCTTTTTTGGATTAGTGGATTACAATATAACTTTAAGACCAAACCCAGATGAATTAGATATAAAAGGAAGTAGATTTTATGAAAAAGCTGAACTTAAGAATATTTTAGACAACGAAAAATCAATCGATCATTCAAAGGAAATATGGAAAAAAATTATTGTTACAGATTTTAGTTCTCTTTTTGAAAATGAAAGTGTGCCAAAATCATCTCACCATAATAATACTGCCTTATTTATCGGAAGATTTCAACCTCTACATCATGGACATATATACGTTCTTAAGAATATATTAAAATTATATAAGACCGTAAAAATTGGAATCGGAAGCTCTCAATTATCAAATACTTTTAATGACCCTTTTTCAAATATTGAAAGACGAGAATTTATCACAGCAGCTCTTAAAAAAAGGCAAGTCCCTACTGAAAAATACAATATATACGATATCCCTGATATTTTTAATGCAAAAAGATGGGTTGATCATGTAGTGTCTATTGTAGGGGAATTTGACGCTATCTTTTCTAATAGTAATTGGATTAGAGAATTATTTCAAAATAAAGGTTTCACAGTTGAAAAAAAAAATGCAATTTTTAAAAAAAAGTTTAATTCAAGTAATATTAGACGCTTAATCATCAAAAATAATAAATCTTGGAAACAATTAGTACCAAAAGAGATTATTGAATTAATGGAAAAATTTGACGGGATTAATCGTTTGAAATCTCTTAATGCCGCGGGTAATTTATGAAAGAAGGAAAAATTATAGAAATTGATGGTTCCTTTGGGGAAGGAGGAGGCTCTATACTTCGGTTAGCAGCAGGATTCTCTCATTTGTTTAACATTCCTATTAAGATAAAAAATATTCGTGCTCATCGACCTAAACCCGGTTTAAGGACTCAACATTTACTAGGTCTTAAAACAATTTCAGATTTAACAAAAAGTACATTAAGTGATTGTAAAGTAGGAACTACAGAAATCACCTTTACTCCTAATTCTAAAAGAGAAATCAACCCTTATATTCATCTGGATATCAGTACAGCAGCAAGTATTGGATTGTTATTACAACCCATTCAAATAGCAAGCTTTGGGTTTAAAAAAACAGAGAAAATTGAGATTTCTCTTTCAGGTGGGGGATCTTTTGGCAAATGGGCTCCAAGTCTTAATTATCTTCAAGAAGTAACATATAAGATTTTCAGTAAATCTGGAATGAAAATGGATTTAAATGTAATGAAACACGGGTTTTATCCTAAAGGTGGAGCTAGAGTAAAATGCACTATATTTCCTTCAAAGAGATCTCTAACTCCAATAAATTTGACAGAATTAGGAAACGTAAATTTAATACAAGGAGATATTATTATTACAAACCAATTACAACGAAGTAGAGAGAACATTGGAACAAGAATTAGAAAATCTATTCAACAACAGATACGAAGAAAATTAAATTTTGAGACTGATATAAAAATTCATTGGGTAGAATCTACCAGTCCAGGAGTGGGTCTTTCATTATGGTCATGTTCTGATATAGGAGCAATAATCTCGACAGGAACAATACTAGGGGAAAGAAATATAAGATCTGAGGATTTAGGAAAGATAGCTGCAGATGAGATAATTAAATACATTGAAAATGATATTCCCGTTGATAACTATTTAAGTGATCAGTTAATTCCTTTAATGGCTTATATTAAAGAACTTTCAAGTATAAAAGTTCTCCAAATAACAAACCACACAAAAACCAACCTGGAATTAATTAAATTATTTGCTCATAAAGATTACCGTATTATTAAAGAAAATGGTCATTTTATTATAGAAATTTTTTGAAGAGTTAATTGCTTTTGGATTAAGATTATAACTGGATAAGAAATGGACAATATTTCATATACTATAAGAATCTAAATTACTGGGATATTGAAATTTTAAAAGAAATTTTTAAAAGATTAATTTATTATATGATTATTATAAAAAATTAGGAATGGTTTAAAAGATAATGGCTCAAACAATTGCAGCGTTCCAACGTTGTCCTAGATGCGGAAATGAGAACACTGCTGATAGTTTTGCATGTAACTTCTGTGGTTTTCGACTAAAAATAGAAAAAATAGAAAAAATCCGTTTTTTTAGAAGATATGAAGCAGAATGGATAAATCCATACCCATGGTATTTAAAGATTCTTTATCTTTTTATTAAGCCTCCTCGAGCTTTTTGGGATATTAACCATAAAAGAAGCAAGGCACCAGGTTTCTTAATATTGCTCTTTAGCTCCTTACTTTATGGAGTAATGGGATTAGCATTCTTCTCCCACTTTAGTTTTCCTGGGATTGAAGCATTTTCATTAACTCATTTCATATATAATATAAGTTTTTTCGCTTCTTTCTTTGTTTTTGGAATATGTTTTCAATTTATATTTTTTGCTATTTTGATTTGGTTGTTTTCTAAGGGAGCAAATTATGCTGTTGGGTTTTCTCAGAGGTTAGAAACACGTTTTGGAGGATTAAAGGAAACTCAGGAGCAATATAAAGAAGCTGAAATTAGTCCTTTTAGTATCTATAAAGGTGGTACTATGCTCCAGTTAGAAGGGTCCTATAAATTTAAAATGATGTTATGTGCGTTCACTCCGTTCTTACTAATTAATGCAATCAAAGCCCTTATTGCTTTAATTGGTTTCCCTCCAATAACTGTAACAAATATTATTAGTGCTTTAAATCAATTATTTAACTCTAGAATTTGGGC
Organism: Promethearchaeota archaeon; assembly: GCA_016839705.1. GTDB lineage: Archaea > Asgardarchaeota > Lokiarchaeia > Sigyniarchaeales > SOKP01 > Loki-b32. The sequence continues at coordinate 128,612 of JAEOTR010000016.1, read as the reverse complement.
AGTATTAGACATACTTGATGCTCTCACGATTGCTATTTGGGTTCCTATATTGATGACTTTAGCAATACGAGAACTTAGTAATTCTTCAACTACCCGAGTATTAATCCCAACTATTATAATTGGCTCTGTGATTGCAGTTTTATTCTATTTTCTGCGTCCAACGTTATTTGGGTAAATTTATTAACACATATTCTAAAATTTATATATACAATCTTTCTTTAATTCTTACTTGCAAACATGGTAGCTGATAATTCTAGTTCTAATAAAGATATTGAATCTGAATTATATGCATTAATTCATACTATTCTTAATGCCTATGAAAAATTTGAAGAAGGGATTATTAATAATAATTTTTTCCGAAGAACCGTTAAAAATGCAATTAATGAATTAGTACAGTTTAATTTCTATTTAAATGAGAAAAAGATTGAACTTTCCCTACTTCTTAAAAAAATGAACTTTACTGAACACTATTATAACGCAATAGGTATTATAAACAAATTATCTTCTTTAGAATTCTCTCTTAACGCTGATGAGAATGATATACAAGATCGCCAAATAGTTTCTGAGAATATGAGCTCCACTGTATTGGAACTCCCCGGGATAACTTTAGAAATAACATCATCCTTTATAACATTAATGGACGCCTTAAAATTAAAAGGATTACAAGAGAATGAACTAATAAATAACTTGTTTACAGAATTAATAAAAAATATGAAAAGGTTTCCTGGATTGGAAAATCTTCGTGATGAAATTAAAAAGATCTATAAAGTCGTTTTTTCAGAATCTAATTACGGAGAAAGAAGTAAAAAATCTAGTGAGGAAATTGTTGATGAAATTTACCAAATCTTTAAGAAATTTCAGAGTAAATTAAATCTTAAAGCGTAAACAAAACAATAAAATTAATATTCTTTCTTTGCTTTAAAATTATATTAGCTTCATTACTATGGCTCTTAAATTATAAGTTAAGAGGTTATTAATATTCCACGTCCAGGATTGAGATCGAAAAGCCAAGCTAGAAAAAAAGTAAGAACACCAGGAAATACAAGCGTTACTCACTATTGGAGAAAAAAACCAAAAAGAGCACATTGTGCGATTTGTAAAAGACCTATACAATCTGTTCCAAGATTACGCCCCTCTAAAATGAGAAAAACTAATAAAACAGCGAGAAGAGCAAATAGATTAGAAAGTGGAAGGTATTGTTCTACATGTCTTAATACATTAATAAAAGAATCAGTTTGGAACCAATAATCTTTTTTCAATCACTCAATTTCTACTATTTAAATAGGAAAGATTCATTACTTCATTTAAATTATCATCTAAACTTAAAATTAAAAAAGCAATGATCTTAACAATCTCAGGGCTTCATGGAACTGGTAAAAGCACAATTGGGAAGATAATATCCCAAAAATTAGGAATAAAATATTACAGTACTGGACAAGCTTTTAGAGAATTAGCAAAAGAAATGAAGTTCTCTTTAGAAGAATTCACCGATTATGTCGAAAAAAATCCTCATATTGATAAAAAATTAGATAAAAAGATAATTGAGATCGCTTCAAGAGATAATATTTTAATCGATAGCCAATTAAGTGCTTACATTCTTGATTCTATTGCTGATTTTAAAATTTTATTAACTTGTCCCTTGGAAACACGAGTTAATAGAATGACTGAAAGAGATAATTCAAATTATGAAGAAAAATTAAAAGAAACACTTATAAGGGAAAAATCAGAATTAGCACGGTTTAATAAACTTTATGAACTTGATCTAAATAATCAATCGATAATAGAGAACCTCTATAATTTAATTATTGATACAACGGAGCTGACCATTGAGGAAGTTGTGGAAATAATTTTTGCCGCATTAAAAAAACAAGAATTGATTTAATCTAATAAAAATCAAAAATAATTTATTCTTGCATTAATATACTTAATTACTACAAATTGATGTGATTTACTGGTGATTTAAGACACCAGTAACTAAACAGATAATTTGGTGACAAATTAAATATGAGTGTATATGATATAGGACGTCTCTGCGTCAAAACAATGGGAAGAGAAGCCGGTCATTATTGTGTTATCGTTGACATTATTGATAAAAACTACTTACTAATTGATGGATTAAAGGTTAGAAGGAGAAGAGTTAATTATAATCATATTGAACCAATGACAGATACAATTGAAATTAAAAAAGGCGCTAAACATGAAGAAGTTGAAGCTGCTATAAAAAAAGCAAAGCTAGAAAAGAAATTGAATGAAATTGTTTCTATCCCTATAAAATAGTAAAAATAAATAACTAATAATATGTTAATCTATTATTATTTTTTTAAATGCAACGGTTGCCTAGCCCGGTACGGCGCTGGCTTGGAGTAGAAAATTTTTCCAGAAAGCCAGTGTGTGAATGCACGCGGGGGTTCGATCTATAAGAAACTTCTTCTTATGGGAATAGATCCCTCCCGTTGCGTTATTTAATATATTAACATTGAGAGTTATAAGGGAAAAATCTTAAACATCTGGAAAATCGATAGCTTTTGCTTTAGAAGCGCCCATCATCTGGCCCATTCCTCCGGATGCTTGAGTTTGAAGTTTAAGAAGTCTTTGAACTAGTGTATTAATACCAAGTGAACACAAAAAATACCATGCTGTAAAGTTTATCCAGACCGCATCAGCACTTATAAAACCTCCTATGAGAGGGATATCGTTTGCGTGCATAGGACTAAGTGCAACTCTAGCACCAGCAAAAATTGTATTCAGAATCCCAAAAATTACAATCATTGGAAGAAATGTTATACAGGTCGGTTTCAATCTCTGAAGTGACATTTTCTGCTGCGATTGCTTTAACATTTCTTCTTTACGCTCCCATCTTTTTCGCTGTTTCCGATAACGTTCCGGATCTACTTCAGCTAGTTCAATTATTTTTGATTTCTCTTCTTCATGACCTTTAATTTGCTTTTGCTTACGCTCCAGTTCTTCAGTATCAACCAGCCATTTAGTTAAAAAAGCACTTATTAGTGCGGTAAGAGAAGCTAAGATTAGCACAAAGAACATTGAGACAGGTGGTGTAGATACCCATTCTGCAAAATCGAACATAAATAACATCATTATTATATTTAAATAAAACTAAAAAACGTTATAAACTTTACAGAAGGAATTCTGTTTCATAAAATGATTAAAAGTTCAAATAATAAAAACCTAAATTTGTTTATCTTCTCAAGTGATTGTTAACCGAATCCTAGAATAAGCAAAAAATTAAAGGTATCATTTGAAGATTCTTTAAATTTTGCTAAGTTATTTATAATCAATTACGTAGAGAAAAAACTCCAGAATAATTAGATCTAAGAGGAAGTGGTTAATCTAAGCCAAGTAATCCTCTCATGCCAGGATATTGGCTCGCAGCCATCTCTTTAGCTAAGGTTTCACCATATTGATGAATTATTCCGATGGAAATTAGTAAACCCGTACCGGAGGTCAACGCACCTAGACTATCTGCGAAGAAACTCAATACAGCGATAAAAATTCCGTTGAGAATCACCAAAGTTGGAATATATCGTTTCAATATCCGCTCTAAAACTTTTTCAGAGCTTCTAAACCCGGGTACTTGCATTTTTGAATCTAATATCTGCCCTGCTATATCTCGCGGGGCGAGACCTGAAACTTCGACCCAGACTCGACCAAGTATGATACAAAGTGCAATGAAAATGAGTAAATATAATACAGCTCTAAACGGATCCGCCACCAGCTGAGCCATGCCCAATGGAGGCGTAAGCAAATATATTAGTCCAAATGTCGGCACTAGTTGTCCTCCCATACCTGCTCCTGCTTCTTGTGTTTCAAACCTTCCAATTAAATCAACCCAGAAATCAGGAATGAGTCCTCCATTGGTTACACGTAAAGCAGATCCTGGTCCAGCAAGTAACTGCCCAAAAAATAAGAAATTCGCATATAATGCATTAACTAATATTACCGGAATATTAGAAACATAAAGTAATTTCATTGGATACTTACCCTTATATCCTCGATAGCCTCGATATGTAAGTGGGATTTCTACACGCGTTGATTCAAACCAAATAACCAAGAATAGTATACCCACAGTAGTTATAATACCTAGTAATGACGGGAGTCTTCCCCTAAGAAAAAGACTACCTACGTTTGTTCCAGAGTCGCCATCAAAGATTGCAGTAAAAAAGGCAATAACGATACCTCTTGGTAATCCATCTCCATCAGGAGGAGCAGGAGTAGAAATAAAGCTGAAACAATTCCAGAAGATTTGTCCTGCTACACCTGCCGCAATAAACAAGGATACGCCACTTCCAAGACCCCATCCTTTTTGGAGTAATTCATCAAGGAGAATTATAATTATCCCTGCAAAAAGCAATTGAACAAAAATAAAAACTGCCCCTTGAATCCCTATTTCTGACAAATTACCAAAAGCGCCCCCAAATAAATAAGCAATAGCATTGAATATTGTTAGGAAAATAGCAAGAACCTTCTGAGCACCACTAAACAAAGCTCTATCATATGGATCAGCCATATTTACGTTGATAATTCGTGAACCTAAGAGTAATTGCATGATAAGTCCCGAAGTTACAATAGGCCCAATACCGAGTTCTGTGAGTGTTCCCCTCTGGCTTGCAAGAATTACACGCAACCAATAAAAATAATCAGTTGATTCTGATATCTGAATACCATAAAGAGGAATGTTTGACATTATTAAATAAATAATGAGCACGATAGCTGTCCAGATAAATTTTTCTTTAAAGGAAACCTCACGTTGAGGATTTTTAATTTCAGGCATTGCTTTAATGAATGGTGAAAAGAACCTAAGGAATTTTCCTGCCATATTTATACAACAACGTGAGTTTTTTTCGGTTTAATATTGTAGGCCATTTAAATAAATATTATTAAAATCTCAAAACTAATCAGTAATTTTAAAAAAATAGAATTTTAAAAAAAGTTTATGATTTGAAAACTTGGTTTAATTAAGGCAATCTAAAAAAACTACTGTTTGAGAATATTCTTTTTAATTTTTGAAAAATAATAAAAATAAAAAAAATTGGTCTTCGAGGAATTACATCAGGTAATCGATTTTGGTATATTAACTGAATTAAATCGATTTTCAAGGGTTCTAAAAGAGTGATCCAATCCCTGTGGGCTCTTCCTCAACTTCTTCTTCTTTTTCCTTCTTAGCTTCCTTCTTTTTCTCAGCTTTGCCTCCAGCAGGAGCAGTCATAACAGACGCAGTACCAGCAGACTTTATAATATCATCAATATCTGTTTGTTTTAACCCAGCAATCAGTTTTGCTATTTCTGTTTTATCAGCTTTTGCACCTGCAGCAGTCAATACTTTTTCTACATTTGCTTCGGTAATTTTTCCTCCAACCTTATGAAGCAATAATGCAGCATAGACACTTTCCATATCTTAAAACCTCCAATTTAATACTTTTAATTTTATATTCATAATTTTATTACTTATCTATTTTTTTTTAACCAAATAACCCGCCAATCCCCACTTCTTCTTCAGGTTCCTCCTCAGGTTCTTTTTCTTCAACTTTAGGTTTGGGTTCAGCCGGAACAGTGATTCCCTCACCAAAAATCATTGTTTCGAGAGTATTAGCTTCAGAAGCAGCTTTCCTTATATAGTCTTCATGCATATTTTCTATGTAGAATGGCATTTCAAAGGCAATACTAAGTGCTTCTTTATAGGCTATAATGACTTCTCTTTTAAATTCTTCTACATCCATATAGAGGATATCTATGGGTATAATTTCTCCATCACTCCAAGCATAATGTATTTTAATTAGTGATTCTATCGGAGTTATCCCTAATTTCTTCAGAACGGCTGCTTGTTTAACAGTAACTAAATCACCAACTTTGTGTGTTCTTGTGTCTTCACGTATATGAATGGTATCATTCATTATTCTTGTAGGGAGTTTTAAAGTCATATTCAGTTCACTTATGACTTGTCCTGTGGGTAACCCAGTATCTCCTTCAGGAACCCAGATATCTACAGGTGTTATTTCATTTGGTTTTGCTGGAACCATCCACTCATTTTCATGAAAGATCTTTTTTAACTCCATAAAATCAAGATTTGTAAATATCAAACTTGATTGACCAGGAATATTATTTGCTAATTCATCTAAATTTGATTTCTTTGATTCTTTTTTAAATGCATCAATCGCTCGAAGCTGCAAAGATTTTTTTGACATTCGAAAAACCGCTTTTCCTCTTAAGATCTTACGGGTTGATTGAATTTGTATATCATGTATGCGACCAACTTCGATAACGGCAATATTTTTATATTCTTTAAATAAATCCTTCAATGTATTAATTTCCTCTAATTTCCATTGTGGAATACGCGCTTTTTTGATCATCTTTCTAACTCACCTCTAGACTTTTTAGAAAAGCTTCATCTACTTTACATGGGCGCCCCATTGTACTTTTTAAATACATAGATTTAAAATTATTATATTTATGAGGCATTTGATCAGCAATAAAGCTAACTACAGTTTTTATATTCTCAAACAATTTTTCTATGTCCATTGATTTTCTCCCTACTTTAGCAAAGATTATTGGCTGTTTTTTCATTTGAATTCTAACTACTTTCTTATATCTTTCGAATGCAACCATCAAATCTTCAGGATTAGAAATAATTCCATAGCCTGTAGGGAAAGGTTTTGGCATTTTCCCTAAAGGACCTAGAAATCGGGCTAGATAACGAGCTACATCTCGCATCATCTTTGATTCTACTATAAAAAATTCATATTTTTTGGCAAATTTCTTTTTGTACTTCTTTTCTTCATTATTTAATTTAACCAGCCCATCTGCATCGAGAGTATCAATACCTGCCTTTTTAGCTTCACTTAATATTTCATCTGAAGCTATCACACATATATTTGGTTTTTCTTCAGCAATCACTTTATACGAGAGGATTATTTCTTTATCAATTCTGTTTTTTGGATCATTCAGATTCACATCTTTTATGTTAATGATAAGATCAATTGTTTCATCAAACTTTCGAACTTTATCTTTGAAACCTTCTTTCTTAATAGTTGAAAAGTCTATTGCGGTACTGAGGGATTTTCTTAATAATTTATCATCTACCTTCACTTTTACAACTCACCTTTAATTTGGTTATCAAATTCACCATTTTCTAATTTTTTTTGAATTTCTCTTGGATCTTCTCCTTCAACTGTTATTCCAACAGACAAAGCGGTACCTAGAGCTGTTTTAACCGCAGATTTAAACGTTTTATCCAAAAATTTTTCTTTCTTTGCTTCAACGACTTTAACAATCTGTTCAAACGTTAGATCACCAATTTTTTCTTCTGCACACGATGAACTCCCTTTCTCTACTCCTGCTTCTTTAAGTAATAATGAAGCTGTAGAAGGAGTTTCTACAAAAATTTCAAATTGTTTTGTTTCAGGATCACATTCTATTCTTACGGGTACAGTTAACCCTTTAAAGACCATTGTTTGATCATTTATCTCATCAACGACATCTTTGATATTTATACCAGTGGGTCCAACTGCAGGCCCAATAGGTGGTCCTCCTGACGCGCTACCACCAGTGACAAGAGCCATTACAATTACTTTTCCTTTTTCACTCACTTATTCTCACTGTTTTTTCTAGTTACTTCTCATCAAAACTTATTCAAGGTTAAGAACGCTAAATTAAGATTGTTATAACTCATTTCAATATCAATAATATATTGAAACCGCATTAATTTGCGTCCTAAGTCCTTTATAATGTTTTGAACTTAGTGAATTTAGAAATGTACAAAAATTAATAAGTTTTATTAAAATAAACAAGCTTTAATACCGGCAACAGATTCTTCTGCCATAATCTAAATTATGTTTTAAAAATTCATCAGATAAAAAATTCATTATAATATCATAATCTAGCTTAACTTTTTTAACAATCTCTTCAATTTCAACTCCAGGAGTGGAGATTAATTTAAGTATTTCCCTCTTTGCTTCTTCGCTAACTTCAATCTCCATGATCTATAAAAAATAGTTATTCTTAAAAAAGTTTAATTCATAAAATATAATTCTCAAAATTTAATACTTTTTATTAAATGGAAATTTCTATGCTAAAGCCATTTTGTTAAGAAATCACGAAAAAAAAAGATTTGAAAGGGTATTTATAACCCTTAATATTAGAGGGGAATTACACCCCAACTACTCTCAAGAGGATTCCCGACTCCAAACCTTCCATCCTTTCCTTTTAAACCCATAAAGGCAATTGTGGAAGTTATTATTGGATCATTAGAATTATCTCCTGGCAATCTGGTTATTGACGCATCTGTTCCATCTCGGAATGATAAAACATCCCCAAACAATTCATCTAATGTAAGAATACCATCATTCATAGCCTTTGAGGTTAGGTCTTCCGCTTTCGCTTGGCGTTCTAAGGAATAAGAAGGTTTCAGTAAATATGGAATATATTCAGGTGTTTTATAAGTGTTAGATTTAACGATTGCTTCACCACAACTCAGAATTTGGTCATTATATACAGCTGGTATACTCTCACAAGCAATAAGGTTGTTGTATTTATCACCAATTAACCAATTCCAGCTGGACGCAAACCCATTATTTATCATGATTTCTTGATATTCGAAGGCATTCTTACTCGATTCTAAAGAAAGTCGTCTTTTAATAGAGGTTGGCATGCAAATTTCACCATGAACAACGGTTTCTATAAGATTTAAGACAGAGCTCACCTTCTTAGTAATTCCAACCAAATGACACGCCCCCATGTACATTGCAAACACTGGTTGTTTTCCTTTTATTTTATACTTAATAAAATATAGAGTATCTTTGAAATAATATGAAAGATCCATGTTTTGACCAATTGTTATAGTCTCATCAGTATTTTTGGAAGCCACAACCGTACAACCCCCTAGATGTATGGGGGGTATATTTACTCCTGTCTTCGAAGGTATAATTTGACCATAGAAACCATCAAATAAACAGACTTGTAATACCACATCATAATAAGTTAAAGTTGGTATCGAATCAGCAATCCCTTGAAGTTCATTCTTGTAATCTTGTGGAATCTGCGCATTATAAAGACTAGCTAAGTGGTAACAATAATCAAGAGGAATACCAAGAGTTTGAATCAAACCTTTTATCGCATAATCTAACTTAATAATCTGTTGATCACAATATTGAGCTTTTAGAACTCCCAATGAATAATAATCCGGAACTCTAACATCTACATATGATTGGTCATTAGTTTCACACCATCTCATAAAATTAGTCTTAGCTAAAGAGTTTGTCATAATTATCCCTGAAAACATAGAAACCGTCAAGAAAATTAATACTATTGACTTTTTTTTTAATTTCATATATTTTACACTCTTAGAATACTATATTAGTTATTGAAAAATTGAGGTTAAGAAAATTTTAATAAATAACAATAAAAGCTACAAGTTTTTTAGACCAAAAATATAATCATATATGTCGTTAATGAAAATGAGATTTAGTCTTAAACTCAATTGAAGAATAAAATTTAATCTTCTTTTTCTAAAACGACTTGATGTATAATCTTTCCAATCTTTTCAATAGATGCTTCAATATTATCCCCTGGTTGAATTGGTCCTACCCCACTTGGGGTACCAGTAGCAATTATATCCCCTTTCTCAAGAGTTACAAAACTAGAAAGATATTCTAATAACTGTGGAATTTTAAAAATCATGTATTTTGTATTTGATGATTGCTTTACAACACCATCAATTTTTAATTCAATATTGAGGTTATGAGGATCACTAATTTCATTTAAAGGAGCTATATGTGGTCCCAAAACTCCGAAAGAATCGAAATTTTTACTTCTGTACCACGGTAAGTTCAAATTACGATCCTTAATTTGCATTTTCCTAGCTGTTATATCTAGAAAAATAGTATAACCTTGAATATAATCATAAGCATTTGTAGCCGAAATTTTTTTACAGTTCTTCTGCATGATGAAAGCAAGTTCTACTTCATGGTCCACTCTGTTGAATTCTTCATTTTCATATAGAATTCGAGGATATATTATTGGCGCTCCATTGGTGATAATAGAGTTTAGAGTCTTTACAAAAAACACCGGCTCGGTGGGCACTGGAGAATTTAGTTCCTTAGCATGCTCTAAATAATTACGCCCGATACAAATGATTTTAGTTGGGTTGAATTCTGTATTTCCAATTCTCATAAATTCGCTTCTTCTCCTTCCAAAATTACTTTATTTGTAAGAGTGCCTATCTTTTCTATTTTTGCTTCAATCAAATCTCCAGGATTAACAGGACCTATTCCACCAGGAGTACCTGTAGCAACGATATCACCAGGTTCCATAGTAAAAAATTTAGTAATATATTCGAAAATCTCGGGTATCTTAAATAATAGATGTGTTGTATTTGATGATTGTTTTGTTTTTCCATTCACCTTCAATTCGATATCAAGGTTATGAGGATCTTTAATCTCATCAACCTTTTTTATCACAGGACCAATTGGTCCGAAACTATCGAAGGACTTCGATCTAAACCACGGTTTTTGCGAAATAATGTCCTTTGTCTGCATTTTACGAGCGGTTACATCATTAAAAACAGTATAACCTAAAATATGATCATAAGCATTCTCAGCAGAAATGTTTTTACATTTATCCTTAACAATAAAAGCTAATTCTACTTCATAATCCACCCTATTATACTTTCTATTGTTGTAAAGGTATTTTGGATAGATTATGGGTTGGTTATGAGTAATTAAACAATTTAATGTCTTAGGAAAAATTAGAGGTTCTTCTGGAACTTCTAATCCTGTCTCTTCTACATGATCCATGTAGTTAGTACCCAAACATATAATCTTTGTTGGATTTATCAAAGTATCTCCTATTTGTATCATAAGGCTGTTCTCTCCATCCAATTGATTGAATAAACGATAAATTAAATAAACTTATATTCCTTATAGATTTGATGGAAAACAACGAGCTTAGAGAACCACCTAATTCTGAAGAAAAATTAGAAGTTATTGACCAGATCAAAGAAATATACAGTTTCATAAAAATAAAGAAATTCATAAAATTAATACCAGAAGTAAGAACAAACATCGCAGGAGCTTTACCAGATGCCAAAAAAAAGGGAGATGTGGCTGGAATTGATGGGAGAATAACCATTGTTGATGGTCTTCCTATAGCCGCAGGAGATATTAAATTTGGAGTTGCTGAACATACAGCACGATTACTTCTTACAGCAAAAGAGTTTGATACATCAGTTAATTTTGTCATGAATTTAAAATATACCCCAGAATTAATAGAAGATATTCAGAAAAAAACGGATTTGGAATTAAAAGAAATTAATCGAGAAAAAGAACCAGAAGAAATTAAGCAAAAGGAATTTTCTACGATGCAGTGGTTAATTAAAGAAAGTATAGATAGGAATGGTAAGATTTCGGATATCATCTGGGATAGAGGATCTATTGGTAAAGAACCAATGATACGGTTATTTGGGAAGAGTTCAGCTGATATTATTGAAAAGCTTCAGAAAATTTTTGAATTAATCAATAATGACTAAGATACCGCCTTTAAAAGCAAAAACAAACTTTATATAGAAAATCATAATTTTTAATAATTTAGAAGAGTAATATCGGTTGATTTTAAATTGAGCGAAAATAGGTCTAATGTTAAAGAAATTGTATTTCCTTCGGATTTTTTGACTAAAAAAGTAGCAGCAATAGCAATTTTTATTGCCGTAGGATTAGTTTTAAGTTTTATTAATCCCTTTGCTTATTTTACTATATTTGGAACTAAAATTAATCCTTTTGCACACTTCTTTAATGCTATTACAGGGGTTCTAATCGGACTTACTTCATCGTGCATTACTGCTCTTGGGATTGCATCACTTCGATTCTCACTTTCGATTGGCACAATCCATGCTTTTCATGGAGGAATAACGGGTGCAGTTGTTGTTGGTACCATATCTTATTTTCTACGTAAAAATTATCCAAAATACTTAGAATTTGCAGCATTAGCTGAACCTATTGGTACGGTTTTCTTAGGTGGGACTATAGGGCATTTAATTGCGCCAATTGGGACTATTTTTACAGTAGAAAGCCTATATATATATTGGAGCTTATTTGCATTGAGCTCTATTCCTGGAGCGATAATGGGCTTTCTTGTTTTAGTAGTTTTAAAACGAGCAAAAATAACATGGGAAGATTTCTTTTAAATATTAAATTTAATGCTTTTCAATTTTATTTATGACGCACCGTGAAGATTTAGATTTTAATGAATTTTTTGGTCACCATACTTTATTATATGGAGATACTAATACAAAAAAGACTTACCTAACATCTAAATTCGTTCAATATCTTTTAGAATCAAAAAATGCATCACCTAAGGATGTTAGTATTTTAGATTTTGCTCCCAAATTAACAACATTTAACCATCTAAAAATTGGGGGAAAAATCCTAGATTTCTACACAGGTAGTACCAAATGTAGGAATATCTCATTTAAAGGAGAAATTATCCCTCCCCGCTTTAAATCAAGTAATAAAACTGAATTGTACCAAAATGCATATGAAAATTTTAAGAAGACCGTTAAAGTACTTAATTCTTTTAATGAAGAACCAACTTCTATAATTATTATTAATGATATTTCAATATATCTTCACATGGGAGGTTTAAAATTATTATTACGAGCAATAGATAAATCCAGTACCTTTTTTGGAAATTCTTATTATGGTTCTTCAATAAAAAAAGATTTTGCTACTCTTTTTAGTAGGAGAGAAAAGAGACAAGTGGAAAATTTGATAAAAGAAGTGGAAAAATCCTATTTTACGGGTTAAGTTTTTTTTATTCTATTAATTTTACTAGATAATTATGAAAAAATTAATACTGTTTGGTCCGCCTGGCGCGGGAAAAGGTACCTTTAGTTCACAGATTAGAAAAGTTTTGCCAGATATTATTCATATCAGTACAGGAGATATATTTAGGGAAAACTTGAAAAATGAAACACCCTTAGGATTGAAAGCTAAAGGCTATATGGATAAAGGTGAGCTAGTTCCTGATGATGTGACTATCGAGATGGTACGAGATCGACTGACTAGAGAAGATGTGAAGGCAGAAGGTTTCATTCTTGATGGATTCCCTCGTACGATATCTCAGGCAAAAGCGTTAACAAATATAACTGAAGTTGATCTATTACTTCTACTAGAAGTTCCAAGAGACTTAATAATGAAAAGAATATTAGGTAGATACGCCTGTCCTAATTGTAATAAGCTTTACAATAAATATACTCTTCCACCTAAGGTAGAAGGTATATGTGATGCATGTGGTTCTGAAATAAAATTTGAACAACGAAGTGATGATAATGAAGAAACACTGAAAAACAGATTAGATGCTTATGAAAAGAATGCAAAGCCGATTATTAAGTATTATAAAAAAATGGGAATCCTCAAAAAAGTAAACGCTGAAAACACCTTGAAATTCACCGAAAAAGATATAAAAGAAATATTGAATATTTAATTTTTATTAGGAAATTAATTTCTTACTATGAAGTACAATATTTGTGTACCAATCCCAATTAAATCTGTAGTGGTCAGCGAGATCGCCCCAACTATTGAAAAAGTTATAATTCTTAATCCCGACTTTATCGAACTAAGATTTGATTATATTTCCGATATCCAAAAAATTACTAAAGATTTTATAATTGATCTAATAAATCGAATTCAACCAAAAATTCCCGTGATCTGTACTTTTAGAGATTACTCTGAAGGTGGACAGATAGAAATTGAAGTCAGTAAGCGACTTCAAATAATAAAAATTATAATTGAATCAGAGCCAAGATATCTTGATATTGAAATTAATACTGAAAGTAGTATTTTAAGTGAAATAATTCGCTTAGCATCACATAATAAGGTAAACCTAATATTTTCTCTTCACGATTTTGAAAAAACTCCTACTTACGATGTAGCAGTTGAAATTTTAGAAGATTCTTTGAAAAAGTTGAAACAAAACGTTCAAATTGATCAAAAGATTGTAGAAAAAGGCATTTTCAAACTTATATTTACAGCTCAATCTTTTGAGGATAATTTAATTCCTTTACAATTATGCAAAATAAAATCAAGTAAAAAATTAAGATTAATCTCCTTTTGCATGGGTGAAGTGGGACTATTGTCAAGAATTTTGTGCAATTTTAGCAAGTCTTTCTTAACATATGGTTCCTATTTAGAAAAAACGGCATCAGGTCAAATAAGTATTACTAAATTAAGAGAAATTCTGAACCTGTTAAATCTTAGCATTTAGCTTCTTTCACTTAAATAAATAAGAATTAAAAAAAGAAAGAGTAATCTTTTTTTAGAATGTTAAGCTGGGGCAGATTTTGAAAATGTGTTTCCGCAATCGCCACATTTTATGATTCGCGCATAAACTGGTGTTCCCTGCTTCAGCGAAAAGTTTAAATAACGTTTTCAATACTGTAGTAAAGAATATTACTCTTATCGGGTTCATCATGGAGCATGCGTGGATTCTCATTGTTACATTTTGGGCATTTAGTCCTTTTATATTCCGTCATAATCTTTACTCTTAACCATGTTTTATACAATATTAGTAGGCTTTATAAATTTAAATTTAGGTTTTTAGATGGGTTTTTTTAACAATCTCTATAACAATATCACTAATTTTCTTACCAGTTGTTTCAATAACAAAATCTGCAGCACTATTGTATAAGGGATTCCGGAATTTTAGAACATCCTCTATTTCACTTTTGGGATCTTCTTTATTAATAATAGGTCTAGTTTCCTTTCCATCCTTCATAGCTCTAGTGTATATCTCTTGGGTCGATGCTTTTAATAACATAATATAGCAATTCTTCTTTAGATTATCAATATTTACCTTGTTTAACACAACGCCACCCCCGCATGAAATCACAACATTTTTTAATAAGGAAACTTGTTTACATGCAGATATTTCATATTCCCGAAATTTATTTTCACCTTCTTCTGCAAAAATCTTTGGGATATCCTTTCCAACATTCTCTATTATTATTTGGTCTGTTTCAATGAAGGAGTATGGGCTTCCTAGATAATCTACCAGTGCCTTCCCTACTGTAGTTTTCCCTGTTGCCATAAACCCAATTAGCGCGATATTACTTTTAGACATAATTCTTCTAACTTTATTATTCAAATAATTATAGAGATCATTCTAAAGGTTTTGATAATGAAAATCCATGCCTTTCTATTGCTCCTTTATTCAAAGCAATATAGATACCTGAAATATAAGCGAAAAAATTAAATTTGTCAGGATCCAGTGAACCATTTTTAACATACTCTTCATCAGAATGAACCGCCACCACTTCCCCAAAATAACATACATGAGTACCAAGTTCTATTCTATTAACAACCTTGCATTCCATATTCCAAGGGAATTCCTTTACTAAAGGCACACTTACAACTGATGCTTTTTCTTTTGTTAAATTTAACTCTTTCCATTTATTCACATTTCTCCCAGATCTCGTACCACAATAATCCATTTCTCTTAACTGATTGATGGTTGGGTAATTGATTACAAATTCTCCAAGTTTTTCTATTATATGATAAGAGTGACGTATCGGTTGTATAGATATAGCAATAATTGGTGGTTTTGAGCACACTTTTCCAACATAGGCAAGAGTAATTAAATTGGCTTCATCTCCTGTACCCACAGAAATAACTGCTGCTGGCATAGGGAAAGTGGAGTATCCCGGGCTTAAAGATATTTTACTCATCTTCTTATTTTCCTCCTATTGTTCCTTGATATTAGCTAAATAATTATATATTACATTTTTTCTTAAACATATTATTAAATAAAATATAAAACTTCTGCTTTAAGGATGTCATCTGATAAACTTATTACTTCAAAAACCAAGATTTTTTGTGTTATAGGGCATCCTATAGAACATAGTATGTCTCCTATAATGTGGAATCCTGCCCTTCACGAATTAGGACTTGATTACGTGTACTTAGCTTTTGATGTTCACCCAAATGAACTTGAAAAAGCCATCAAAGGTATAAGAGCTTTAGATATTAAAGGAATTAATGTCACAATACCTCATAAGGAAACTGTCATTAAACACTTAGACGAAATTGATCCAATTGCATTAAAAATAGGAGCGATAAATACAATAAAAAACGAAGAAGGAATTTTAAAAGCAAGAAATACTGATGCAAGCGGTGCTAAAAAGGCTCTTATAGATGCGGGTTGTAATGTATCTGGAAAGAATATTTTTTTTTTAGGATCAGGTGGTGTTGCTAGGTCTTTGGCTTATATTATGGCAGAAGAAGCCAATCATATAACATTAACCGATTTGATTAAAGAAAGAGCAATTTCAATCGCTAATGAAATAGAAGAAAATATGAATGCAGATGTTGAAGGAAAAATAAGTAATGATAAAAATATTAACGAAGGCTTGAAGAAAGCAGATATTCTTATCAATGCAACCCCGATTGGGATGTATCCAAATGTAGAAGAAAGTCCCATAATAAAAAATTCGCTCCATGGAGATCTTTTTGTATTTGATGTTGTTTATAATCCCCTAGAGACAAGATTGATGAAGGAAGCAGCAGAAATTGGATGTCAAACACTAGGGGGGTTAGATATGCTTGTTAATCAAGGAATATTAGCGTTTGAATGGTGGACAAATCATAGACCTAATAGAAGTCTAATGAAGAAGAAGATTATTGAGTTTTTGGGGATAAAATAATGCTAAAAGAAGATATACCGGTTGTTTCACTAGCTCGAAATAAGAATATTCATGAAGCAGTAATATCATGTCTTGATAACCTTAACATCCCAGATATGACGGGGAAGAACGTTCTGTTAAAACCTAATGTCGGAAGAGATGCCGAACCGCGATCAGGTATTAATACAAACCCTGATGTGGTATCCGCAGTTTATACTTACATAAAGGAACGATATAACGCTAAATTTTTTATAGGTGATTCTCCAATCATTAATACTAATTCCCAAACCGCATTCAAAAATTCAGGTTACTCTAAGTTATTAGGAGAGAGAGAACTTAGTTTCTTAGATTTAGATGAACGCCCCCCAACCCTAAAGAAGATCCCCAAAGGTAAACTGTTAAAAGAAATAAAATTATCAGGTTACTGGAACGATATTGATTATATCATATCAATCCCTGTACTTAAAATGCATATGCATACTGGTGCCTCCTTAAGCTTCAAAAACTTAAAAGGATTAATTTATAGGAGGGAGAAAATTTCTTTGCATCACCTCCAAAATTCTGACTTAATAAACCAAATTAAAAATACAATGGAAAACGTCAAGGAATTAGATGTAGCCATAGCAGATCTTGCACATATAATAAAACCTAACTTAGTTATTATAGACGCATCTTATGTCCAAGAAGGAATGGGCCCATCTTCGGGGAATTGTGTAAGGATGGACACTATAATTGCATCAACAAACTTTCTTGCAGCAGACATCATAGCTCTTGCATTGACGCAGCCAGAGTGGACTCTAAAGGAAGTTCCCCATTTAAAATTAATCTCAGAATCAATACAAGGCATGCCAAAAACGCAAGATGATATTAAAACCATACCTCAAAATATAGATCAATTTTTAAATCCATTAGAACCCCCCCCAACTTCAATTACGATAAAATATAAAAATGTTAATCTTATTGATATTGATTCATGTTCCGCTTGTTTATCAACAGTATTTAATTTACTAAAAAATAATAAAAAATTTATTGATGAAAATTTCACTCCTGAAAATCCCCTGAATTTAGCAATAGGTAAGGGGATAAAACAATCAGATCTTTACTCAGATACTTTTCTCATTGGAAATTGTACCTCTAATTTAGAAGAGAATGGAACATTTATAAAAGGGTGCACACCTGTTGAATCTACAATTTTAAAATCAATTAAAGACAATTTAAAAAAGTGAAAAACATTAATCCTAATTGTTAAGTTCAAGAAGTTTAAAAAAAGAATAAAAAGAGATTTAAATTTAATTAATATTAGTCCCACAAAATCTGCAAAATTTAGCTTCTTCTCTCGGATCTAGCTCAACACCACAACTAAAACAATATTTAATGGGACCCTCAACTAATTGAGTCTGTACTACAGCCTTTTGACTTGATATCTGATTAGAACTACTAATCAATCGGTAATTTGAATTTGATTGATTGTTAACTAGCTGAGCATTGCAAACACTATTACAATGAATACAACGATTATTGTTTTTATCTAGATATATAGCAACATATATCAGTAATCCAAGACCTCCCGTAAATATAATTAGTATTATGGCTAAACCGACTCTAAAATCCTCTTTTTTTGTCTCGACATTCATTTTACATTTCGGACAATACATTAATGACATTTTTTTACCTTTTTTTTCTTATTAGTTAATTCAATGAAAAGAAAAAGGATACTAAAAAGATCTCGAGTCCAATTTTTGAAAGGAATATTTTCTTGGTACTTGAGGGATAATGGCTAAAAAGCAAAATATCACTTAAAATTAAATCCTATATTATTTTGCCACCACAATTTGGACAGAACTTTACTTGAGTGTCTAATTTTTCCCCACATAATGGGCAGTAATTAAGCGTACTTGAAGCAGGTGGTACTTGAGATGTTTGATATTGAGCTTGAGGTGTTTGATATTGTACGGCTGATTGTGAGAAAGTGATTTGTGTGCCACAATGCACGCATCTGTCTTCAGTATTACTATAATAGACAGCCAGATAGATAAAAAAGCCAATTACTGTAAAAACTAATAATACTATCGCTAGACAGGTGTCAAATTGTTTACGGGCTAATAAAACTTGTTGATTGCAACGCGGACAAAAGGCGGTAGGATTACTAGTTGACATTTTCAGATTTGGTTAATTTATTTTTGTTTAAAATATTCAATCATTTTAATCTTTTTGGTAGACTGATATTTTTTTGGATTTAAATGCTCTATAATACTCTAATTGTTAGTTGTTCCCATGTTGAGTTAATTAACATTAAAATTAATAATTACTTATGATTCATATTCTCTTGAAATATTAATTATTTATTGAATACAAATCACTTTGACACATAAGGCTTATTTTATAGTTTTAGATGGTGGGGATGGATCTGGAACTAGCACACATAGTCAACTTTTAAAAGGGTTTTTAGAGTATAAAGGCTTTAAGGTATATTTAACTCACGAACCCTCAAAAAGTGAAATAGGAAAAATTTTAAGAAAATTCTTGAAAAACAAAGAAATTCCTCCCTCCACCGATGCCTTATTATTTGCTGCGGATAGGGATCTTCATTATCATAATGAAATAAAGATAAAACTAGATGAAGGATATATTGTAATCTCAGATCGTTATTTAGAATCATCTATAATATATCAATCTATTCAATCAGAAAATATTTCTATTGAATGGATAAAACAGCTAAATAAATTTGTAGGACAACCTGATCTAACAATAATTTTAGATGTTGATCCTAAAATTGCTTTAGCTCGTAAAAATGAAGAACAGCTAGAAAAATTTGAAGACTTTGAATTTCTTGAAAAAGTGAGAAACCTTTATCTAACTCGTGCTAAGCAAGAAGATTATTACACTATTAGTTCTGATGATATTATAGAATTAGTCCAAGAGAAGATCCAAAAGATTGTTTTGGATAACCTAAGAAACTTGTGAAAGATTATAAATTTAAATAAAAATCCATAAATAAATCTAATTACTATAAGTATTGGAAAAGTTTTATTAAAATAAGCGCAAAAACCTCGATTAAAATTGAAGCAAGAGAGTTCAAGTCAGAATAAGAGTGAAAATTTCGAAAGGTTATCGAATTTAGTAAACAAATTTAGCTTTCCTCGTTTAGCGGGAACAGAGGGAGAGAAAGAGGCTGTTAAACTCACTATCAAGACATTTCAAGAAATAGGATTTGAATCTACCCAAATACAAAAAGAACCATTTGAGTTTTCCGATTTCTACTCAACAACATTGGTTAAATTAATAATGGTTATTAATTTAACATTTTCCTTATTTCTCTTAATGTTTATCTATGTCAATTTCACTATTGCTATGTTAATAGTCGGAGTAATGACCATCGTTGTTTTATTAATTATTAAGGGATTAAAGCATCCAGAGAATCCTGGTTTTTGGGGAGAATATTACGGAAAAACGAGAGATGCAACAAATATATTTGTAAAAGTTCCTGCCAATAATCTATCTCAAGAGGATGCTGGAAATATAATCATCTCAGGGCACTTAGATTCCAAATCTCAAACATTTCGAACTTATTGGAGGGTCCTTCTTTATCGAGTTTGGTTATACAGCGGGATTTTTCTTGGCGGGTTCTTATTTGTTTTGATCATCCATATTTATACGCCCTTAAAATTAAATTTCATTATTGTCAGTACTGGAATTTGGGTATTTACAATTATGGTATCACTATCAAATCTCTTTTTATTATTTCTTAACACTAATAACAATTCCCCAGGAGCATTGGATAATGCTACAGGGATGGCAATTGTTTTTGAATTAAGTAGACATTTCCGAAAAAACCCTACTAAGAATTTTAACCTTTGGTTCTGTCAATTTTCAGCTGAAGAATTAGGAACAATGGGATCAAGGATTTTTGTGAATAACCATGAAGACAAGTATACTAAAGGGAACACATTTCAAATAAATTTAGAAATGATTTCATGTAAAGATCGATTGAATAATCAAGTCGAATTTTTTAAATCATATGGGATTTACCCAAGAAAGATAATAGCTCCTTTGCTCAGTAACTATATGAATAAAGCAGCATTAGAAGAAGGTGTAAATGTAAAAGGATTTCATTCAACCGTTGGAGCACATACTGACTCTGTCCCATTTCATCAAAGAGGTTTTTATTCTATCGATCTCATTACGAGAGCAGGAGCAAAATTTACCCATAGCAAATTTGACACACCAGATAAAGTTGACCCAGAAGTCTTATTAGAAGCTTATTTAATAGTTCGAAAAGCATTAATATTATTAGATAAAGATTATAAAATTTTATGTAAAAATGAACAAATTGAAGGTGAAGATAGCTGAGTTATACAATTGCTGAAAAAATACTTCTAAATCATTCAAACCTTAAAGAAATTTCTCCCGGACAATTTATTAATTGTGAAATTGATATGATAATGGTTCATGAGCAATTAGGAGGGAGAATACATAAAGAGTATGAAAAACTGGCAATTGACTATGTGTGGGATCCAAATAAGATTTTTTTCATCTTAGATCATTGGGTACCTGCACCAACTATTTCTGCTGCTGAAATGCATCAAGATGCGAGAAATTTTGCCGAAAAGTACAAATTTGTTCATAATTATGGATATCAACTTGATAAAGGAATTTGTCATCAAGTTTTACCGGAGATGGGATTTTCTCGTCCTGGTATGTTAATAGTAGGATCAGATAGCCATACCACTACATATGGCGCTTTTAATTGTTTATCTACGGGTATTGGTGCTACTGATGTTTCCGTTGTATTTGTTACTGGAAAACTATGGTTTAAAGTACCTGAAACTTTTAAGATAAACCTTGAAGGAAATCTATCTACTGGTGTAATGTCAAAAGATATAATTTTAAAAATTATAGGAGATATATCCACTAAAGGGGCGATTTATAAATCTCTTGAGTTCCATGGAAACGGTGCGAATGAGTTATCTATAGATGGGCGTATGACTATCGCAAATATGGTGGTAGAAGCAGGTGCAAAATTTGGGGTATTTTTGCCAGATAATAAGTTGAAAAGTTGGGTAAAAAGAAGAACTAACGAGCCATTTGAGTTTGTACATCCTGATAATGATGCTGTCTATGAGAAAAACTTCGATTATGACCTATCAGAGATTACTCCTGTTGTGGCAAAACCATCCAATCCTGGCAATCTTGCAAGCATTGAAGAAGTAGAAGGAATTAAAATAGATCAGGCATTTCTAGGCAGTTGTACAAATGGTAGAATGGAAGATTTCCGTGTAGCTGCCAAAATTCTAAAAGGAAAAACTATAGCCCCAAAAGTGCGATTGATTATTATTCCCGCTTCTAAAGAGATATACAAAAAAGCCTTAAAAGAAGGATTAATTGAAGTGTTTATAAATTCGGGAGCGGTTGTTGGGCATTCTACCTGTGGTCCTTGTATCGGTGGCCATTTGGGTGTTCTTGGACCTGAAGAAATATGTATTAGTAGTTCTAATCGAAATTTTACTGGCAGAATGGGCTCCCCAAAATCTCAAGTTTACTTAGCGTCACCCGCAACAGTTGTTGCTTCTGCGTTAAAAGGAGAAATAACAGATCCTCGGGAGGTTTTATAATCAATGAATAAAATTGAAGGAAATGTGTATCTTTTAGGAGATGATATTAATACAGATGATATTGTGCCTAGTAACGCGTTAACAATTAGAGACACTAATGAAATGGCCAAATATACCCTAAAATATATTGATGCAGATTTCGTTGAAAAAGTTAAGAAGTATAATATAATAATTGCAGGTGAAAATTTTGGGACAGGCAGTTCTAGAGAGGAGGCCGTAAATGTATTTAAAATCCTTGGTATTAAAGCAATTATTGCAAAGTCTTTTGCTCGAATTTATTTTCGGAATTTAATCAATTTAGGTATACCCGCAATTCAATTAATTTGGGATGAAAAATCTTTTTCCCGTGGTGATTATATAGAAATAGTGTTAGAAAAGGGTGAAATTATTAACAAAACTAAAAACTACAAGATGGAGTTCAATAAATTACCAGAATTTTTAACAAAAATTTTAGAATATGGGGGTATCTTAAATCAATTAAAAAAGAAGGTATAAAAAAATTATCCTAATTACATTAAATTTTCTAGCTCATTTTGGATTTTTTCAATTCTTCTTTTTGATTTGAGGAGAATAGGAGATCTTCCATATTTAGAAAACCACCGGTCAAATCGTTCCTCTAATGAAACTTCTTTTGTTCCGGCTATTAATTTATCTGCTAAACATATAATTTTTTCTTCTACAGTTATTGGCAAGTATTCCTTTTCAGGTAAACCAAATTCTTTAGCATCTTCTTTATCTAAACCACCTAAAATATGTGTCTCACAAATCCTAGCAAGTTTTTCAGAAAATCCTCTTTGTCTTAATATTTTTCCACCTTTTAATGCATGATCAAATCCATGTGTTTTTGTTCTCCCAATATCATGCAAAATTGATCCTATTTCAATTAAATTCTTATCGACTTTAGCTTTAGTTATTGTATTTGCAATCTCCAAAGCTTTACCAGCAACTTTTTCAGAATGTTGTCTAATAGAATGCTGTATATTTAACATTCTAAGCAAGTTTAAAGCAAATTCCCGATCTGGTAAAATTTCTTCTTTCTTAGACATTATTCTTGATATTTAATTTGAAAAGGTTATTGTTATTATTAGAAAATACTCAATGACTTAAACCTAATTATTAAAAATATGGTGTTAATTGATTAAAATTTGTGATAAGAAAACTTGAGTATCAAATATAACAGCCTAATAGAACTCTTCATAAGGACCACTAATTATCCCACCAATTAAGCCTCCTATAAATGCTCCTAAGAGTGCGCTTATAATTCCACCCAAAGTTTCAGATAATTGCACGCTGAATAATGCCATTAAATCTTCACCGGATACTATGTTAAAAATAATCCACAATAATATATCTATAACAACTATTAATAAACCTACGATAATACCTCTTCGGAATCCCTTAGCTATTGTTCCACCGATATATCCGATAAAAAGCCATGCAAGAAGTTGAGCAACTAAAAAAGCCGAAGATCCAGAAAAAAAAGCTAAAATATCAAACTTAAAATTTGCTCCTATAAGCAATGCGATTGCCTTTAATGGATTAGAATCAGCAGTACTCTCGATTTGATTAAAAATAATTTCCATATTGAAAAAAAACACACTTAAAAAGCTCAAAATAATTCCCATTAGTATTCCAAAAATCAATCGGTAGGAAGCCATTGTAATAACCAGTGCAAAATAGTTTTGATTTATTATGATTATGAATGATAAATTATATTAATAATTAAAATCATTTTTGCTATATTAATACTTAAGATCTGGTTTATTTTAGAGCAAAACTCTTAATAAAATATTAAAGTTATGTCAAATTTATTCAATTATTCATAGCTTTCTAAAATTAAGTTATAAATAATAGAAGAAATAAAAGAAAAAACAAGCAAGGCGACTATCTTGGCTAGAAAGAAAAAAAAATCAGAAAAAGAAAGTGAGAATAAAGAGGCAACCATTGAAGACTTCGAAGAAAATATGGAAGTGGATTTCGAGGAAGATTTAGATCTCGAAGAAGAACTTGAATTATTAGATACAGAAGATATTGAATCAGAATTAGATATTAAAGAAGAATTAATTGATAAAGACGAAGAACGAAAACAACTTTACTTGAGTTGCGGGATACACATCGGAACTAAACTACTGACTGGAGATGCTCGAAGGTTTATATATCGACAAACAAATTATGGACTTTACGTCATTGACTTGACTAAAACTGATGAAAGATTACAGATCGCAGCAAAATTCTTGAGCAAATACATCGAGGAGGGAAGCGATCGAGTTATAGTAACTTCAGTGAGAAGATACGGGAAAGAACCTGTTAAAAAATTTTGTGAAGTATTAGGGTGTAAATCAGTTATAACAAGATTTATACCAGGTAGCTTAACTAATCCGCTTATAGATACCTATATAAAAGACGCCTCAGTTGTAGTAATTGTTGATCCACATGCAGATAAAGTTATTCTACGTGAAGCTAAATTAGCCCGAACTCCTGTAGTTTCCCTATTTGATACGGATGATACATTAAATGGAATAGACCTCGCAATTCCAGCGAATAACCGTGGTAAAAAAGCACTAGGTTTAGCCTTTTGGCTTCTGGCAAGAAAAATTATGCTCGAATTAGGGAAGATAGATAGTCTAGAAGAATTTCCCTATACTGTTGATGAATTCACAAGTAAAATCGTACCTGTTTATCGACAAGAGCAAAGACGACCAGACCAAAGAAGATAATTAGGTTATATTGAAAATTGTTAATTACTAGACATAATTTTAATTAACACCCATTAGCCCTATGTATTTAGTTTCTAACCCTTATTTAAATTTAATAATCTAGGAATCTCAGAAACGTCTTTTAGGAACTGAATAACATGATAATTGTCAAATTCATTTTGAGGAGTAACACCAGAAAGCACTACAACGAAAGATACTCCCGCTCTAAAGGCTGTCTCAGCATCAGTTAAGCTATCTCCTACATAAATAGCCTGTGAAATAGATAAATTCAATTTCTTTATCGCTTTTAATAAACCTCTCGGATCAGGTTTATGCTTCTGAACATCTTCACCACCTATAATAATATCAAAAAAATCTAAAAGCTCCTCTCTCTTTAGAATATTCATTATTCGATAGCGAAATTTCGTAGAAACGATCCCTAATTTAATCCCTCTATTATGTAATAATTTGATTACATCAGATGTTACTCTATATAACTCAGTAAAATCTGACATAATTTCATCTGCTCTTTCAACGAAATAATACTTAAATTTCTCAGTTTTATCTAAATGTTGTTTTCCTACTAAACTTGAAAAAGATTGTTCAAGTGTAAGACCAATTGTCTTTTTTATCTTCTCACCGGAAAATTCTGTGAATCCTAACTTCTTTATGGCATAATTTACGCATTCAATTACTCCCTTTGAAGAGTCTGCTAATGTAAAATCAAAATCAAAAATAATTCCTTTAATA
Source organism: Promethearchaeota archaeon (assembly GCA_016839705.1). GTDB lineage: Archaea > Asgardarchaeota > Lokiarchaeia > Sigyniarchaeales > SOKP01 > Loki-b32. The sequence goes on along the minus strand of JAEOTR010000016.1, from coordinate 102,873 downwards.
TCTAAGGTTTTATTTCTCAGGATTAATCTCCTCCTATCCCCGATAATCAGGTGCATTCGCAACAAACCCTGTTTTTACCCCTTGTTTAAACCCTGATTTTTCATAAAATTGATGAATTGCGGGATCCTTTGAGCCTGTTAATAACATTTCCTTATAACAATTTTTTTCCCAAGCAACTTTAAGAGCACCTCGGAGAACTTTTAACCCAAATCCCTTTCTTCGATAATCTGAACGAGTTACTACATTCTCAATCAACCCATATGGCCTCCCACTCCGTGTGAAATTTGGTATGATAGAAAGAGTACAAGAAGAAACTATTTTATCTTCATATTCTACCACAAAATAATGTAATAAGGAGTTAGTAGTGATTTCCTCCCAAATAGATAATAACCGAGATTTTTCTGGTAAAGGTGTGTCTTTTCGGTGAAGCTGAGTATAAAGGGTTAATAAATCATTCATTTCACATTTCTTAATATAACGAATTGACATGATTTCCATAGTATTTTCTATTTAATATTAGTTTCTTGTCTAATTCGATTAATTTATTTTTCCTAATCACTCTTAAGTCTTCTAAATTATTTATAATAAATTTTTAATTTTAATTCCATTAACATTACATAGCAAATTATTATTTTAGGTGTAATTTTATAAATGAAGAGGATCGTAGCGTTTTCTGGAAAGGGAGGTGTAGGTAAAACTACTTCTCTAGCACTTTTTTTAAAATATATTATAGAAACTAAAAATAAACTGGATATTTTAGTAATAGATTCTGACCCTGATGCTAATATTGCTGATGTAATTGGCGAAGAGGTTCAGTTTTGCGACACTATTGGTGGGAAAATGAAAGATCTAAAGGATAAAATCCAAAAGAGACAACTTCCTCTAGATGTCCCAAAAAACCAAATAATTGAAGGTGATGTCTATGATTGTCTTATTGAAATGGATGATTTTGACTTATTGGAAATGGGACGTCAAGAAGGTGAAGGTTGCTATTGTTACATTAATTCAGTGCTAAAAAATGTGGTCGATACACTTGCGAAAAACTATGATATTACATTACTAGATTCTCCCGCAGGTTTAGAACACTTTGCTCGTAAAACTGGACGAAATGTCACAGATTTAGTTATTGTTACAGATCCTTCAAAAATGGGTATCCACACGCTAAAGCGTATATTAGAAATTACTTCAGAAGTAGATTTAAAATTTGAAATTATTTGGGTTTTAGGAAATCGATTCCCAGCTAATTTAAGAAAAATCTTAATAGATGAAATAGAAAAGATAAATCAACAAAATGTAAAACTTTTGGGTTTCATATCAAATAATGATGAAATTAGTGCGATAAACCTGACTGGAGGGAATTTGTTAGATCTCCCAAAGGATAATTCTTCATATCAAGAAGCAAAAGAAATATTTGCTCAGATAATGTAAAATCAAAAAAAATCACTCAATTTCTTATTTCGAAACCGTTTTTCTACTCCTTCTTTCATCCCAGGTAACTCAAAACATTTGTCTGGAATCATTCTTTTAAAAAATTCTCTGTTTTCTCGTTCAGGAATAAATTGTGAGGTATACAGAGTTTCAAAGATTTGTTTCCCAGTAAACTGGATGTCTTCGAAATATGGAACAATGGGGCGAGGATCACTAACTATTCTTACAACCTTATTTAATTGAGATTTATACACACGAATATTTCCTTTTTCGTCTATTGTAGTTGTTTTATGGTTATGCTCGTTGTATAAACATATTATACATTCTGGAAATCTTTCGTGAAAATAATTAAGGACAAGATCAATTACTCTGTGTTTAAGCAAGACCACCCCAAATAATACACCCCGATTATTTATTTCTGTCCTTGTAAATTGCCTTGCTCGATAAGCTTCTGTATAAACTTCTCCCATCATTTTTTTTACTTTTTTAGCAATAAGCGTGCCTGAATTGCGTAAAACTACTTCAGGCATTTCCTGTACCTGTTGGATTAGAATTGGAGATGATTTACAATGACGGGGAAGATTTTCAATTAATTCTTCATGTGAATAACCTTTAGTACGACCTACAACTTCTAACGGATCTTGTTCACAACTTTTTTTTGTCATTTAATTTCACTTTGCATAGTGCTATTCTCAAGATTGAAAAAATTTTGAAGTGTTGTTTGATTCTGGCCATTTATTTGTAGAAAAGGATCGGCTCTTTTTAATACTACACCAACAGATTTTAAATCCTCACGGCGTTTAATAAAAAATTTTTTCGCTCGTAAGTTTATAATTCTTTTCGCTGAAATGGGACCGATTCCTGGGACGCGTAATAACTCATTATATGATACGAGATTTGGATCTACCAGACTATGATCTTTAAAATATTTCCTAGCCAAATGAACTTTCGGATCTCCTTGTGGTAAATTACCTTCTTCGGTAATTACTTCTTCTATATCTTTCAAATTATAATGATATATCCGAAGTAGCCAATCTGTTTGATATAAACGATGTTCTCTCGCAAGTGAGGCTGCTTGTTTACCTGCTAAAGGGGTACCTTCAATTGGAATGAAAGATGAAAAATAAGCACGCCTTAAATCAATTTCCCGATATCCCCAATCAATTCTTTTAAGTAGATCATAATCAGTTTCACTCTCAGCAGCCCCTACCACAAACTGAGTAGTCTGACCGCTGTTTAAAATAGGTGCAGAATCCCATCTGAACTTTTTGTATCCGTTTGCTCTTCTATCTTTAATCATTTTTTCTTGGAACTCTAATTTGTTGTCTTGTTTCAAATCCTTCATTGTTTTAAGAGTTTCATCGTTATGTCTAATCCGAATCTGCTTTAACCAGCGTTGACGAGTTAGAATATCATTATTAAAATCTTTTTGATCCGCAATTTCAGAGAGATGATCTTTGGTAGAAGCTTCTGTATTGACTGAGATACGATCAGATAATGTTATAGCTTCTTTTAGTAGATATTTACTAACGCCAGGTAAGCATTTAAAATGTACATATCCTCGAAAATTGTATTTGAATCTAAGAAGTCTTATCGCTTCCAACATATCCTCTGTGGTCTTATCAGCACTTCCACAAACTCCAGATGATATGAATACTCCTTCTACTGTATTCATTGAATAAAGTTTCATAAAAGTACGTGCATATTCCTCTGGTGTGAAGCTCATCTTCTTCTTACAGGAATGAGAAAAGCAGTATTTACAATCATAGATACATTTGTTAGTATAGAGAGTTTTGAAAAGACTCATGCATCTACCATCAGGAGTATAACTATGGCAAATACCTGCACTTGCAGTAGCTCCTATCCATTTTTTCGTATCTCCAAAGAGTTTTGGATATTTAGCGGTACGACTTGAAGCGGTACTTGCACAAATATCATATTTTGAATTTTCTCCCAAAACTCGAATCTTTTCTAAAGTAGATGGCATTTATCTCTAAGTAGATTTGCACTAATTTTTCTAATCGTTTTTAATTCTATCTCTTGAATTTTGATTTATAAATCGAAAGGGCATAGAAATTTTCAAACTTTTTTTCTAACAATGATTAAAGAGAAAAAAAAACAAAATTCAAAAAAACTGCTTACTTAGTGATATATTATTAAAAATTTAACTATTTAATTTGCGTATAGGCACTTTTTAAGGATTTCTCTGCATCAGAGACAATTGAATTGATAATATCTTTTACACTTTCAATTGAATTTATAATTCCAATACTTTGACCTAAAAGAATACTCCCATCTTCAATATTTCCTTGATAAGCAAGTTCACCTTTTTTTAATTGGTCCATCATTTCTTCGGCAGTCAGTGCAGTTTCTATTGCGATTTTTTCTTCTTTAGTGGCAACAAGATCATGGGATAAAGCGTATTTATTTTTCCATAATCTAATAGGTCCAAAAAATCCAGTTACTAGAATAGTATCTTGAGCTTTAGCAGAGGGGACAACATTTTTATAATTTTCGTGAAATTCGCTTTCTTTTGATGCAATGAATCTTGAACCCATTGCTACTGCACCAGCACCCATAGCTAAAGCTGCTGCTAGTCCCATACCTGTCGCAAAACCCCCACACGCAATTATAGGCAAATCTGGATATTTTTCTGCGACCTGTTGAAGTAAAACTAATGTACTTACTTTTTCATATGATTGATGTCCTCCACCTTCGCCTCCCGTTACTACCATACCATCAACTTCCGCTGCAATGCATTTATCTGCGAGCCATAATGCTGGGGCGACATGAAAATGTTTTATCTCTGACCCACTTTCTTTTAGCTTTTGAAAACTTTTTGTTTTCATCATTTTAGGGGAACCTGCACTTGTGATTACATACCTGCATTGTTCCTTAATTTTAGGATTATTCATTATGAATTGTGGAATTTTTCTACAAAGTGAAGGAGCGTCTGGTTGCATACGTGCGGTCCTAACATTAAATCCAAATGGTTTGTCAGTATGTTCTACCACATATAGCATGTTTTTTTTCATTTCCTCAATTGGGCTTCCTCCAAATAAGTTGGTATGGCTTAGTACTCCTAAGCCGCCAGCTTCTGAGACCGCAATTGTTAAATCTGTTGTATAAAAAGGGCCCATGGGAGCTCCAATTATAGGATGTTTGATTCCAAACATTTTAGTTATATCCGTTTCAATAACCATAGAAAATCATTTTATTTTGTTTTTATACATTTTTTAGTATTAATGTATTACATATTATTATTAAAATAATATATGGAAACTTAAGACTAATTCCTTTTAGAGTTTCAATATAATTAAAATCTTATTTAACTTTCAATTAAAAATTTTATATGTTAAACTAAATAAAAATTAGGAGTACAATTATGATGAATTATACTGGTGGCGAGATAATTGCTAAGTATCTTATTAAAGAAGGTGTCAAATATGTTTTAGGAATCCCAGGGCACGGCAATTTAGCTTTAACTGATGCATTTTACAAAAATCAAGATAAGATCACCTTAATTCAACCCAAACAGGAAATGAGTGCTGTTCACATGGCAATAGGTTACTATAGAATAACTAAACAGCCTTTATGTGTATTTACATCTATTGGACCTGGTGCGATTAATACAGCTATTGGTGTTGCGGATGCATATGTTGATAGTATGCCGGTTTTAGTCTTAACAGGAGATACTCATGTCCATATGAGAGGACAGGGTGTACTTCAAGAAATTGAACGAAGACGAGATTCTGATATGTATCGAATATTGGAACCTATAAGTAAGCGTGTATGGCAAGTTAGTTCAATCGCACAGTTACCTACAATTTTACAAAGAGCTTTTAACCAGATGATAACAGGTAGAAATGGTCCAGTTGTAATTGACCTCCCTATGGATGTACAAGCAGTTGCAAGTGATGTCGAAATTCCTGAACCGCTTGAGAGAAGATCCAATGGACGAGTTCTAGGCGACCCTGCACTCATTCAGAAAGCTGTGAAAATAATAAAGGGTTCAAAAAGACCGGTTTTATTGTTAGGAGGTGGTATAGTCTCCGCTGAGGCTTTTGAAGAAGTTAAAGAATTAGCAGAAAAAATTGGGGCTGCAGTAGTAGTTACGATGATGGCAAAAGATGCTTTCCCAAATGATCACCCCTTATTTGCCTGGAGTACTGGAAGTAAAGGAACATCTATCGGTTTAAAAGTTACTTCTACAGCTGATGTGATAATTTCAGTGGGGTGTCGTTTTGCTGATGAAACTGCAAGTTCATACAAAGAGGGGGTAAGTTTTTCAATTCCTCCTACGAAATTGATTCAAATTGATATAGATCCTCATGAAATTGGCAAAAATTATCCAGTTAGCATAGGAATTGTTAGTGATGCAAAATCCTGTTTAAGGCAGATTCTTGATATTTTAGCCAAAGAGAGATTTTCAAAAGATTATAGAAATACAGATTATTTCAAGGAGATACAGGTGGAAAAGAAAAATTGGATTAAATTCTTAAATGAGTATATAGATGAGGAAAAAAGCCCAGTTATGATTTCTTCAGTACTTCGGGAAATAAGGAAATTTTTCGAAAGAGATGCTGTAATTGTGACTAGCTCTGGAAATGTACAAGCTCAAATGATCCAAGAACTCGAATTTTATGAACCAAAAACTTGTATTACTGCTGGAGGATTTTCAACAATGGGCTACAGCCTTCCCGCAGCGATCGGTGCTAAATTAGGTTCAATTGATATTGGTAAACCAAATCGACAGGTTGTGGCCCTTATAGGAGACGGGGACTTTATGATGACAATTTCAGAACTGTCAGTAGCTGTTCAATTAGATATGACAAATATTTTCTTTTTAGTGCTTAATAATCATGGATGGATTGCAATTAAAGATTTGCAACAATCAGCATATGGAGAAGATAGAGCATATGGTACAGCATTTACAACTAAAAATGGAAAAAGCTATTCACCTAATTTCGCAGAAATTGGGGAAGCATTTGGGTGTTATGCTGAAAGGATCTCTAAGAAGGAAGAGATTATTCCTGCATTAGAAAGGGCAAGTAAATCAGCAAAACCATCGGTCATTGAAATATTAGTGAATCGTGAATTTCCATTCACAGGGAGCCCCGCTATGGGATGGTGGGATGTTCCTATTCCCGAATATCTTAAAGAACGTAGAAAGAAATATGAGAATGAAATAAGAGGAGAAAAGCTATAGATTAATCTCTATTAGGTTTATAAATCGAAAACTGCTCATCAAGTTTTTTCTTAAGTTTCATGGGAAGTCTGAATCTCTTGGCATAGAAGTCGAAAATTTTTTCATCGATTACTTTTTGCTGCTTTATAATATCGAATTTTAGGTTATTTTTCCTTGCTTGTATAATTCTATTAACTAATATTTCAATTTCTTCTTTTAATTCTTCATTAGGGATAGTGAACGGTAAAGCATGAATTCCTGAAATTTGGATACTATTAGTGTTGTTAATAATCCCTTTCGCGAAGTAGTTATATAGTGAACTGTTCAGCAACCCCAACATATAATGAATAGAAATAGATTTATTCTTGATTATAAAACCAATTGCTTTATTCGAATCCCAATAACAACCTCTTGGCATGTATCGAGCAGCTAATCTGGAACTCACACCACTAATCACTAATCCTTCTTCTTCAAAAGGGACGTTTTTTGGAATATCATATACTTCTTTTGATTCTTTTCTCCAGTTTAAGGCTTCTATTATTGGCCGGTAATATTGTTCAGCACCTCCCCTCTTCAAATAAGGTTTCCAATGATCACTCCCTAAATCCTTTCTTGAAACGATTCTATATTCTTGATCAGGATCTAGTATGCTTCTATTTCGTTTTGTAAAGATCTCAGCTAATTCTGTTCCCTCAACTGCCCCAATATAGTTTCTATTATTATGTGTATGCATTCCAATAAATCCTTTTAAGTATTCTTCTAATTTAGGGGATTTTTCAAACAGTTCTATTACTTCTTCTTCAACATCATTATAAAATATATTAAATGGGAAAGTATTGTATTTCTCTTGCTCTATTTCATTTACAATTCCCAATGATAGATAATCATCCTCACTATTAACTCGAGGGATAATCTTCATTTTATTTTTTTCTCTGATCCTTTTATTCTTTCGACCAGTGCATTTCGTTAAAATAATGATAACTGGACTAGTACTTACATTTTGATTAGAAAACAAATCCTTTGGGGCAAGAAGAATTTCATTAATTTCACAGTTATTTAGAATAAATCTTCTTAGCTTTTGATGAGTACTGAGGGTTAAAAATGAGTCACTTGTAATAAAACCCAATTTTCCTCCTTCCTTTAATCTCCAAATACTATTTAATATGAACATTGAATAAGTTTCGTGAGCATTTACCTTTCCATAAATTTTTCTTAATGTATTTTTATTTTGTTTAACATATACGCTTGATTTATTTAAGTAGGGAGGATTTCCTAGAATAATATCATATTCATAATAAGAATCAGGATATAAAGTTAGAAGAGTATCTTGCTTTTTAAAGGAAACTCCTAACTTTTCCATCTCAGGTTTATAATTTACATTCACATCAAATGTATGAATTTGATTTTTATTAATTCCTGCTTCTAATAATTTAGATACAAAGATTCCAGGACCCACACACGGATCCAAAATCTTTTGTTCTTCATTGAATGGTCCTAATCTCGATACAATATATTCTGCGGTTTTAGGGGGTGTGAGAACTGTCCCGTAATCCTTTCTATTCAGCTCTATTCTTAATCAACACGTATTTTTTGGTTATCTAAATTACAACCTTTTTTTTCAAATTCCATTCCTGATTGCCTAGGAAAAGAAAATTTTTTTAAGCTCTTATAAATGTGTTTTTCGTTAATCATTTTAATCTGGATAATACTAATTATTTAACTATTGCTCCTAGTTTAGCAGAACTAACAACCTTCCTATAAATATTTAAATAACCTGTTGTAATTTTAGGTTCTGGTTTTATCCAATTTTCTAATCTTAAATTTATTTCCTGTTCAGGAATAAGCAAATTCAGTTGTCGGTTATCAATATCTATCTCTATAACATCACCATCATTAACAATTGCTATTGGACCCCCTTCTATTGCCTCAGGACATACATGTCCTATAAAGGGGCCTCTTGTAGCACCAGAATAACGACCGTCTGTAATTATAGCAACAGAGTCCCCTAATCCCATACCCATTAAAATAGCAGCAGGTATCGACATCTCTCTCATTCCAGGAGACCCTTTTGGACCTTCATAACGAACAACTAATACATTACCCTCATCTATAGTATTTGACAATATCGCTTCTTTTAAATCTTCTTCACATTCAAAGACTTTAGCTTTTCCCTTATGATATCTCATTGCGGGATTAATTGCGCTTTGTTTCACAATAGCACCCTCTGGTGCTAAAGATCCTTTTAATACAGCAATTGCTCCCTGCCTAGTAATTGGATCTTCAAAGTTTCGTATAATTTGGTAATCTTCAAAATCAATATTATCAAGATATTCTTTCAAACTTACTCCCATAATAGATCTAGTTGATAAATTCAATATTTTTGATAATTTTTTCAGCAATACTTTTACACTTCCAGCCTCATGAAAATCCGTAAGATTATATTCCGAAGAAGGTTTGAGTTTTACTAATAGCGGTACTGATTTACTCATTCGATCAAAATCAAAATGGGTCAATTTCCCACCTATTTCATGCGATAACGCGCACATATGGAGTATCATGTTAGTAGAACCCCCAAATGATAAAGCCATCTTTATACCATTTTCAATAGAATCATGAGTGATTAAATCAAGAGCACTAATTGATTGGTTAACTAGGTTTATTATTCTCTTGCCAGTATTCATGCATAATATCTCGCGTTCTTTGCTCACAGCACTTAAGGTTGCACAATCAGGCAAAGAAAGACCCATCGCTTCAACAATACAAGCCATGGTATTTGCAGTGCCCATCATATTACATGCTCCAGGGGAACAACAGGTTTCTGACTCTATCAGTAGAAGTTCTTCTTCTGATAATAGTCCTGCATTGAATTGTCCCATTGCTTCTTTAACGTCAGAAGTTACAAAAGTTTTTCCTTTAAGTCGTCCCTCTTGAAAAGTTTTAGGAAGCATTATTCCCCCAGTTAAAAAAATTGTTGGAATATCGCATCTAGCTGCTGCTAATAGCATTCCAGGAATAATTTTATCACAGGTACAAATCATTACCATCCCATCAAAATTATACGCTTTAATAGTGCATTCAACAGATGCAGCGATGATCTCACGAGTAGGTAGAATATATCTTGAATTATCCCCAGAATTCGCAATCCCATCGCAAGAAGCAATTGTATTAAATTCCATAGGCGTACCACCGGCCTCTTTAACACCTTGCTTAACAAATTCAGCTAACTTCCGTAAGTGGATATGCCCGGGGTTAATTTCGTTCCATGAATTAACTATAGCGATTTTAGGCTTCTTTAGGTCATCAGAAGAATAACCACATCCATAATACAAGGCTCTTTCATAAATCTTTCTTGAATTAAATTCATCTTGGTTTGCTGACATTGAGAACTATAAATTAATTTAATTAATGAAATTTGTCATCCTACATAATTAGTAAAATTTGAGTCAAACTTCTAAATTTTCAAAAATCAAAAAATATTCAATCTTTAATTGATAATATTTTACAAATTTTTATGAAATACCATGAAAAGGGAAATTGAAAAAATTTTCATTAATTCAAATTATATATATGGTAAACAATTAGACTAAAATAAATTAAACAATTTAGATTACAAATTTTATTAGGAGAATAATATGAAAATAATCTTTATTCTTTTTGATACTCTAAATAAACATTTTTTACTTCCCTATGGGAATAATTGGGTACATACACCAAATTTTAAAAGACTAGCAGAAAAAACGGTAATTTTTGACAATTGTTATTCTGGGAGTTTAATGTGTATCCCTGCTAGAAGAGAACTTCATACAGGAAGACATAACTTTTTACATAGAAGTTGGGGACCATTAGAACCGTTTGATGATTCAATGCCAGAAATATTAAAGAAAAATAATGTATACTCCCATCTTGTAAGCGATCATTATCATTATTGGGAAGATGGAGGTGCTACGTACCATAATAGATACAATTCATGGGAAATTATTCGAGGACATGAAGGTGATCCTTGGAAAGGAGAAGTAAAAGACCCTGACATCCCTGAAACCGTCCCTAATATGCGAGAGAATTGGCCTCATTGGCGTCAAGATTGGGTAAATCGAAAATATATGCAAAGAGAGGAAGATCAGCCTCAGGCAGTAACTTTTAAACTTGCCATGGAGTTCATTGAAAAAAACTATCTGGAGAATAATTGGTTTCTACATATCGAAACATTCGATCCCCATGAACCTTTCTTTACACAACAGAAATATAAAAATATCTATAAACATGAATATAACGGTCCACATTTCGATTGGCCAAATTATGGGATAGTAACTGAAACTGAAGAGCAAGTACAACATGTTAGAAAAGAATATGCTGCTTCTATCAGTATGTGTGATACTTATCTTGGCAAGATTCTTGACCTTATGGATGAAAGAGATATGTGGAAAGATACAATGCTAATTGTTACTACGGATCACGGTTTTCTCTTGGGGGAAAAAGATTGGTGGGCGAAAGGAGTGCAACCTATATATAATGAAATCGCTCAAATACCTTTATTTATATGGGATCCAAGATCAGGTAAGAAAAATGAAAGAAGAGAAGCTCTTGTACAAACTACGGATATTGTACCTACAATTCTTGAGTTTTTTGAGATAAAACGCACAAAAAGTATGCAGGGTAAAGTTTTAAAAGAAACTATTGCTTCAGATGCAAAAATACGGGAATTTGCATTATTTGGGACCCATGGAGCTCATGTAAACATTACAGATGGACGATACGTTTACATGAGAGGGCCTACAAATCTTTTAAATAAACCACTTTATGATTATACGCTTTTACCCACCCATATGCGTGGATTTTTTTCAATAAATGAGTTGAAAACAATCGAATTAGCAGATCCCTTTAGTTTTACGAAGGGAATTAAACCCATGAGAACGGAAACAAGACTTAGATATCTAAATCCTTACATTTTTGGCAGTTTACTTTTTGATCTTCAAGATGATCCACACCAAGAAAATCCACTAATTAATGTTGAAATCGAGAAAAGGATGATCAAGGCATTGGCCCAAGAAATGAAGGAAAATGATTCTCCAGTTGAGCAATTCGAGCGCCTTGGAATTCCTTATGATGGTGAAATTACAAAAGATCATTTAGATTTAATTGAAAATCGCTCAGGAATGAAGGATAAGATTGGGGATACTGAAATAGTATGGAATAAAAAAGGAAAGAGCATGTATTCTCTTATTGTGGGATATGTTCCCTCTCAGTTCCAAAAAAAAACTAGTTTACAAATAGAACAAGAGATTAAAAAGAATGGTACCCTTGAAATCGACGAAGATTTACTAGTACAAATGTTTGAAAAAATTCTTCCTAAAAACTATATCCCACTAATTAGAAACATGACTAAATTGGTTAAAACTAAGGGAAAATAAATCAAAACTGAAGTCGTATAAAATAAAAAATATGAAACCATTCTCATTACTGATCAAACCTGCTTCTGCTGATTGTAATCTTAGATGTCATTATTGTTTCTATATTGATCACCTTGAAATTGGGAAAGATCACCCAAGAATGTCAGAAGATATATTAGAAAGTATGATAGCTGGTTATATGCAGACTGATCAAAACAATAACTATGCTTTTGGGTGGCAGGGTGGCGAACCAACCATGATGGGACTGAAGTTCTTTAAAAAAGTTGTAGAACTACAGGCAAGATATGCACCTCCTAATGCAGTTATAAGTAATGGATTGCAAACAAATGGAACTCTTATCACCAATGACATAGCAAAATTTTTTGCAGAATACAAGTTTCTTCTTGGTGTAAGCCTTGATGGACCGGAATATCTCCACGACTTTTATAGAAAAACAATCAGTCTTAAACCAACTCATTCCCAAGTATTACGCGGAATAAATCACTTAAGAAAACATAATGTTGAATTTAATATCCTTAGTTTAGTTAATGATAAAACGGTAAGGAGAGCTAGTGAGATTTACCACTATTTAAAAGATCAGGGTTTTTTCTATCACCAATATATCCCCTGTGTTGAATATGATGATCGAGGTAAACTCAAACCATTTTCAATAACGGGAGAAGATTGGGGGGATTTTCTATGCGATTTATTTGAGCAATGGATAAAAGAAGATATCAATAAGGTCTCTATTCGACTATTTGACTCGATTTTAAATTACTTAGTATCAGGAACGTATAGCGTTTGCTATATGAGTAATAATTGCTGTCAATATTTCGTGGTAGAATATGATGGCGGTGTTTATCCATGTGATTTTTTTGTTCGTAAAGACCTTTTGTTAGGTAATGTAAAAACACATACTTGGAATGATTTCTTAGATTCGGCAACTTATCACACTTTTGGTAATCAAAAAGCAGAATTCAATAGTAGGTGTAACAATTGTCCATTTATTTCTTTTTGTCATGGAGACTGCCAAAAGCATCGATATAATATTTTAAACTCTTCAAGAACCTTAAGTACATTATGTAAAGGATGGAAGAAATTTTATGTTAATACTCTACCTCGATTTAAAATATTAGCAGATCAAATTAAAAAGAATAACGATTTGAATTCATCATTTCAAATTAAAGTAAAAAAAATTAGTCGTAATGCACTCTGCCCATGTGGAAGCGGAAGCAAGTACAAAGATTGTTGTTTAAGATGAGGAAATCTATAGATTTGCTCAAATATCAATATTGATTATTATACCTAGAAGCCAGTTTTAAAATAAAACTTTAAAAGTAAATGACATTGCATTTTATAACTAAGTTTTTTTTTAGTTTTTAAAAAAAAAGGTTGATAATCAAAATGGTTGACGCAAACTTAATAAAAGAATTAAAAGAAATGAGAGAGAAGGGTCCAGGCGAACCTTCTGGTGCTCTTAAAATGTATGAATTCATTAAGCAGCTAGCAGAGGAAAATGAAGAACTTAAAGAAGAACTTGAGGATATTGACACAATAATTGTCCAACAAGAAGTAACTGATAAAGACTTTAAATATTGGATAAAATTTGGAGAAGGATCTGTTGATTATGCTGAAGGAGCAAGTGATGAAGCAAGTGTTACTATGAAAGCATCACAAACTACTTGGACAGGAATGAGTTCAGGCGAAATTGATTCTACAAGTGCATATATGTCTGGGGATCTTGTTATTGAAGGGAATTTGCAGGATGCTATTGCATATGGAGAGATTCTTGCTCTCGCTATGGAACTCGGTGCAGACCTTCTTGAATAAGTGATTTTCTCGACCGAAAAAAATACCATAATTTACTTTTTTTTTAATTTGTTCTATTTTTAATTAACCTAAAGTTAAGGAAGTTCTTTAGAAAATCTTTTATGATTTGGAAATTTTAAATACTTGAGATTTTTATGCAGAATTTAGAAAGTATAGGGAATAAATGGAAACTTAATCCTCAGAAACCTATTCGTGTTGTCGCTTTTGGTTCAAGTAATACTGAACTTCATTGGCATTCATTAGGGTATTTTAACTGGTTCTCGTGGTTATCAAGTGCCATGAGAGAATGGATTGGAAGACATATTACAACAATCAATTCCGGTATTGGTGGAGAAACTTCAAAAGATCTTTTAAAGAGAATTGATAGAGATGTGCTCTCTTTTAATCCAGATCTCGTTATTATAACAATAGGAGGCAACGACGCATGGAAAGGGTTGACAATTCAAGAATACCAGAATTATCTTACTCAGGCAGTTGAAAAAATTAAGGAAATAAAAGCACTGCCTGTTCTTCAGACATATTATTGCCTTCTCTATAATAGAATGGATAGAATTTTCCAACGGTTTCCTGAGATTGTTGAAGTAAATAGAAATTTGTCAAGAGAGATGGAAATTCCTCTAATAGATCAATATAAGTATTTTTCTCCATTTTATGAAAAAGATCCAAATACCTATAGAAATCTGATGTTAGATGGATTACATGTAAATCAAATAGGAAATGCACTAATGGGGATAATAGCAAGTCGTTCATTCTCATTGCCTGACCCAATCTTTTCCGATAATACATTATGGGATAAAGTTAAAAACTATCTAAATCTGATGGAAAAATATATAGGTTTACCACCGAAAATTCCTTATCCTAAGAAGAAAGAAGAATAATAGTTATAAATCTAGATCAAATCCATTTTGAGCAATCAAATCCCTATACCACTGGGCACTTTTTTTCCATATTCTTTCTTGTGTTTCAAAATTTACTCGTATTAGTCCAAAACGTATAGAATATCCTTGAAGCCATTCAAAATTATCTAGTAATGACCAAATAAAATATCCCTTAAGCTTTACACCTTCCTTAATACCATCATGGGCTGCCTTAAAATATCGTCTAAGATAATTCAAACGATCATCATCTTGTACAATCCCATTTTCAATATTATCATCTTTATCGGCATATCCATTTTCTGTAATATAAATTACGGGATGATCGTAATCTTTATCTATTCTCACAAGGAGATCATAGAATCCTTCAGGACATACTTCCCAACCATATTTTGAATACTCCCGTCCCTCAATCCTTTCAGTTTTTATTAATTTGCTTACTCTTGTAAGGTCCTCCGGTTTTTCAGCCGCAACCCATGTGCAAGAATAATTATTTATACCCAAAAAATCAATAGGATTTTCTTTCAATAACTCTAAATCTCCTTGAGGTATATCAGGAAAATTGAACTTTGTTTTTAGAAAATTTAGAATATCTTCAGGATATTCTCCTTTGAAAATGGGATCTAAGTACCATCTATTAGATATTCCATCTATAAAATAAGAAGCTTCTGAATTTAAGGAAGATTTAATTTTCGGATATACATGTGTTAAGTTTAGAGTAATTCCAATAACACCATCTGGATTTTTAGAATTCCGATAAGCTTTCACCGCCTTTGCATGAGCAACATTAACATTTGTAGAAGCAATGTACCCTCCTCTAAGATCCCTATTACCCGTGAACACACCACCACCATAAAAAGACACAGTAAAAACAGCAGGTTCATTGAAAGTAATCCATTTTTTTACACGGTCACCATAATGGTCAAACATAAATTTTGCATATTCCACATATGCGTCAACAACCTCACGATTTTCCCAACTACCAATCTCTTGAAGTGCTAAAGGAAGGTCCCAGTGGTAAAGTGTTACGACCGGTTCAATATCGTTAGATATTAACTCGTTAATTAAATTATCATAAAATTCTACACCTTTTTTGTTAATGTTTCCTTTTCCCAAAGGAAAGATTCTAGGCCAGGATATTGAAAATCGATAAGCATTAAGATTAAGTTGTCTCATTATTTGTATATCTTCTTTATAACGATGATAATGATCACACGTAATATCCCCAGTGTCTCCATTTCTTATTTTACCCGGGGTGTGAGAAACCATATCCCAAATACTTTCACCTTTCAAATCTTCATTCCAAGCTCCTTCTATCTGATAACTAGCAGTAGCAGTACCCCATAAAAAATCAATAGGGAAAGTTATTTTTTTCATAAATATTTCCTCATCGAATTAAATGTTTTGTGATAGAGTAATTTTCCACATTAAAGCATTATGAATCTCACTTCTTCCGCTAAATTTAACTGTATTATCTTCAATGAGGAAATTCTCTTCTTTACCATTCACTTCTAAAGAGACAATATTATTTATTTCTTCACCTTTTAATTTCAATCTTATTTCCCATGTACCTTTAGCCAGAGGCTTGTACCAACCTGAATAATTATTACTCGATTTTTCAAGACCTAAAATTGGAGATGAGAACCTATATACATCTTGTGGTAATATAGGTGCAAGCTCTAAACCTTCAGATGTAAATTGTGCTCCAATAAGATGAATGGTATTAAATAAGGGCCAAGCATGAGGATGTAGATCCATTACCGGAAAATCCGTCCAGTTCACAGCAAAGGTATTGTCATGAATTTTTGCTTCTTTCTCTCTTTTCCAACTCACCAATTCCTCTGTAAAATGAGTTTGACCCGGATATTCAGATAAGTCTGAATTATATACATCTGGACCACTCCATATACCATACCAAACTTCAGGATAATTATCACTATGATATGCGAGGGTATTTTTCTTCCATTCATCCCAGGCTAAATCCTCATTAATAATTGAAAAAGCCCAGATTAATGTTCCGTTAATAGAAGGCCAGACCCCGCCGTTTACTCTCATTCCTAACTCACGTTGCATTGTTGCTACTCCCTTACTCATTAGTTTAGCTCCTATTTTTGTTGATTTTCTTAGATATTTATTTATTGATTTTACTAAAATTTTAGTCTGCTTTAAATCAGAGGCGCCTCCAATAATTGCCCAAGGTTGAGGTTCTAACCATAACTGATCCTCTCCTATCCATCCAATTTCATCTGTTAACCAAGCTCTTTTGAACCATTTTCCGTTCCATTGAGCATGGACGGCTTTCTTTTGATCCATTGCATATTTCAATACTTCCCTAGACTTCTCTTTATCTCCAGTGTAATTTAACATTTCTCCATAAACCATAAGTACATAAGATGCCATTGCTGCGTTTAGTACACTCTCTCCTTTTTTAACAATCTCATCGTGTTTTTCTCTTGAAATATTTCCTAAAATTACGCCATCATTCCAATCCGCATTAGATATACGTTGAAGACCATGTGGTCCCGACCCCAAAGTGTTGGTAAAGTAGTCATAACATGTTAACAATATTTCTTTTATCTGTTTGGTAGTTAAATTTTTTCCATATACCGGATAAATCGGCACCTCTTCATTAAGAAAATCAATATCTCTTGTAGTAAAAATATATTCACTAATTAGCCACAACAACCACATTTGTTGATCTGATGGTTTATAACCCGCAGGTAATATCATACCATTACCTGTTATCCCATAAGGTATATCCCCCTCTGGATTGGTGGTTTTTAAGACGTATCTGATAATTTCTTTCACTATATTTGGCTCACTATAAATGAAAGGCATAACGTGTTGCATTGGATCGCGTAAAGCTCCTTGAAATCCAATAATATACTGATATACTTGACCTTGGGAAAGAATATGTTCCTTAAAGTAATTATCATATGTCATACTTCCACGTAAATAATAATTATGCCATAATAGTTCACGATTTACCCAAGGTTCGTCTGGAATCAATAAACTAATTCGATTTTCCTTCCATTTATTACTCGAAACTTCCCATAGTTTTGGTAAATCAGTCATATATTTACTAACTAAAACCTCAAATGCGAAGCCTTCAGGGAGGTAACCATATAGAAAATGAATTGTTTGACTCTCACCAGGTTCTAAATGGATTTTACGCTCCAAGAGCATTGCTTTTTCCTCGTTATTTTCATCATTAGTTGACTTCAATGGATTTCTAAGCCCATCAGGAGCTAACACACCACCTTTCCCAAAAAAATCGGTTTCACTCATGCTTATCCCATCGGCTTTAGCATCCAACGAAACGAGAAATGTTCGAGGAGGATTCATATCTTTCATAGTTATTTTAGGTATTGCAGATTTTTTTCCGTCTTTTTGATTTTCAAAATATTTTGTCTCAATTATACCTGAACCATCATTTATTATTTCAAACTCATGATTAAATTTATTGCAAAATTGGTGCCTATAATCTCTTGCAAGAGATACATTCTTGTCTCGCATCGCAATAAGATATGCATCCGGAGAAAATTGGTACATTTGACAACCCCAATATTCAACCCAACGAAGATCAACAGACATATCTCTATTATTTGTTAACTTTATCCGAGATATTAAGATGGGATCATCTCCATATGGAGCAAAAATAACTTGATCGGCACACAGGTCGAATCCAGTCACAATTTTTTGGTAGTAACCGACCCCGAAAATTCTATCGAAATTCTCACCAGTTCCTGGATAGAATGTGCTCAGATAATCCTTACCATCAGTTAGGTAACCAAACCCGCCAGCATAGTGGCCTTGATCAGGATTATATTCATTAAGATATTTAGGACTTCCTTCATCCTGACGAACTTGTATATATCCATAATTAGAGGCAATTCCAGCTAAACGGTCATTTCCAACTAGGTGAATATGGTCTGTTTTTGAACGCCAAGCTTC
Source organism: Promethearchaeota archaeon (assembly GCA_016839705.1). Taxonomy (GTDB): domain Archaea; phylum Asgardarchaeota; class Lokiarchaeia; order Sigyniarchaeales; family SOKP01; genus Loki-b32. Next base: position 84,211 of record JAEOTR010000016.1, on the reverse strand, counting down.
ATTCATCGGTGTTATTGCTTTGGGATCCTTTAGCTGATCACAATTATAACGATAGGCAGGCAAACCAAACTCATCTTCAATCCATTCACCAAAATACCCAGAACCAAAAGCCTTTTTTGTCAATCTATTTTCACATACTTAACTTTCTTAGTTACTTATATGTTTAATATTGATCTACTTCTTTTGGGATTGAAATTTGATATTCAATAAAAGTTTTAATAAAAATTTTAATTTTATACATTCAATTATAACTTTTTTTTTCAAGGTGGAAAACTTAAACTCAATCGAACGTGTAAAAGCTGCTCTCAATTTTCAAGGACCAGATAAAGTTCCAATTTGGAAATTCAGTCGAGGAAGCGATGTTTATACCCTTGCTTCTTTACCTTCTAAATCTTGGCAACCCGGACATTATGAAAATGAAAAAGGCTTATTTCCTCATGTACCTGATTATTTAATAAACTATAAATTATGGGAATGGGATAAACCTGAATGGGCTAAAGATCCGAAATATAAGGATTGGTTGAATTTACCAAGAGAAGAAATTGACGAATTTGGGACTATATGGATTATAGGTGGTATTAATACTATGGGACACCCTGGAAGACCTTCATTGACCGATTACAGTAAATTAGAGGAATATTTCAAGAAATATACACCAAACATGGATGAAGAGGATCGATACTCTTATGTTATTGAGAGAAGTAAGGAAAGAGCAAAAAATAAATATCGTATGTATAGTCTCGGTCTTGGACCGTTTTATGTTGCAAGTTCTATGCGAGGATTTAATACCTTTTTAGTAGATCATTATAAAAATAAAAGAGAGCTTAAACAACTTTTAGAGATTATTACTAATATTTTTATTGAACAAGAAAAAATGTGGGTTAAACATGGGGCGAATCCCCACGGTTTTGTATTATATGACGATTTAGGCGAACAAAAAGGGCCATTTTTCAACCCCAAGATCTTCGAGGAATTTTATGAACCAGTTTATAAACAACTAATTGATACTGCACATGATTTAGGGTGTGATTTTCATCTGCACTGCTGTGGTAAAATTGATCCAATCATGCCATTGTTAATTGATTGGGGATTAGATGCCTTGGAACTTGATAGTCCTCGGATGACTGGTTACAAGGAATTGAGTCAATTTCGTGGAAAGATAATGATGTGGGGATGTATCAATATTCAATCGATTTATACACAAGGGACACCCGAAGAATGTGAACGAGAAGTTTGGCACATGGTTCGTAATCTGGGAACTCGAAAAGGAGGATTTGGAGCATATTTCTATCCTCAAACAGATCATATTCAAGCCCCAGAATCAAACGTTAATGCTTTTACTAAGGGTTTAGAAAAATATAGCGTTTATTCTAATGTTCCTGAACATTGGTGGACTTTTCCGATTGTGAATCAATGGAAAAATAACGAAGTTCCCCCTTTACCTCCATAAGGAATATTCATACTCTTGATCATATTATTCGTAATAATCATACAAAGGAATATGAAAAAAATCTATAAAGCAAGAATACTTCTTTGGTTTAATAGATAATAGATTACATACCAAAATGAATAGATTTATCTCTGACCTTGGAATTGTCGGAATTACTTACTTTTATGTATTGCTGACAATTTTTATCCCTTTGATATTATATAAAAAAAATAAGATTTCTAAATTTTCCGCACGAAAGACTGTTCATTTTTCTGCGGGATTAGCCATTTTAAGCTCCCCTTTCTACTTTTGGCCATTTTGGCCAACTATTATTGCAGGAACACTTACATTATTCGTATTTTTTAGTTCTAAAGATTCAAAGGTAAAACAATTTAAAGATCTCTATGATGCTATATCAGAAGAACAGGAAGAAGGATTAAAAAGAGCCTTTCTTCAGGGTCCTTTTTACTATTGCCTTTCAATTACAACATTAGTTTTTATTTTTGGGCTTGTTGCTCCTGAGAATTTTTATTTTCCTATTGCGGGAATTTTAATTATGATTATTTCAGACACATTAGCTTCAGTCATAGGCAAACGTTGGGGAAAGATCAATATCAGTTTGCCTTGGACAAATTCGAAAAGAACCTTAGAGGGGTCTTCTACCTTTTTCATAACTGCTTTGATATTGTGTTTTCTCTCTTTTTTCCTATTTGGATTACTCATACCTGTTCAAGAACCCTTATCTCTAATCACAATTTTAATCTATTCATTAATTACTAGTGGAATTGCAACTATAATAGAGTTAATATCTCCAAGTACGTATGATGATTTAACAGTTCCATTAGGTAGTACGATTATAATATATCTATTAGCTTTAATATAATCAATATCAATTTTTTAATCAGAATCAAATTAAATATCAAATTTAGTAGATTATAATACCCAGTTGCCATGGAAAACATACAACACTCTTTTGATGTTATAGTGGTTGGAGCAGGTACTGGCGGTGCCATTGCTGCGAGATTTGCAGCAAAAAATGGTTTAAACGTGTGTTTAATTGACAGTAAACCAAGAGATCAAATTGGGAACAAAATTTGTGGAGATGCTGTAGGAAACGAAATCTTCGGGTTATTGAATATCAATCACCCTAAAGGTGAGGAATTATCCTGTCATATTAAAGGAGCAAAACTATACTCCCCAAGTCTAAAGAAATGCCTTACTTTAGTCGATCCAAAGCAAGCTGGTTATATCGTAAACAGATTAGAATTTGGACAACGTTTATTGAATGAAGCTGTCGATGCGGGAGTAAATCAGTTTTTAGATAAAACTATGGCTCTAGATTTAATTTACGAAAATAACACTGTGTCAGGACTGAAAGTAAAATTAAATAATGGAGAAAAAACTAATTTTAAGTCTAAGATTGTAATTGATGCTAGTGGATTCTATTCTCCTTTACGGAAACTTGTAAAAAGTTCATTAATCGAAAAAAATCTCCCAAGAGAGGATAGCATCTTATGTTATCGGGAGATTGTAGAATTTTCCCCTAAAGATTTAGAAGTACAAGATCCTGAGTATATCTCAATTATCCTTGATCAAGAAAAAGCCCCAGGGGGGTATATCTGGTATTTCCCAAAAAATGAATCTTCTGTAAATATTGGGTTAGGAGCTTTTATGGACTATAAAGGAAAAGTAAAGGACCTTTACCATAAAAATGTCTTTCAAGAATATATTAAAACTTCGAAATACAATATAATTTCCACAGGTGGGGGCGTAGTTCCTGTACGTAGGCCATTATGGTCTTGTGCTGATAATGGGATCATACTCATTGGGGATTCGGCTTGCCAAGTTAATCCTCTCCATGGTGGAGGGATTGACCCTTCCATGAGAGCTGGATATTATGCTGCTAATTCAGCAACACATGCTATCGAAAAAAATGATTATTCAATCAATGCATTATGGGAATATAATCATCGAATTATGACTAGTTTTGGAGCAGAATTCGCTGCATTAGACTTATTACGGATTGTGCTTCAAACTCTTTCGAATGATGATTTAAATTTTGGATTAGAACGTGATATATTAACTGGAGAGGAAATCCTACAAATTTCTTCGAAAGGAGGATTAAATTTATCAATAATTAGTTTGGCTGCAAAAACCATTAAAGGAATTTCTCGACCAAAACTATTGTTAGATCTGAATTTTCTCAGAATTAAAATGAATGAAATAAACAAACTCTATAAAAGCTTTCCAAAGGGATTAGATAAGTTTCCTGAATGGAAAGAGAGGGTAATTAGTGTTTATGATAAAATTAAGAAAATGATAGTGAAAACTAAAAAAAAGTAATAAGGATTAAGGAGTGAATAATATGGTTGATATTGTAATAGATGAGTATATTGAAAAAAGTACTTATGAATATATCATAAAAAAACTAAATAGTGAGGGTGCCTTGCATTTTTCTCTAATCGATCCGGATCCAATGAGGCAAAATCCAAACAAAGCCGCAAAGATGGCTAAAATTGCTCAAGAGGCGGGAACAGATGCTATATTAATTGGCGGAAGTACTATTTTTAATCAAGGATTTGTAGATAAAACTGTACTTGCTGTGAAAAGTGAAGCTAATGTGCCAGTAATTATTTTTCCGGGAGGGATTAGCAATATCTCTCACCATGCTGATGCTATTTTGTTTATGTCATTATTAAATTCCTCAGATCCTTATTTTATTGTTGGGCAACAAGCTCTTGCATCTTTTACAATTAAAAGTGCAAATTTAGAATATATATCAATGGCATATTTAATAATAGAACCCGGTGGTAGTGCAGGGTGGATAGGAAATGCAAAACTATTGCCTAGACACAAACCTAAATTAACGACTGCTTATGCATTAGCTGCTGAAATGTATGGATTTAAAATGGTCTATTTGGAAGCAGGATCAGGTAGTGAAAAGATTCCTATAGACCATATAACTACATGTTCACAAATCCTAAATATTCCAATAATAGCTGGAGGTGGCGTTCAAAATAAAGAAGACGCAAGAGCATTTGTTGAAGCAGGAGCAGATATCATCGTTATGGGAACGTATCTCGAAAATCATGTACTTAAAGATAATGGAAATTCTCTAAAATTAATTATTAAAGAAATTAAAGAAGCAGGAAAAGCTCAGAAGAAGAATTTTTCTACTTAATAGAATATTATTAAGAATTAAATCATGAAGTTTAAAGATATTATTGAAATACTCAGACCACTTAACGATATAATGGGTAGTTTAAGTGTAATCATAGGAATTTTAAATACTAGGATTGGGGTCAATGCAGTAACTTTGATTTTTAATATAATATTAGGTGTTCTTACATACTTTTTTTTGGCAGGTGCAGGAAACATCATAAACGACTATTATGATATAGAAATAGATAAAATAAATCGTCCAGATAGGCCCATTCCTAGAGGAGCAATATCTTTAAAGCAAGCAAAGACTTTATGGATAACCACCGCCCTTATTGGTATAGTTATAGCAATAATTCATAGTTTTCTATTTCAAATATTTTTTATAAATATTATTATAGTGGTTTTAATGGTTTTTATTGGATGGTTATACGCTGCTTGGGGTAAGAAGAGTGGATTTATCGGTAATATTATTGTCAGTGCATCATTTTCTATCGGACTTATCTATGGGGCAATTTTAAATAATTCGAATGTGCCTTTTTATATATATTTCTTCTTTTCAGCGGCATTCTTCGCTCTGCTCTCTCGAGAAATTATTAAAGGGTGTGAAGATATTGAAGGAGATAAAATAGAAGGCGTGAAAACTTTAGCTATTAGGATTGGAACAAAAAAATCAACCTATATTGCTATGGTATTTGCAATTTTCGCAATGGTCTTTTACATATTACCTTATTTTACTAATATTCTAAATCCATTACTCTTCTTAATTTCTATGGCTTTTGGTTTTATTGTAGTTTTGTTTGCTGTTATTTTAATGGCTAAAGGTAATTTAATGAGAGAGAATTTTAAAAAAATTAGCTTAGTTTTGAAGATAGGGGCATATCTAGGTTTAATAGCTTTTCTTTTAGCAAGCATCAAATAAATCTAAAATATCATCCAAATCTTTTTTTTCAATTAAAGATGCCAACTTCTGGTTGAATTTTTCGTTCATCATCATGTAAGGGAAAGTTTGAATTAATTTTCTGACTTGAGTTAAGCCTAAATATTTTCTTGTATAATCAGCGTTAGAATATTTATAGGTAGTGAGAAATTCACTATCTAATTTCTCTCTAAAATATTCCAAAATAAAATTAAAATAATCTTTTAATAAAAATTGCTCATGTTGCGATAAATTTGGTTCAAAAAATAGTTGGATTGGATGAGTTCTGTAAGTATTCCCAGATACATATATTCCATCAACATTAAAATCTTCTGCAATTATTCCTAATCCAACTCTGCCATCTATTGATCCAGTATCAACAGTTCGAACATATAATATATTGGATTCGACTTTGTTTTTTAAATTATCATTTACCTTAAGATCGAGTTTAATATAATGATTATTTTTATAATTATTAGCGTCTATAACACTTAACTTGTTAATTCCTATATTGTTTTTTACTTCCTTTTTTAATAAATAATAATTAGTAGTCAGAGGAATTTTTATTCGATTTTTATCTAAAAAATCATCAAATTCATAACCGGCTCGGTATTTGTATTCTGGTTTAAGCAAATATTTTTTTTTAATTTCTTTATTGTGTTGTTTAAATTTAACGCCCATAAATTCAACATTCTCTGATTTAGGGACTTTTTTTCTCTCAAAAAAACCAATACAGATGTTGGTTCCCGTAAACTCGAATATCCTCGTCTCAAATATTATCATTTTCTTAATTTTATAAAATTGTAAGAAATCATTTCGAAATTTATTAGAGACAGAGGCTCCAAATAAAAAATTAGAAGGGATAATGTAGATAAGATTGTCCAATTGATTCCTTAAATCATTTAGCATCGCAATTTGGTATAAATCCTGATAACCATCATTTTTCCCTTCAAATAACTTTAGATATTTCTGAGTTTCTTCATTTTTTCTAATATATCCTAAATAAAGGTATGGTGGATTAGTAATATGGAATATCGATTTTCGATTATCCTTTAAAAAATCAGGTGATTGTTCTAGATTATCCCTAAGTTCTACATTGCGTGAAGCCACTTCAGGAGGAATACCATAATCCGAAGCTCTCTTAATGCATTTTTCTAACATTTCTTCCTGTATATCGGATAAATAAATATGATTTTTAAAAAAATTTATCCTATCCGCGGGGGGGATTGATTTCAATATAGGCAATATTAGATTACCTTCTCCAGCATATAAATCAACCCATTTATATCCCCATATTTTTTCCTTTATTTCAGGGAAAATAAACTTCAAGAAAATATCGCTTGAGGTTAGATGAACACCATAAGACCTTCGATGAAGATTTTCCTCTGAAGATTCTATTGTATTTCTCATCAATTATAAAGAAATTTGGTTGATTAAACAATCAAATACTTTTATTAGTAAGCTAATCTCAATATAGTTTATGATTAATTGGATTATAATGATATTTTTTCAGCTATATAGTTTAGGGTACTTAAACTTCGAACAAATCTTTACCACTAATTTACTAATGCTACTAATCTGCCGCGGATTATACATAGGTGCGTATTACTTCAATTATTACAAAGATTTTAATAAAGAGTTGGAAGAAGGGAAGAAGTTATTTACTAAAAATGAAATTATTAACTTTACCTTAAAACAGGTTTCAATAATTTTAATTGGAATTGTATTATCCCCTATTGCGGTATTCATCTCTTTTTATTCATTATTGATGACAACCAATTATCTTAAACACATCAGCAAAAATATAAGATTTAAGTATATAGATAAAATAGCAAAACTATTCAATATACTTATACCTTTGGGAGGAATAATTTGGTTTCTGTTTATTGAAGTGAATTATTACTCGATAGCCGCAGTCGGGATAAGTCTACTAGCCTACTTCCATTATGGGTTAAAAATTTCTAATCTCTCGCTTTCAAAGTTGATCACTAAATATGATAAAAGATGGTTGAATAAATTTCCAAGACCAGTTAAAGCTGCAAGTTTAATACTTTTAATAGCAATCCCTTCCACTATTCTTACAATTACTCTAGTATACGCTCCTACCACAAAAAAGACATATATGGTTGAGATGAGGGATGGTGTCAAATTAGCTACTGATTTATATTTTTCTCCGGGTTCTTTTGGAACCCCAAAACCAGTTGTTATGGTAAGAACTCCTTATGGTAAATCAGGTTGGGCTGCTGATTTGGCTTTACAGTATTATACAACTCAAGAATACCATGCAGTAGTACAAGATTTAAGGGGAACTCATGATTCTGAAGGAGGAAGTCAATTCTTACTCTTTAAAGATTCCTATTTAGATGGCGTTGACACTATCAATTGGATATTAGACCAAAGTTGGTGTAATGGCAAAATTGCGAGCGCTGGACCTTCCGCACTCTGTATCAATCAATATTTCTATGCAGGAATGGCTCCTGAGGGATTAGTCGCCCAACAACTATGGTTTGGAACTCCAGAATTATACGATCATGCAATCTATCAAGGCTCTTACCATAAATCCTCCGTTGAGACATGGATTCAAGATAATGCTCCAAACAATTGGAAATATCAAATCGAAACTCTTTTATCGTTTTCAAATCCTAAAGATGAAACACTATACAATTCAACATCGTTATCAATACCAATTGGACCAGTCTATTCGAACGTTTCTGTTGCGGGAATACATGTGGGTGGCTGGTATGACCATTTTTTACAAGGTACTATCGATGGATACATTGGATATGATGATTATGGTGCCCTTAGCGCTCAAGGTAAACAAAGATTAATAATGGGACCATGGACTCATGTCAACTTGTTTGATTCAGTAAAACAAGGAGAATTAAGTTATCCAAAGAACTCAATTGGCTTTAATCTTGCTTTGAATTGGGAAATGGCTGTTTTTGATTATGCTCTTTTAGGGAAGTCTACAAATTGGAACAGAGAAAGGGTCGCCTATTATCTAATGGGCGATGTAGATACTCCTTCTGATGATTGGAATTACTGGAGATATGCTTATGATTGGCCTCTTGATCATGTGGATGATAAGTGGTATTTCACGTCAACTAGCGGTTTAATTAATAGTACTCTTCCTTCTATAAATAAGAATTTCTCTTACTTATACGATCCAAGAGATCCTGTTCCAAATTTAGGGGGACAAAACCAACCTTTCGACTTAGCAGGCCCAATGGATCAGAGGTCTACCGAGAGTAGACCTGATGTTCTAATCTTTGAAAGCACAGCATTACCAGAATCAGTGGAGACCGTAGGAAGAATTTTTGGGAATTTATTTGTTACTTCCAATTGTACGGATACAGATTTTACAGTAAAACTTACTGATGTTTATCCAGATGGACGTTCGATGTTAATAACAGATGGTTCTTTAACAGTTCGTTCAAGAAATAATTATACCTCTGAAGGATTTATGTCAGGGAATCAAACCGATGTCTATGAATTATTTGTTGATTTATGGTCCACAGCCTATGTTTTTGCACAAGGTCATAAGATAAGAATTGCAATCTCGAGTTCTAATTATCCTCGTTTCGCAGCAAATCCAAATACAGGGGCACCATTAGCTTATAGCTATTTAAACTACAATATCGCTAATAATACACTACTTGTAGGTCCAGATTATCCTTCTTGCATAGTTTTACCAAGATTAGTTAACATGAGTAGTACTCACACTTCATACTAATTTTTTTCTATATGTACTAAAATCAAAAAGAAAAAAGACTTAATAAAAAAAAAAGCAAAAAAAAAAAAATTTTTTTATTCCTATTTTTTATAACTTTCGAGTTTGTAAATCTTATAGAAGTTTTCTAAAGTACTTAAAGCAACCACAGCAATAATGATTCCTGCAATTATTCTAAAAAGATTATAAAACTCTGGGGCAATACCGATATTTATCAGGGGACCTGACGGGTCCTGAACAATTAATATAGGGAATATTTCTGGTCTATTCATCATCAAAACTACTACTGAAATAGAAGCTAGCTTTACACCTACAGTAATGGCATGAACGACTTGATGGGCTAATGGTTGTCGATTCCCGATTAAACCTCTAATCATATCTAAAGTACCCTCAGCAATCATGAAAATACCCGCAAATTGAAGGAATAAAAGAAACTCACTGTCAATAAGACTAAAAATGAATGGGAGTGGTTGTACAATCAAAAACACTCCAAATATTAATCCTAATGAGCCCCCAATTATTTCTCCTACCGGTTTTATAAAGGGTTTTAACGGTTTTTCCCTTTCATCTTCTATACCAGGTTCTTCTTTCCTCTTTTTTAGCTCTTTTTCAGACATGAAATCTTCTGGAAAATATCCTTCCATAGAGAGAAGAACAAAAATTATTGTTATAACGGCAAACGCAATAAGTAATCCAATTTGAATGCCCGTGAATCCCTCCCAAAAGTTATGATAATTTCCAAAAACTAAATTTATCACTTGTACTATAACGGCGATGACGATTATTAACGAGAACACAAAACCTATAACCTTTTTGTATAAAGGCCACATTTCCTCAGTTATGTAAACTTTTGGAGTTCCTCGACGTTTATATTCTTTGGCGATGCTCTCTGGTGTTCCCATATGATCAATTGCCTCGCGAACCGAATTTATAGTGGGTTGACCTGTTTTCGATAATTCTTCTGCCTTACTCCAAATATGTTCTTCAAGTTCAGCTAAAATTTCCTTATGCTCTTTTTTATCCTTTAACCATTCGGGTAATTTTGCCTTAACTTCCTTCAAATATTCCTTAATCAAATTTTTCATTTCAATTTCACTCATTTCTTAAACCTCTTTCAATTAATTCTTGTTCAATATTATAACCACAAATTGTACAAAATTTTAGTTCTTTATTCGAAAGATCAATTTTATTGGCACACATTGGACAATAAAAGTATTTTTCTTGTTGTAAATCAACCTTTACATCAAATAAAGGTGCGATCGCTTCAGTTAGTTTTGAATAAAATCCTGCGAGGTGATTAAAGACTTGTTTTCCATATTCAGTCATGCAATAGAATTTCTTTTTTCTTCCAGTTTCTTCTTTTCTTGAACTAATGATGTTATCTTCTTCTAGTTTTCTTAGTATTGGGTAAAGTGTTCCCTCTTCGATAATTAACATCTCATTTGTCTTCTTTGTGAGATCTTTTAAAATTTTATATCCATGGAGTTCTTTTTCCTCTGTTTGCATTAGAATTGATAATATACAAAGAGAGCTTATTCCTCGATTAATCTCCGTTTCTTGTTTTTCAACGTAATCTCGAAATTCTCTTGAAGCGATTAACGCATTAGACCCTAATTCCTTTACGCGTTTAATAATAGCTATCAACTCCTTTTTATTTGTTTTATTTTTAATTTATATAGTATTTATTCTATATTATCTTATGAATACTATATTAAACACAGTATTTAAATCTTCGTATTTTTTTTTAATTTAAAAAGAATTTGATGAAAAAGGTAGAAATAAATAGATAAAATCTATAACATAAATAAGAAAAACGGGTTAATTTTACTCTGAAATCAATTTTGGAGTTAGAGAAACTTTATTATCGATGATAAATTAATGAAACTATTATAGAGAAATAAAATGAGCGAAAAAGAAACTTATTTGGAACGATTTAATAAATTTTGTGTGGATTTTGTAAATCCGAAGTTCATGAGAATTAAGCGAAATAGTAAGAAGTTTTATGAAAAGGTAACTGAACCGAAAATTGTGAAAATTTCAATTTATATTAGTTTAGCAACCTTTTTACCAGGTATAATCCTTGGTCTGATTATTGCACTAACTTATGGTCCAATTCCTTATAACTTATGGTTGAATTGGATTAGTGATTTAGGTTCAATTAAATATACTCCCGCACCGTATATTCTTGATTTAACATGTACTATATCTGCAATTTTCATTGTTCCCTTAATTTTAAATCTTAGTAGGCTCTATAGTTCACATATGATTGAAGATATAGATAACACAAAACGTTCTCGGAATGTAATCAAATTTAGAAGAATTTTTGGATATATGGGTGTTGTATGTCTTTTTGTGGGGATATTTGGTATGTTCTTTGTTGGTGTGTTTAGCTTAGATCGTTCCCCATTGGATGCCCATTTTTACTTTTCTTCATTAGCCTTTGGAGGTTTCGCCTTTGGTGCATTTTTCACAGGCCTCGCGATTGTATTAAAAAGAAGATTATTTCCAAAAGCAGTTGGCTATTTTATGATATTGGGTCCATCAACTGCTTCGATAGTATTTATGATTGCCCCAGAACCATTAACAAGACAATTTCTGGAATGGATAATGCTTTTTAGTGCTTTAACCTGGTATTATGTAATAGTTTTCATCACGTTACAGAAGCTTAACTCTATACTGTTTTTTAATCCTAACTTTAAATGGTAAATATCCTCATTTTTACATTTTTTTTCGATTTTATAATTTTTAACCTATAATCGAAATTTTTATTTTGTACAATACTATACATTTTCTATCAAATGATTTTAAAACTGTATTATGGAACTCCCAAATAACATAGAAAAGAAGTTAGAAAATATTATTTCATATCTAAAGGGAAAAAAAGTAATTGTGGCTTTTTCTGGAGGCGTGGATAGCTCACTCTTAGCCTATCTCTCAAGTAGGTATGCTAAAGAAACTTTGCTTATAACTGAAAAAACCATCCTATATCCTGATGAGGAAATTGATGAAGCAAGTCACTTTGCTAATTCACATAATATCCCTCATAGAATAATTGAACGAGATCCGTTAAAAGATAAAGATTTCCAATGTAATCCAGAAAATAGATGCTATCTATGTAAAACTGGTCTTTATGAAGATATTATTAATGTGAGAATAGAAAAAAAATTTGATACCATCTTGGATGGATCAAATGCAGATGATCTCTTAGATTATCGTCCAGGAATGCAAGCATTGAAGGAGTTAAACATTTTTACCCCATATATTGAATATAATATAAACAAACAAGAAATTCGGGAACTTAGCAAGTTTTTTAACTTATCTGTTCAGTCAAAACCGTCTATGGCTTGCTTTTCCTCAAGAGTTCCATATGGACAGGAGATAAATGAGGAAAAATTAAATCGGATAAGGGAAGGAGAGAAATTTTTGAAAAACACTTTTAATCTGAAACAATTAAGAGTTAGACACCATGAAAATTCTTTAGCTCGAATTGAATTATTACAAGAAGATTTTCAGAAAGTTCTAACACCTGAAAACATCAGTTTAATTAAAGAAAAATTTAAGGAATTAGGTTTTAGTTACGTCACTTTTGACTTAGAAGGGTTTCGCTCTGGTTCGATGAATGAAGTTCTTACACTCAATTAAGAATGAATATTTTTAATATATTTGATAATCTTCTCCCGCTTTTCTAAAGCAGCGTTGGCTGCTACTTCAATTTTCTTTTCCATTTCTCCTATTAATTCTGGAGTTTCTTCACCAATCACTTGTTTCACCTTTGTATATGCTGACTCTCTAAATCGTGGCAAGATTTTCTTTTTCAATTCATCGGAATAGATCATGGATACTTCCCTAGAACCATCGACGAAACCAATTTCAGCACATTCAATATTTATACTCTTTAAATCTGAAATGATCTTTTTTGAAATAGATTCTGAGCAATAAATTAGGAGTGCATCTAGAGATACACCCAAGTAATCTATTTGCACTTTCTCTAAAAGATTTAACACGTTCTGATTCACAAGTTTTTTAACCTCTTTTTCATAAATTGTCACCCCACAATTAGCCTCATAGTTTATTTCATAGAGATCCCCTCGAAGACCCCCATTAGTAACATCACACATAGCCCTAATATCTTTTAGATAATCAGAATTTAATAGTAATTCACAAGCTTCAAGAAATTTGATATTTATGGTTTCTTTTGCAACATTATGATTACCAGAATAGATTGCGGTTGTAGTTATTGTGCCTCCACCAGCACCCTCAGTCATTAATATTTTATCACCAATTGAAATATTTCTTCTGGCTAATAAATTATTACATATGCCAACAGCACTTACACCTCCGACTAATCGATCACCAATTACCATATCACCGCCTATTCTCAATGTTGAACCTGCAGTAATTGGAACTTTTGCTAATTCTGAAATTGAAGAGACTCCTGCCATAAAATCAAAAAGTTTACTTACATCTGCATCATCACCTAAGTGAACATCAACCATTATAGAAATAGGTTTGGCTCCTTTAACAAGTAAATCCCTTAAACACGCTCGAGTGACATGAAATCCACAGATAAATGGAAAATCGCTTAAACGAGAATGAATCCCTTCCATTTTTGTTACAATAAACAAATTTTCTCCAGAGACTAAAAAATTGTTACTATCTTTAATATCTTGCAACTTGACTGCTCCTGCATCATCTAGGGAGGTGGGTGCTAAAAAAGCTTTGGATCCTGTTTCTGATAATTCAGCGATTATTTTATGAACAAAAAAATCTCCTGCACCTCTACATCCCACACCTTGCTCGCCTACTGTAACTTCGGCTTTATTTATGTCTAATAATTCTTTAATAAAAGAGTCCTTTATTTGATTTTTGTCGCTTTTTTGACATTCATCTAAGATGGCTGTCGCAAGTTTTATAGCTGAGGCATCCTCAATTTCTTTAAAGTCATGATATTCCTTGACTAGTCTTTGAATGATTTGCTGGTCCGTATACCCTTTTTTTAATAAATTTCTTGTTAATCCTTCTAGATCACTCAATAATATAACCTAAAAATTATGAATTTAAGTAATAAACTTTATAGCAAAATCTAATAGAAAAATTCTTTGATTGTTAATAAAGAGCCTATCTCTGGGTGATAGGGAAATTTATGTTAAAAAGCCTTCAATTTTAAAATTCTGCTTTAAAATATATTTATATTATTATAAAAATTCTAAACCATAGTTGAAAGTGTACTTCTAAATTGAACAATATGACTTCCTTAAGAATAACAACCCCATGTCGTATACACCTTTCCTTAATAGACGAGAATGGGTACACCGGTCGAGTTGATGGCGGTATAGGTCTTATGTTAGATCGCCCTAACGTCGTGTTTGAAGCCTCAAACAGTGCTGAAGAATTTTCAATTGAAGCTCATAAATACTATAGAGAATCAATAGAAGTAATAAATGAGATTGCTTCAAAAGTTTTTAAAACCTTTAATATCAGTAACAAAAATTTCCACTTCAATCTTAAAAGATACTTTCCTTCACATGTAGGGTTGGGTTCAAAAACTCAATTGTCTTTAGCAATCATTACTGCAATAACTAAGTTAAAGAAGTATAACAAGCTTTCGATTAAAGAATTGACTCAACTCGTTGAGCGAGGGGGAACTTCTGGAATAGGCTGGAGGGGTTTTGAAACGGGAGGTTTCATTTTAGACGGTGGACATGATTATGGGAAAGGAAAAGAGAAGGAAAGTTTTTTACCATCATCTGCCTCATCTTCGTCCAATCCCGCGATAACACTTTCTAGACATAATATACCTGATAATTGGCGATTTGTTTTAGTGATCCCAAATGTTAAGAAAGGAGCTTACGGAGATGAAGAAATCAGAGTTTTTCAAAATTATGCCCCAATTCCTCAAAGAGAAGTAAACGAGGTTTCTCATCAAATAATAATGAAGATCATTCCCGGAATTATTAAGAATGATTTAAAGTGTTTTGGGGATGGTTTAAAACGGATACAATCTATTGGATTTAAAAAAATAGAAATTAACCTACAACATCAAATAGTAAAGGATTTGCTAAAATTCTTCGAAGAGTATGGTTTAAAAGCTTATGGGATGTCTTCCTTTGGCCCTAGTGTAGTGGGAATTGTAGAATCAGATTCAGAAGCAGAAGAACTCTTGAAAACAGTTCAAAAGAATCAGAAAAATGGTGGGGGTCATATTTATATTTGTAAACCAAATAATTCTGGAGCAAGAATAGAATATATTGATTGATTTTCGATGCCCGATAATATTGAAAAAATATATTTTTCACCAGATTTAACTAATAGAGAAAGAGCCTGTTTTGAAACAGGTATAAAACTCGGTGCGCTTTATCATATAATGAGTGGGATTCCTGTAAGTTCTGATGACAAAATAATTAATTCAATTGAAAAAGGAATTGAAGCCGCAATCTCTTGTCAACCCTTTGTGGAGTCAGTAATGATTATTCTAGACAAAGAGAAAATCGTCGCAAATAAAAATACACCTTTTAATTATGATGAGATTACAGGAAAAATTATTCGTGCCGAACTAATTCTTAGGTATGAAGATATTGAAGTTCTAGCAAAGGTGGATTGGATTGAAGAATTACAATATCCTCTCATGTTTATTGAAAAAATAAGTAAATTTGAATAATTGTTTTTTTATATATAAGATTACTGCATTAACTTACTAATATAATTATCCACTAATTCGATTGTCTTTATAGCTTTTTCATTTTTACCGAATCTTTTAACATCATTGAAGTTTTCCTTAATTTTATTAAAAATTTTTGAGATTAAGGGCTCATCCTTGTTTTTTATAGCGATTTTTAAACGTGTCGCTAATATTATTACCTCTAAAGCTAAATTTTCTGCTCGATTAAACAGTTTATGGGATACTTCAAATAAATCACTTGAAATGACTTCTAAACGAAAAATTGGTACAATTGTTTCTCCTAAATCGTTTTTTTTAATTTCCTGAAATTCTTTATAAACTTTACAGGTTAAAATGCCCCAAGCACTTTTAATATATGGTATATCCATGCTAAGAGATTCTAGATGTTTAAATTCATAATATTTAATGGGAAATTCAACTAACCCTATTGGAGAATTAGGATCTTTTAATGCAGCAATAGCATATAAATACACATCATCAATAAAATTTAGAGTAATAATACTATTATTTTTTAAATTTTGATAAGTGGATGTCGTGTAAAATGGTTTTATCTGTATTATATTGTTTTCTACCAATCTAATGCCCATGCAGGAAGCATTTGGCTTGATTGTGGTACCATCGTTAGTGATCGAATATGAAGTGGCGATTATTTCATACAAATAATCTTTCTTTAATCCAAAATCTAATGGATCAAAACTCATAGGAACTATAATACTCCCATACTTTTTTTATTTTCTTCTTTATCTTCTAGTTTTTTAACTAAACCTGACCATTTTGGATTTCTAACTCCTGTACCTGTTGCGATTTCTAAAAAGTGTTCCATTTGGGCTTTCAACATTAAATGCTCATCTTTAAGGGGCCATTCAAGATTTAAACGTTCATATTTTGCAGAACATAAGTTATTAAAAGCCAGTAGATCCCAACGTTCGGGGGTGTTACCCAACTTATGCACTATAAATTCTCCAATAGCTCTAATATTTTCTTCAGTTGCGGTATAATTTGGAATTATAGGAGTTCTTACCCATAACTGTTTGTTATTATTTCGTATGTAATCAGCAAGCCAAATAGCGTTCCGTAAGATTAAATCATTTGGTATACTCGTGAATTGTTTATGCTTCTCCATATCAATTTCCTTGATATCAAATAACACAAGATCAACATAGGGTAATAGTTTTCGGTAAATATGTTCTGGGGCATATCCACACGTATCAAGAGCAGTGTTAATGCCGTCCTCCTTACACATTTTCAGAAATTTTAGGATAAAATCTGATTGAATTGTAGGCTCACCTCCAGAAACAGTAACCCCTCCCTTCGATTGAGTATAATACACCTTATCTTTTTGAATTTCTTTAAATAAATCATTTGAATTCCAATATTCACCCCACATATGTAGAGCAGTACTAGGACACTCATCCGAACACTCCCCACAACTTGTACATATATCTCTATCAATTATTAATCCACTTTCGTTGAAGAAAAGTGCCTTATGTTTGCATATTTCAATACAGCTATTACATCCAATACATTTATGTTTTAACCATTCAAGTTGTCTATCCTTTAAAATTGACTCAGGATTATGACACCAAATACATTTTAATGGACATTGTTTAAAGAACACAGTAGTCCGAATGCCAGGTCCATCTTCGGTCGAAAACCGTTGAATATTAAAGATAAATCCTTCTTCTGTTTCAACCATGTTCCTAAATAAATAAAATAGAAAAAAAAATATAAACTAATACTAATTATTTAAGCCTTTCTTCAGATAATTTTAAATGATCTGTTTCAACCTCAACAAAAGCCTGGAAAATTTCTTTTACTCGAGGATTCTCTGCAGCGGCAGCAGCTTCACCATAAAACTTTATGGCTCTCTCCTCTCTAGCATGAGAATCTTTTAAGTCTGCTTTGTAGTCTATTTCACAATTCTCTGCGGGTTCCCATTTAATCTTATCTAATTTTAAGATTTTCTTCCATACAGCTGCATGTTCACTCTCAACCTTAGCTAGTATCTTAAATAGCTTTATACCATCGATTTCCTTAACTTTTTTTGCAGAACATTTATAAAAAAGTGCATTAGAAATTTCTACCCCTATAGCCTTTTCAGCGTTAGCTTTATCAGTTTCATTTAATTCAACATCCCAATCTCCAGTGTCATCATAATCTTTTGAATCTATGAGATATTTCTCATAAGCTCCACAAAAAGGGCATCTTGCAGGTTTATCCGTAGTAGTAATATAGGCTTCTCCACATATTTTACATACCCAAACTGTAACTGCCATAATTTTTACTCCCAATTTTAAATTGAATTTACTTCATTCATTTTATTTGTATAATTGAATTATGACTAGAAAGTCATCCAAATATAAATAATTTTAACTTAAAATCTAAAAGTAGAATGAATATCCTTATTATTGATTAAATTTTCTAAAATCATAGATTTATTTAAAAACATGAATAAAGTGACTCTGCGAGAATTATCTGCCTTAGGTGTGGATCCTGGTTCGAAGTCGTGGGACTTCTTTGCTTTAAAAGGAAATGAAATAATTTTGGATACTTCAGTTCCTACTAAGGAAATAGTTCAAGAACCTCAAAAAGTTATAAACCTGATTAGATCTCTTGAAAATCTTGATTTAATGGTTGCCCCAAGTGGTTTTGGCCTTCCATTAAAAGATGTCAAGGATATAACTGAGAAAGACATTTTTTTTACCTTACTAAAATTTGAAAGAGAAGATCAAAAAAAACTTCTAGGACTCGGTGAAATTCTAAGGCTTATTAAAGCAGAAAAGACTAAAGCTGTAATTGTCCCCGGTGTTAAACACCTTCCCACTGTTCCTAATTATCGTAAAATTAACAAGATTGATATGGGAACTGCGGATAAATTGTGCACTGCTGTTGTGGGGATCAGAGATCAGATAGAAACATATCAATGTAAACCAGAGGATACAAATTTCATAATGGTTGAAATTGGATATGGTTTTACCGCTGTTTTAGCAATTGAAAATGGGCAAATAATTGATGGAATTGGAGGCTCCAACATTATGGGTTTTAGGGCTTGTGGAAGCCTTGACGGTGAATTAGCATATTTAATTAAAAAAATACATAAAGAAAACATCTATAAAGGAGGAGTTGCTTCGATTGCAGGTTTTTCTGATTTAAGTCTCAAGGAAATCACTTTATTAGCAGAGAATGACGAACAAGTAAAAATTGCTCTAAAGGCTTACATATCAAGTGTTAAAAAGGCAGTTTTTGGAATTTCTTCTTCTTTTTCAAAAAAAGAAAAAATTAAGGAGATATTGTTAGCAGGAAGAGGTGCAGATCTTAGATATTTAAATGATAGGATTGTAAAAGGATTGAGTGATGTAGCGCCTGTGAGAATAATGAAAACGTATAGTCAAATAGCTAAGCGTGCTGCTCAAGGTGCAACTTTTATAGCAAACGGGCTTTTAGGGGGAAGATTTAAGCATATAATTAATAATCTAAAAATAAAACAAGCGTCAGGTTCAATTTTAGATAATATTTTTATTCCATTTGATAAAGATAAATTGATGAGTGATTTAGATTAAAATACTTATCATTACAGGTACACAAAGTTATCCAATTATAAAAAAAATCATAAATTCAGTTAAAATTCACACAATAGAAATTGAAGAAGCTCCAATTTCGGTATCGGCATTTTTAGATGAATCCTTAACGGAAGAAATTCTTAATACTAAATCAATTTTAAATTATGATCTTGTTTTACTACCCGGTTTTGTACAATGGGACTCAACCTCCTTGGAAGAAAAATTCTCTGTTAGGATACGGAAAGGACCTGAATTCGCCTCAGAACTCCCCGCCTTATTAAAAAAAATTGAAAATGTAGATTTATCTAATGTTATCCCCGCTAATAAAATAATCGAATTCTCCGGTGAAGATCTCTATAACCAAATAGTAAAAGAGCGATATGATACAGCAAAGAAAGATCTAGGACTACAAACCTTTTATATTAATGAGGAAAAATCCGAATTAATAATAGGAAGAGACCTCCCACCACCGATTATAGCCGAAATAGTAAACTGTACGGATAAAAGTGATAAAAGTATTATCAAGAAGGCTAAACATTATATTGATTCAGGAGCCGATATAATTGATATTGGGTGCGTGTCAAATAAGCCAAATCCCCTAAAAGTTAAAGAAATTATCCAAATTTTAAGGAGTAATTTTAAGATTTTACTTAGCATAGATTCTATGGATCCTTCTGAAATATTAGCAGCTGTAGATGTGAATATTGATATGATCCTTAGCCTGGATATTGGAAATTATAAAGATTTTGTCGATATCCCTAAAAATATCCCAATTGTCATTCTCCCAACAAATATTAAGGAGGGAAATTTTCCTAGGGATCCTGGAACTCGAGTTGAAAAATTACAGATTTTAACAAAAAAATTGAAAAATCATGGATTTACTAAATTGATTGCTGACCCTTTACTAGAAACCCCAATATCTCCCGGTATTTGTAATTCATTCGAGGGCTATTTTCTATACAATAAACTTCCCCTGAACGAACAGTTACCTCTCTTTTTTGGAATTTCAAACGTGGTTGAATTAATGGACGTAGATTCTGTGGGAATCAACGGTCTACTTGCAAGTATTGCCGTTGAATTAGATATGGGTGTATTATTTACTGTTGAACATAGCCCTAAACTATTTGGTGGGGTAAGAGAATTGAAAGATAGCATAAAGCTTAACTATTTAGCAAAATACAAAAAAACACCTCCAATAAATCAAGGATTATCTTTATTTAAAGCTAAAGGTAAAACAGATCAAAAAATACCTCAAATTAAAGACGATAATGCGATTCTTGTAGATAAATTAACGCAAGATTATGTTCCCGATGATAAAGGTTATTTTAGAATCTATGTAAATAAATTTACGAGAAAAATTTTTGTTCTATTTTATTCAAATAAAGAAAAATTGCTCTATACCTTTATGGGGGAAAATGCTGAAGCTCTTAGTAAAGAAGTAATTAAGCAAAATTTAACAAGGGATATGTATCATTTAAATTATTTGGGAAGAGAACTTAAAAAAGCTGAAATATCTTTACTTCTTGGAAAACCTTATATTCAAGATGAATAAATAAAAAAAAATGTTTATATTATTTTTTCTATGTTTCTTACGGAAACTAATTTATCATTAACTATATTAAGAAGCACCATACCTCTATCCAACAAAGGCCCGAATTCTACCATATTTTTCGGTAAGTTAGCTGAATGGGCCTTGGCTGCGTCTTCATCTTCATACACTTCATAAAAAATAATAGAATTAGGATTATATTTAAATGTATGAGGGATATATTCTAATGTTCCTGGTTCTGATTCTTTAACTTTCGGGACGAGTTTCCTTAAGGCTTCCTTAGCTTCTTCCATCTTACCTTCTTTAACGTTAAGAATTGCGATAGTTATTATTGCCATAAATAACACCATTTCAAATTTTCGATTTAAATAAATTACTTATTTAAATGGTTTTACCTATAAAAAAAATTAGATTTATCATATTGTAAAAGTAACAAAAGTGAAAAAATATTTAATTATAAAATCTTAAAGAAATTGCTAAGATATAATATCTCAAAGGAGAGAGTTTATGATCCCAAAGGAAATGGAAACTTTTTTAAAAGAGCGATTACCAGAAGCTACTCTTAAAACTCGGCTTAAAAAGGATAAGGGGAGGTGTTATTTAGAGTTTAGTAATGTAGATGAGCATCTATTGTCTCGACTTCGGATAGTTGTTGATAAATTAGGCCCACATCTAGTCGCTTGTATATGGGATGAAGAATCCCTATTGGAAATTGGTGGATATTTAGTTGTTGATAATTTAAGTATGGGAAAACCGAGTATGGGGGGAATTAGAATGCTACCTGATATATTACCCTCAGATATTCATAATTTGGCTCGTGGAATGACTCTAAAAAACGCAGCGGCTAATTTACCATATGGTGGCGGGAAGGCGGGGATAGTTGCTGACCGAGATCTCTCGCCGGAGGATCATGATGAAGTAATCCGTGGGTTTGCCCGATTGATTAATAGATACAAGGATATTTATGTACCCGGGCCAGATGTAGGAACAAATGATGCTGATATGAAGACTATAGCAATAGAAAATGGTTTAGATAGTGCTGTATCAAAACCAGCTGACATGGGTGGAAATCGAATTGATGAACTTGGCGCCGCTGCGGGGGGTGTTGTAATTGCATTACAAACATTATTAGAAATCATGCCTAGATTGAGAGTACTCTCTCAATTCGCTAATTTAGAAATTCCCGAGATCAGTGATTTGAAAATTTTGATTCAAGGATTTGGAGCTGTTGGGGCTCACGTAGCACGAATTCTGAAAGAAAGAATTTCTGAATCTAAAGTTATTGGTATTAGTGATTTAGAAGGTTATTTATACAATGAATCTGGTTTGCCAACAGATGATCTTTTTAGGTTATGGCAAGAAAATCGTCTCGTAACTAATAAATATTTCCAGAAAAATATCATATCTGAAGGATATAAACATCCAACTAAATTTTCAACGAATCGAAATAATTTACTTCTTGAGAATGCCTTTTGTTTAATTCCTGCAGCCCCTGTATTCAATTATTTAGGAGTAAGGCTTTCCGAATCCCCTTCGACTACGGTTGATCGTATGGGGAAGTGGTCGTTAATCGTGGAAGGAGCGAACACGTATAGCCCTGATCCAAATAGAAAAGCAGCCCGAACTAGAATGGAACAAATTGTATATAGAGAAAAGGGAGTTATGATTGCTAATGATTACTTAGTCAATTCTGGAGGTGTGATTTTTGCTGCACAAGAACACATCGTCAAATCTCCAGATCATTTACAAATACCAGAAAGAATGTTAGGAGATCGCAAAAAAGTAGAAAAATGGTTAAATAATCATTCTGATGAGTTCGTAGAACTTTCAAAGCAAAGGTTAAGAGCTGGAGAAGAATATCGCGAAGACGTGATTCATCATAATATGATAGAATTGGTTAATTTATTAGCAACAAATCCTGATATGCTCCCAAGCACAGCAGCTGAACGTATCAGTATCCAACGTTTGACTGCAAAGGAAAGTGAGCGTAAAGCAGAAGATATCATGATTCCAATACCAACAATTGATGTTAACAGGAGTATTCAAGATGCTGCGACTTTGATGATTGAAAATAATAGCGGAATAGTTGCTGTTCTTTCTAGCGATAGATTAGTAGGTGTTGTAACAGACTGGGATATAACTAAAGCTACTGCTGAGGGAGTGGGAGTTGTCAACCTTGAAAAAATAATGACGAAGGAAGTTATTACAGCATCACCAGATTTCTCTTTGTTAGATATTGTAAGAGAACTTGAGCAGTATCAGATTTCTGCGATGCCAGTTGTTCAAGAAGGAAAAGTGTTGGGTATGGTTAATTCGGATCTAATAACCCAACGCTATATTCTAGAATATCTACAAGCACTTTAGTTTTTAAAAGTATTTTTTTATATTATATAAAGTATCTCTCAGAGCAGGGTGTTTACCCGCCGTTTTTATTATTGTAACAATTTCTTCTGAAGATAAAAATTGACCAAACTCTGCTCCAGCACTTCTAGAAATGTTTTCTTCAAACAATGTACCACCAAAATCATTTACACCATAATTTAAAGAGACTTGTGAAAATTTGGGGCCTAATTTTGGCCATGAACATTGTATATTATCAATATAATTATTCAAATATATTCGAGACACACAAAATAATTTTAAATCAGCCATCCCATAACTGGGCACTAATGGATATTCTTCCAACTTAGATAGAACAGGATTTTCCTTTACAAAGGGTAAAGGTACAAACTCTGAAAAACCATTTGTTTCTTTTTGAATATTTCTTAACACCTCTAAATGTTGAATTCTATCTTTAAGTGACTCAATATGCCCATACATGATAGTTGAAGTCGTTGGAATTCCTAAATTATGAGCAGTTGTTATTATCTCAATCCATTGTTGAGTAGTAACCTTATTTGGGCATACAACCTTCCGAACATTATCAACCAAAATCTCAGCTGCGGTACCTGGGATTGAATCTAATCCGGCTTTTTTTAATTCCTTTAAAGTATTCTCTACTGAATTATGGTATAATTTTGACATATAATAAATTTCTTGAGGAGAAAAGGCATGAGAATGCATACCTTTATCAACTTCTTTGACAGCTCTGAGAATATTTAAATAAAAATCAAAATTTAACTCAGGGTTTATTCCCCCTTGAATACACACTTCTGAACAATTTGATTCTTTCGCTTCAATGACTTTAGCTTTAATTTCTTCTAATGTAAGTAGGAAAGCATCTTCATGAGTAGGAGGTAGACTAAATGAACAAAATTTACATCCTTGAAAACACACATTTGTGAAATTTATATTTCGATTAATAACAAATGTCACAATATCTTCTTTTTTTTTAAAACAAATTTCATTTGCTACATTTTGTAAAGCAATAAATTCCTTACCATGAACTTTTAACAATTTTAAAGCTTCCTTAGAAGTCAAATCTTCATTGTCTAACGATTTTTTTAAAATTTTTTTAATTTCTGGGTCTATCTGATTAAGCATGTTAGTGGTGGGTTTTAATAAATAATATTATCAATGGTTTTTTTAATATTTTCTGAGCAGAAATCTTTTCTTTGAATATATTTATCATAAATGGGCAACCTTTCTTTGAGGTGATACCCTTGCATCTCACAAATCTTTTTTAATTCATCAATTTGAGGCCATAGTTTTCTTGGATTTATATAATCAATAGTAAAGGGTGAGATCCCACCGAAATCATTTACACCCATCTCAATAAACTCCTTTTCATGACCTGAAATCAGATTTGGTGGAACTTGGATGGCAATCTCATTACCTAAGATTATTTTTGCAATTCCTGAGATTCTTAATAAATCTTTAATCATAATTACTTCCCCCGGTTTGTAAGGAATTCCTGGTTTCTCCACAAAGTTTTGAATTATAATCTCTTGAATATGACCATATTTTTTATGAATTTTCTTAATTAAATACAAATCCTTTATTCTATCTTCAAAAGATTCACCTATTCCTATTAACAGCCCAGTGGTAAATGGGATCTTTAATTTTCCTGCGTTATTTATGTGTTCTATACGTATATCTGGAATTTTTCCTGGAGATTCTTCATGGACTCCACCAGTCTTTAATAATTCCGGGTTGGAACTCTCTAACATCAACCCCATACTAGCATTATAGCCTTTTAGTATTTTTAATTCATTATAGGTAAGAATACCTAAATTTGTATGGGGTAATATTTTGAAGTCCAATAAATATTTAGAAATCTCCTTCACAAATTCTATAAAATCTTTACAACCCCGCTTTTCTAATTCATCCTTTACTTCTTTAAAACTGTCAGGCCTTTCTCCAGACATAAGTAATGCTTCTTTGCAATCATGACTAATACCTCTTTGAATTGCAGTTTGCATTTGCTCATTTTCAAGTAAGATTGCATTTTCTTGTCCATTCGGCTTAGGGATTCTATGATTGTAAAAACAATACCCGCAAAAATTCTGACAATAATTTGATAATGAAAGGGTAAAATTTTTTGAATAGGTAATGAAAAAACGCTCATCTCTCGGTAAGTGAGTCCTTATCTCCTTTACTTTTCTCTTTATTTCTTCTATTGTTAGGAGATTTAAATCCCCGATCTCTTCTTGACTCATTTTGTTTTCCTTTTATATCTTAAAATGACATAATTATTTCTAGATCTTTCTTCGAGTAACTCAAATTTCGGGGCTTCACTCATTATACTAAAACCAATACCATCTACCAGACTTGTAGCATCCTTCCCACCTATAATCCAAGGTGCTATAGTTAAGCGGATTTCATCAATTAAATCCTTTTCTATGAAACTCCAATTCAAAGTTCCCCCGCCTTCTAAAAGTACAGAATTTAATCCCAATTTCTTTAGAAGTGGCATAAGCTTTATTAAATCTACTCGGTCGCCTTTCCCTGCTTGTATGATTTTAACATTTTTTTCTTCATATTTTTTGATTTGGTTAATTGGTACATTTTCAGTCGTACAAATAATAGTAGGGTAGGTTTCTGGTTGAAATGAAATGACATTGGAATCAATTGGAATGGTTAAATTACTATCTACAACAATTCTTAGATATCCTTGATGATAATAATATTTAATATGTAATTTGGGATTATCTTTCAATATTGTACCCTTTCCTACCATGATCCCATCTACTTCCGTACGAAGTTTATGAACTTCCTTCCAGTCATCATCATCCGAAATGCCCGGATCTCCTGATTTTGAGGCAATCTTCCCATCTATAGTCATTGCACAGCTTAAGATGATATAAGGTTTTTCAGTTTCTTTCAAAAACTACTTCTCCTCTTATATAAGTTCTTTTAATATTCCCTGTTCCTGTTCTTTGTACAATCACATCAAAAACATTGCTTTCATTTAAGTCGAGTGTATAAAAATTTGGTTCTTTTAAATCAACTGCAAAAAAATCTGCGAATTTGCCTTCCGAAATTGAACCACGTTCAATCCCTAAACGAAAATTTTTTGCAGCATTCACTGTCACCATTTTTAAGAGTTCTTTTGATGTTAATTGTATTGTTTTATCATAATTACCAAGTATTCTAGAAATTCTATATAGATAACGCATTTCTTCAAATAAATCTGAACTATTTACCATCGAATTGTCTGTACCTAAAGATATAGGAATTCCAAGTTTTAGTATCTCTATAATTGGAGGAAATCCTACTCCAAAATATCCATTACATCGGGGGCATAAAACAAGTGATTTCATCGCTCTTTGAATCCTCCCTAAATCTTCTTTAGTAAATTTCGTACCATGAATGATGATATCAACTAAATTGTCAGTAAGTACTCTATTGATTAATTCAGGAAAACGATTTTTCTCAGCACAATGGCAAGCAATTAATTTTTTATAATTTTGTTTTGATTCCTCTACAAAGGTCTTAGTTGAATCAGATATGAACTTATAACTAGATAATCCCACTCCATCAGCTAGATTAAAAATTAATTCTATTTCGCTTTCATCCATAAACCTACCAAAGATTAAACAATTTATTGGAGAGATTTCTAAAGCCTCTTTAATAAGATTTACACCTTCGACTCCACCTTCTCTAAAATCAATAAAGCAAGTAATCCCGTTAGAGAGCATTTCTGAAGCAGCATTTTTAATCCCTTTAATAATAACATCTCTTGGTGTTTGTCTAAGTAGTTTATGTTTAAGACCAAATGGTGGAGCTACTATGTCCGTTAATTCTTTATTAAAACCTAGTTCTTTCGCAAAATTATCTCCAATATGAGTATGAGAATTAATAAAACCCGGTATTAGTAAATAGCAATGATTTCTTTCAAAACTTATTAAGGAATCCTCTGGATTTGTATACGTTATTTTTGAAATGATTCCATTTTCATCAATTTCTATTGAAACATCTTGTTTAAGTTCTAAATCCTCTCCAATTAATGCATACTCGCTAAAAATGCTTTTTAATGGCATCGAATTCTTAAGATATTCAATTTTTTTGAAATTATTTTATATTATATCTAATCTTTTTTAAGATTAGAACTAAATAAAATATTTTTTGTTACTGGTGATACAAAATTCCTAAATTCAAAATGGACTTACAAGATTCTGGGTCAGCAATAGACATCGCTATTGACAAGGTTGGAATAGTTGAGCTAGAGAAAAAAGTAGAAATAGTACAAGAGAATAAAAAATACTCGTTTTACCCAAAAATCTCCGCATTAATTGCTCTTCCTGCCCAGCAACGAGGTATTCACATGTCGCGGACTTCCGAAACTATTGAAGAAGTCATAAATGAGGTAATATACAAGCCAACCCCGACAATAGAATTAGTAGGCGATAGAATCATTAAAAAGTTGTTAGAAAGACACCCTTATACTTCCAAAGCGGAAGTTAAATTAGAAGGAAAGATTATAGTTCAAGTTCGGGAAAATAATACTAGAAATATCCAAAAATCATATGATATATTATCTTTTGTTAAAGCTAAAAGAAAATCATCTGGAGAAATTGAATACACTTATTATATTGGGGCAACTGCTGTAGGAATGACAGTGTGTCCTTGCGCAAAAGAAATGTCTCAAGAATATGCAACCGAAGTTGTCAAAACCAGAAAAGATATACATGTTTCTGAGGAAGATCTTAAAAAACTCATCAATATCTTTCCCTTCTCTTCACATAATCAAAGGTCAAATGGTACGATTATTGTTCAGATAAAGGATTTGACAGGCCAAAAAATTGACGTTTTAGACATCATTGATGTAATAGAAGAATCTATGAGCGGCAAAATACAATCTGTGCTGAAACGCCCTGAAGAAGCCGAACTAGTAAGAAGCGCTCATTTAAAACCTTTGTTTTCAGAGGATGTCATTAGAGAAATGGCAAAAAATTTTATTTTAAGAGAGTTCCCAAATCTAGAAGAGGATTTTAAAATAGAATTTAAAATTGAAAGTTTTGAATCTATCCATCCTCATAATGTGTATGCTGAGTTAAAAACAACAATAGGGGAACTAAAAAAAAAGGTAAAATCAGGAAATTAGATTCTTAAATATTTATTACCAATTTATCTCTTATTGCCAATAAAATGTTTTACAATTACTAAATAAGTTTTAATCGGTATTATTCTTGGATTTCTCTTATAGGTTGTAGGAATAGGAGCACTGCATCGAGAACAGAGGTTGGAACTTTGTAACCAATCCTTAAATTCATCTGCATGAGCAGGGTATCTACAATTTGGACATAAAATTATACCTCTACCGTTATCCTCAGGAATTTTTGGTAATTTAAAGCAAAAAATACACTTAAAGTCCTCAGATGATAAACGCGCGGCTTTAGGTTTATATATATTAAAGTTAGTTATTTTTTTAGTACTCTGTTTCTTTCTTACCTGTGTCCCTGTTGGCCCTCTACTCACAGTTCGAGAACTTGTTTTAGTTCTTGTAGTTGTAGAACGTCTTCGTGCGGTTGGTGTAGATCGGGATGAATGGTTCACTGATCTTGATGTACGGGTTACCGTGCTAGCTGAAGGTGTTGGATTTGACCTTGTGGTATTGCGAACACTTTCCCTATATCTATTAGGTGTACTATTTCTTCTAGGTGATGTTAGTTGGTTTAATCTATTCCTACGCTGTGCTATATAATCTCTTGTTAATTGGGGTAATTGAGTCTGTGACCCAAATAATCCTGCAATAATTATTATTAGAATAGTGCTCACAAGCAGTATTAGAAGATTAAGATCTAGTAAAAAATGAAGTGGTATTATAAGAGATTCATAAAAATCGATCAATGAATAGAAACTAATCCAATAGATAGATATGAAAAATATAACCGATATGCCTAATAAATAGCCAAATTTACGGGCATTTACAGATTTTGTCCCAAAATAAATTACTCGGTATTTTTTAAAACAACGGTATAATGAGATTGAACTATAAAACACATATGGAAACCCAAATAGTATACTCCACCAACTTAAATATAAATCTGTGCTTATTAAGAGATTTTCTCCTAATAATCCTGTAAAATTTCCCCAAATTGAATAAAAAATTCCAATCAAAACAGGACCAATAGTAAAAAATGCTGTATTGTGTGGACTACGATATTCACGATGTTGCTTTATATTCTTTATAACTTTAAATGTAAATACTAACCATATCCCTATTAAAAACCAACTTACAAATACATTAACTGAATTTAGAATGGCACCGTGTATTATGCCGATAATTGCAAATGCAATCAGCAGTAAAATTATTACCTTAGTTTTAGCCACGGTTTAATAACCACCATCAATAATATAATTTAATCTTTATCATATTCTAAATAAGCCGCTTTCCCTTGAATAATTGGATTCATAAATTCTAAAATGTCGGGTAGCATACGGATATCTAACGATCCTTTAATTCCATATAATAGAGGATAGAAAGTTTTTGATTTCAAATCTGCCTGATAAATCTCAAAACCTGTTGAAGTTCCATCAATAAGGCACGGATCGATAACAAGTGCAACGGCTTTATCCCATAATTTCTGATATCTCGCTTGAGTATCAAAATCTTCGGGTGACATAAAACATCCATAGCAAGGATGAGAATGATACCACCCACAAATATCTAATTTATTTTTCTTGATTATTTCAAAAGCTTTTATAAAACCCGTTCTACGATTTCTCTTATCATCCATTTTTGCATGGATTGCATTGCCATGTCCAACAGGATATGCATCTTCAATTATTAGTAAACCAGTCTTTTTATCTATTTTTCCAGCGAGAATACCTATAACTTCAATCCAGTTTGATTTAGGTATATTAGGATTAGCATATTTTATAGCGTGACTTGCTATTTTAAGAGTTGCCTTTATTGTAATGTAGGTTTCCTTTTGGGCTTCTTGCTCTAATTGAGGTTCTATGACTTTTTTTTCTAAAATATTAACGATGGGCGCCTTCGAATGTTTTATATTTAGACCGTTAGAAACTCTTTGTGTAAGCATTGAAATAATTTCTTCAGTTAATTCTTCTTCTTCTAATTGAAGCTCTTCACGTATTTCATCTAATAATTCCTTTTTTATTTTTTCTTTTATTTTCTGCTTTATTACGTCTTTAATTGAACTGTTAGCTGATTCTTTTTCTTCCATTAGCGAAATCACCATTTCGTATTTGCATATTTTTTAACTAAGTTTTTAACCTTTTTCTCGAAAAATTTAGGATTTTTCATCATTTCAATTGCTGCCTTTTTATTAAAAACATCAGTTGGGTTAACAAATTTACCACGGGTGTTTAGCATTGCAATTATTGCTTGAACAATTGTCACTGCTGTTTTTGATGGACTCCATCCACCCTTTTTACCCGCCAAAGAGGGATCTACCAAAGCTAGACATATATTTCTTTGTCCCTTATATTCAGTCGGTTTTGGCCAAAAATTTGGATGCCAAATTGGAGTATGCATTCTAACGAAAGGGGGTTGGCTAGGATACTGGGAAGGGAATTTCATTTCTAATTTAAACACACCTCCCGCATATACAGTGCCTTTTGGCCCTTTAATAGTTATAGCTAAATGATCTATACTCTTCTTTTTAGGATTAAATGGTTTTAATTGAATTATAGTACCCGTCTTTAACAGTTTTTTTAATCCTGCAAAATCTTGGGAAATACGACTACTTCTTATACTCATCTTATCAAACCTTTTTATTATTTTTATTTATAATTTTTATTCTCTATTTTTTTTAATTATTTGGTTTTTTTGGTTAAATTATTATTTCAATTTTAAGGTTACAAAAATTTCCCCATCTTTGAAGCCTGCTGCGGTTATAAATTCATAATTTCTTAAACCATTTTCAATTGGATTCTGTTCTAAATCAACCATCTTAATATCATTAAAATCTTGTAAAGTAAGAATTGGTTCTGAATCTGGATCAGGTTTAAACCCATTTTTAGTTAATATTTTGATTATGTTCTCGCATGGTGAATGAGGGTTCAATTTTATTGATACTCTTCTAACGTGCTTTCCACACTGAGAACATTCTGGATTTCTTTTTTTTTCAATATGATAAAATTTCATAGTTATTCCATTATAGACCACATAATTTTGAATTGGTTCTCCAAGCCCTTTATGACCCTTTTTCCAATGGAGAATTTTCACGGCTTCATGGGATTGTAAGGCGGAAATAACCGCATTAATCGTAATTATTCCCGGATCATGTCTATCAATTATTCTTACAATATCATCTACCGTATATTCAGGTAAGAAATTATGTTTATTTACTAATTCATTTGCAACCTTTTGAATGAATTTGATATCATTTACATTTTTAGGATTGGGACCTCTATCAAGTTTTTCTTTAAATGCCATGTCTCCTTTAAAGACACAATGGATTCTTTTTCGAGGAATTCCTACTACTGTACAAGCCGCCATGTCATCACCCTCTACGACGGGTAAGGGATTGCACTCATAACAGGCATTTTGATAAGGAAAGATTGTGTATACATGACCGTGATATCCAGATACACCTCCATCGACAAGAGGGATTTTAAACCTAATACATTGAGCATTCAAGTTTAGACGGGTATTCATCGAATCAAGACCTCCAATTATTACATCAGCGGCTTGATAGATTGCGGGATTTAATCGCTCTAAAGAGGTGTGATAACCTTTAACTGCTATATTAGGATTAATGTCCTTAAGTTTTCTTGCTGCAACAACCGCTTTAGGTTCTCCGATCTTTGCCCCCGCAAAAAGAATTTGACGGTTTAAATTAGAATGTTCAATAATATCCAAATCAACGAGATCTAAGTGACCGATACCAAGCATCGATAGATTTTTAGCAATTTCACACCCTAAACCACCGACGCCTGCAATTAATATCCTCGAATTTTTTACCAATTTCTGAGACCATCCCTCGAGACGAAATTGACGGTCATACAAACTTCTCTCTTCCACTGATAACTCTTTTCCGAAAAATTCTGAATTCTTATCCATAAGTATTACCATTATTATTTATTTAAAAAATAAAAAAAGTTGAAGGGCTTAACGCCCTTATATTATAATATATTAAGAAAAATATTTAAGCTTTCCCGGCAGTGCTCGCGGGAATCATAAGAATGTCGTCTCCATCGCTCACATGGTAATCCTTTAATGAGCTATTTTCATCCATCGTAACTCCGCCAGAAGATAAATGAAAATCATTAGGATCAAGTCCATATAAATTTCCTAATGTCTGCTTTATATCCTCAACGCAATTTCCGTCATTCACTGTTAATTTTTCTTTCTTCTCGCCAGGGCCTATGGTTGACATAAAATACAATGTCAATTTTCTTCCTGCTGAAGGGGTTTTAGATGAAGGGGTCTTAGAATTTACAGGTCTCTCCCCACCTAAATCCTCATCAAACTCATCTTCAAAACTCATACACATCACTTCCAATTTTTTATTTTTTTATTTTTTTATTAAAAACCTAATAAAATTGAGTTAAAATGGTATTATAAAATCAATTGGCATAAAATTGTAGTTTTTCTTTCATTTAAAAAAAAAGTATCATGATCCCATATGAGAAAGAAGATAATAAATCTTCAGGAAAGTATAAAGAACTATTAATAGAGGTAAAAAAAATGAGGAATTTGAATTAATTAATTATTTAAGTATGAATTTGTATATAGAGTGAGTTCTGAAAAAAACTTGTTGAAGTATCATCGGACATCCCTAATACTGTTACATTATAATTTCCTGGAGGTAGCGCAGAGATATAATTTTACATGTTAACAGCAAATCGTTCTTGAACGACAAAACCAATCTCCTCTACATAATATTGATTAGTTGTTAATATGGTACTATTAAGAAGGATTTTTATTTGAGCATATAATCCAAGGGTTGTCATAATCCTTACATAACCAGTATATAATACGTGTAAGTTAACTGTTTTGGTTGTATTAAATGAAATTATCATTCCATCAAGGGATTCATATGTATCAGGTAGGGTGAGGGTTGCTTGGTAGGTTTCTACGTAGTATGAATTTATTTCAGAACCTTCTGCAGGAGGGTCTCCAAATCCTAATAGTGGAGCTAAATATAATCAAAAAATACATATCCGCCCAAACCCGCACCGATTAATCTTAAAATCAATCCTAAATAGGTTAAACCTTTCCCATTCGCCATAATTCATTACTTTTTACAGATTAAATATTGATTATTTTACTACATTACTGAATATATATTTAAACTTTTTTCATAAAGCAAAAGTAAAGCAGGAAATGCGATCAATAGCTTTATAGTTGCAAAAAAATACGATAGGGGGTGAAAGAAATGATATTATAAATTGTATGAATGCCTATTAATATATATTATATATTTACTATTGTTATAGAGAGAGTATTACACTGTATTAACAAGATATTGAAACGAAAAACTAAAAGTGGCTTATGAGTTCCTTGGATAATTTAGAATCTATTGTTCTTGGCTTAGTAAAAGAATATCTAACAAAAAAAACATTCTTTTCGATCACTGATATAATAGAATTTATAAGTAACAGGGTAAGGTTAAATCCTAATTTAAACCGAAATAAAATTGAGTTAATAATAAAATCATTGATAAAAAAGAAAATAATCATCCCTGGAACTCGGTTAATGAAGAATAATATCATTGAACATCCAAAAAGGAATGAGATTTATAATTACATAAAAAAAAATCCGTCTAATATTAATGAAATAATGAAAACTCTTAAGATCGGAAGTAATCAAGCACTATGGCACCTTTCTTGTCTAGAAAAATTTAAATTTGTCAGGTCAGAAAAACTCAATAACCATCGGATTTTCTTTGAATATGATTCAAATCCAAAGTTGGATAAGTTTTATTATTATTTGAATAAAGATATTGTTCTAAAATTAATAGAATTCCTAACCAATGAAGATAAGCCATTTAAAATCACTGAAATAGCAAATGGTATGAAAAAAAATCACAACACTATAAAAAAATATGTCAATATTCTAGAAAATCTAAAATTATTAGAAACTGAGAAAGATAAAAATCGAATATTATTCAAATTAGATATTAAGAAGTATAATAAGGTTAGGAAGTTAATTCAAGGTGATTGAAAAAAAAACTCCAATTTTATTCCAATGGAATTTATATTTTAAGTTATTTATTTGAAAATTAGACCAACAAATTTATTAAAAAATTATGAAGAAAAAATATAGAACATTAAGCGTTATAACCCTTTATACTATTTTTGTGTTGATTTACGTAAGTTATTTCCTGTTTGGGGTAAACAACACCCCATTATTTCTTATTCTAACAATTGGGAGTGTTGCAGTTCTCTCTACTAGCACAATCTATACCGTTATCCAATCGACAGGTCATCAACATGATAAAATAAGAGATAAGAAAATTTCACCGAAAACTAAGTCTTTCAATAGGATAGATGAGAATGTTATCGATGAATATCTTGAGGTTTTGCCTTCAATTGAAGAATATCTTGATTCAAATGAATCTTATGAGGATTCTCCAATAATCAGCAAATATATTTTTTCAGTTTTTAGTAAGGAAGAATTAGGAAAAATAAACAACCTTGGATTATCAAAGCTTGACAAAATCCTTTTTATTAGAGAAATGCTCTATTTTGATGTGGATGAACGAAAAGCATTAATCGATAATATGCTTAAGAATCGAGATCAAACTGATGAGGAAATATTTTATATACCACCTAAAAATAAAATTAATCTCAAGGATCAGATCCGTGTGTACATTAGATCCCTAGTTGAACCAGGCGAGATTACTAAGTTGATCATTGTTGATACAACTGAATTAATTAGTACAGTTAAAAAAAGAGTGGGAGTACTATTTAATTATGAATTGGAGGGATTTCTTCTATCTTCAGGGGGAATTTTACTATCTGAAGATAAGCAAATCCAAAACTATGATATTGATGATGATGATGAAATTGCTCTGATTCCATCGAGAAAAAGGAATAATTAAAGAAAAATAAAATTGAGATTATCCTGCAATACTAGCCGGGATTAAAAGTATGTCGTCTCCATCATCTACTTCATATTCTTTCAAAGGATTTTGTTCATCCATGGTGATCCCTAGTGCTGACAAATAGAAGTCAGCTGGATCTAAAGCGAATAAGTTTGCTACTGTCTGCTTAATATCTCCAACAAGATTTCCACTATTAATAAGCAATTTTTGCTTTTTCTCGGGTCCGATGGTTGAAATAAAGTAAACAGAAA
Organism: Promethearchaeota archaeon; assembly: GCA_016839705.1. GTDB lineage: Archaea > Asgardarchaeota > Lokiarchaeia > Sigyniarchaeales > SOKP01 > Loki-b32. The sequence goes on along the minus strand of JAEOTR010000016.1, from coordinate 48,533 downwards.
TTTTTTTTCCTTCAGAAGTAGCCCTTGGGATGGGGGTTTTAGAATTAATATCTTTGCTAGGAATTTCTGAGGGGATTTCATCCAACTTATCATCTAAATCTTCTTCCAAATCTTCATCAAATTCTAAACCCTCCTCATATTCATTGTCAAATCCCATTATAAATACACAACCTTGTCAAATAAGCTAAATTAACGTATGATCTGTATAACTCTTTTATTATAAATATATATACATAAAGGAAATTAGAATATTTAAATAGAATTAGGAAAGAAAAGAATTACTCTAAATTTATAAAATTTTGGCAAACACTTTAGAATTAGAATTAATATGGATTTATTAGTAAAATAAGATGATGATCGAAAAAATATGAATGATAAACCTATTCCCAAACATCAAATTCGAGAAAAAACTCCCGACGACGAGGGTGACATGATTGCTGATAAAAATTTGTTAAAAAAGATTAAGAAGGAAAGAATAAAACTTAATAAAGAAAAGGGTGAATGGGAAAATTTCATTACCCAAATTGAGAATTACAGAGAAAATATAGAAGATCTTGAAAAAAAGCGGAAAACGGAAGAAATTGAACTAAAAAATCTTCGTGAAAAAAGGGATATCATTCAGAACAGTCTTAAAAAAACAAAAAATGACTTAGAAAAACAAAAAATTGAGTTAGATGCAAGAGAACAACAATTTAAAGATAAAAAAAGAGAAGAAAACGATAGATTAAATCAAAGGAAAGCTCAATTAGAGGGATTTCAGAAAAGGTTAGATAAGCTTAGAGATGAGTTAGGAAATGAAAAAGATTCAATAGACCAAGAAAAACAGAGGATTGAAAACCAATTTAAGGATATAAAAACGAAGATACCTGGGATGGAAAGAAGAAAGAGTGCGCTTGAGAAGACTAACGAAGATCTAGAGCATAAATTAGAAGATTTAAGAAATGAAATTAAATATTTAACTAAAGAAAGAGATACCCTCAATCGAGAAGTGAATAACTTAAAGAGGGAGTTAGTTGATGAAAAAAACAGGATTTCTGATGAAAAAAGTAAGCTAAAAGAAAATCGAGAGAAATTACGTTATCAAAAAGATGAACTAAACCTGAAAGGCCGAGAGATTGATAAGAAAAAGGAAGATCTAAGAAAATATAGGAATAAAGTGGAAAATGATGTAAAAAGTCTTGAAAGCAGAAAAAGACAACAAGAGGTAAGAATGAAAGAATTAGAAAGTAAGATTCCTAAATCTGAAAATAAATTCTACTCCATATCTGAAAAAATACCCCCATTAGAAGAAAAATTCAAAAGGTTAAATATTGACCTCAGACGTTTAGAAAGAGAGAAATTAGACTTATCTAACGATAAAAGTACAATAAAACGGGAAAGGGAAAAATTAGAGAAAGACAAACAGAGATTTCTTAATGAAAAAAGAAATTTTGAAAAAGAGTTAAGAAAGTTAAAGGGCATCCCAAAACAAAAAATAAAATCTAAAACTCCTTCAAAATATTAAAAATCAAATTATTTTTACTGTGATATTCATGGAATACACCAAAGGAATTGAAGGAGATTATATTGAAACTAAAAAAACTAATTTAATATTTGATGTTAAAGGGTTACTCCACCCAATTGATAGAAAAATCTGTTTTTTAAGGTTTTATCCACATCCCGAGGGAGATCGAATAAAAAATGGCGTTATGTATAAAAAAGTTTACAATTTAGATGAGCGCTATTCATTATTAAGAAGATTCTATCCTAATTATCTCTTTTATTCAAAGGAGCTTGATATGGAAATACAAAGTGTTTTTAATAATGATATTAAAAAAGTTTACACACCCCGGGGTTGTTTGATAGAATTATTTGAAAAGGAAAATCTTTCTACCATTGAAAAGTGTTCCAAAAATTTATGTGAATTGTTTATATATAAAGGAAATATTTCCAGAGATTCAATAGGAATTACTGGCTCAGTTATGGTCGGTTTAAATAAAGAAGTTTCAGATATTGATATAATTGTATATGGCACAGAAACATCCCATATATTTCAAGGAACGTTAAAAGACATTTTCACCGAATCTAATCAATTTAGAATGTATAATCTAGAAGACTATAAATCTCATTATGTCTGGAGGGTTGGAGGATCAGACATATCGTTTAAAGAGTTTATGAGAAGTGAACAAAGAAAGCTGCATCAAGGTAAATTCCATAACATCAATTTTTTTATAAGGTACATTAAGAGCCCTAATGATTGGAACGGAACATTTTATGATTATCAATATAAAAATTATGGAAGAATTAAAGCTAAAGTTTTAATAACTGACTCTAAGGATTCAATATTTACTCCTTGCTCTTATAAAATTAATGCTCTAAAAATCCTAGATAAAGAGTCAATCTTGAAAAAAGTCAGCCTTAAAGAAATTTTAGAAATAAATTCTTTTCGAGCGCGTTTTTGTGAGCATGCTCAGGAAGGAGAAACCGTCCTAGTAGAAGGAAAATTAGAAAAAGTTTTTTTCAAGAATGAATTAGAATATTATCGAATTTTATTGACTGATCAAACAAAAGACAAAATGCTCATCGTAAATTGAACAGAAATAATTAACGCATTATTAAAATCTTTTTATTGAAGTAAGGTTTTTAATAACTGATGGATATTTTTAACGCTGATCTCCACATCCATAGTCCTCATTCAATCGCAGTATCAAAATCATTAAATTTAGATACGATGTTGGAGACTTGTAAAAAGAAGGGTCTAAATATCCTTGGTACCGGTGATATTTTACAACCAGAATGGTTTAAATACATGGAACGTAGGTTAAAAAAGGAAAAAGATGGATCTTTTTCGTATAAAGATGTTTTTTTTATCCTTCAGACTGAAATAGAAGATATGGAGAGCATACATCATGTTATATTATTCCCTGATTTTGCTTCTGTTAAAGAAATTCAAACCAAATTAAAATCATATTCAAAAAATATATTAGATGAATGGGGAGGAAGACCTCGAGTTAATCTCTCACCTCCTGCCTTAGTTGATATAATTTCAGATTTAGGTGGCATAGTTGGTCCTGCACATGCTTTCACTCCCTTTAAAGCAATCTTTCGTCAGGGGAAATTTGAAACAATTAAGGAATGTTATCAAGACGCAACAAACAAGGTGTACTTTTTGGAATTAGGACTTTCAGCTAATACTGATCTAGCGGATAGATTGGGAAGCTTAAAAAATGTGACTTTTTTAAGTAACAGCGATGCGCATTCGCAAGATCCACGCTCTTTAGGGCGTGAATTCAATAAGCTAGATCTTGATAATCCCTCCTTTGAGGAACTCTTATTAGCTCTAATGAGAAAAGATAACAGAAAAATAATATTAAATGTTGGTTTAAATCCTAAACTTGGTAAGTATTATAATATGTTTTGTAATAAATGTCGTAGAAGAGTTATGTTCAAGAAATCTAAAAAAACGGGGATTTCTATTTTTAGCCAATATTCCAAGTCAGAAAATTTTATTATATACTATTCTGACGATCCTGATATGGCAAGAAAACAATATATAGATCAGGTTGCTAAAAATAAAATGGTTTGCCCTGCATGTAAGGAAGAAAAAAATCAAAATTTCAAGGTTAAATTAGGAGTGAGTGAAAGAATTGAAAAAATTTCTACATCTGATATACCAAAACACCCAGATCATAGACCAAAATATATTGATGCGATACCACTTATAGATATTATCCGATCCGTAAAAGGAATAAAAAGTTCTACTAGTAAGACGGTTTTAAATACTTATAACGAAATAATTCAAGAGCTTGGAAAAGAATTCGAAATTTTAATTGATATACCAATGAGTAAAATTGAAAAATTTGATTCTACAACTGCCTCCGTTATAAATGCCCTTAGAAATAATGAAATTCAATACATTCCAGGTGGCGGTGGTACATATGGACAAATTAATCTTGAAATCTGATTAAAGCTAAATCAGAAAAGTAAATTCCCTAACCAAAAATAAGTATAGATAAAAGGAGCGAATAAATTTTTTTAATATATTAAATATTAAACTCTAGATCTAACTTTAATAGTTCCCCACATTTATTACAGGTTAGCCAATCGAAAACCTTAAAGCTGACAATCATCATTTCTATTTCCTTTCTTAAAAATTGATTTGTGAACTTCTTTTTGTAATCTCCATTTGGACAAGAAATGATAGCCCTAACTTTTATTAACTCGCCGTCCGCTGAGCCATCTAACGACTTTCCGCTGCCATTTTTAGTGTTGTTGATTTCCATTTTTTCACTCCTACTTGATATTCATGGAAATTTGGGCTTATAAATCTTTCCTAAGGCAATTTGTCGATTATTTCAGATGGAAAAATAGATATAAAATTTATTTTATAAAATCAAAATTGGTTTTACGAATATCATGATCACTATCACCACCCACTGGAATTGTGCGCAACTGGAGTGAAAGCGTTTTTCCCATTTCCATCTTCAAATTTTTTAGTATTATCTTCATATTACTTAGTTATATTATTTGGAAAATATGTGAATATTATAAAAAACTAAATTCTATTGATGAAAATTTATGAGCGATGATATTTTTGATTTAGCCGAACTAGCAAAATCCCGATCATCTATAAGAGAAAGGTTTAATGAAATAGCTCACCAGAACCAAAATCCTAATACAAATCCAAATTGTGATGATGATAGCTATTTAGCAGATTTACTGAAAGTTTTGAAGATTAAATCATTGGTAGTTGGAGTTGGGGGTGCAGGAAATAATACGGTCTCACGATTGGAGGAATTAGGCATAAGTAATGCTGAGACCGTTAATATTAATACTGATGCTCACGATTTGTATTATTCAAATGCAAAACATAAAGTCTTAATCGGTAAAGATCGTTGTCAAGGCATGGGATCGGGTAATGATCCTTCAGTAGGAGGTGAAGCAGCTGAAGAAGATCGCGACAGATTAAGTAAACTTCTTAATGGGGATATTATTTTTTTAACCTGCGGACTAGGTGGAGGAACGGGGACTGGTGCAGCACCAATTATTGCAGAAGAAGCGAAGAAGAATAAGGCTATAGTCGTTACTTTTTGTTCACTTCCCTTTAAATCAGAAGGAGCTCAAAGAGCAGTTAAAGCAACTCAGGGTCTTAAAAATCTAGCAGAATATTCTGACTTTCTAATAACCGTTCCAAATGACAATCTTTTGAGCATAGTTGGAAAAATTCCCATGATAACTGGCTTTAAAATTATGGACGAAGTCTTAATCCGAAATATTGGAGAAGTTGTTAACTTAATTAACAATTGCGGTTTGGTTAATATAGATTTTGCGGATGTGAAAAGAATCTTTGTTAAAAAAGATAATTATCCTTCTGGGTTGGTTGGCATCGCAGAATCAGTGGGAAATGAATCAGATTTAATAGAGAAAGCAAAATTAGCATTAAATAATCCATTACTCGAACCAGATACTAGTAAAGTTGAGAGATGTATAGTATCTGTTACAGGTGATCATACATTAACTTTATCTAAAGTTGATAGTGTTATCTCTACTATTACAAATGGAATTCCTGAGAGCGCTCAGTTAAAATTTGGTGTTCAAAATAAACCAGATATGGGTTCCAAGGTAAAAATTATGGTTTTAGCAAATGGACCCGTATCTCCATATGTACAAGCTGCGGTAGACTCAGGTAATGGATCCTCACCAATTAACATGTTTGGATTTTAATCTATCCAGTTACTTATTTTAATACAAATTCTCCAAGATTTATCTGAGTTTACTGATTCTATTTTGTAACTAAAGTTTAATATATAGGTAATTTCAAATGACCAATCAGAAAATGCCCGTAGAGGAACTAAAACGAGAAATTCGAGAGTATCTTGATAAAAGGAAAGTTTTAGTTTTATGTACATGCTCCAATAATATTCCTCGCGCAACCCCAATGGATTTTTATACAGAACAAGACAGTTTTAATATCTATGTTGGCCCTGCTCCCGGAAGAAAGGTAAAAAATATGGAAGAAAATCCAAATATAAGCATAGGAATCTACACTCCTTTATCTGAAGGTAAAATTCAAGGTATGCAAATTACAGCTTCAGGGAGAGAAAGATTGATTTTTCTAAGAGAAGGAGATGAGGAATTCGAGGAAGCTCAGAAGATTGTACGAGGGAAGAGGAAATTATTATTAAAGATAATTCCAGAAAAAATAGAATTACTCGATTATGATTTCGCGAAAAAGGGATATTCGCGCCTTCAAACCTTGGATCTTTAAGACTAAATTTAGTAATAAGTGCTCTTGATAGCACTTTTATCAAAAAAATTGATAGTTAAGGTATTCAAATGGACCAAGTTAGAAAATACTACGATTTAACAGCTGGAGAAACAGCAAAGAATTGGTATCCAAATGAAATCCTAATGCCAACAATTAAAGATTTTTTATCTAATTTTAAGTTTAAACCGAGGATATTGGATTTGGGATGCGGTCCAGGACATGAAAGCATGAGAATACATTCTTTAGGTGTTGAGGTGGTAGGAGTAGACTTTAGCTCAGAGTCAATTAAAATTGCTCGGAAAAGAAATCCTGATTGCACTTTCATAGTAAAGAATTATTTTGAACTTAATGAAAGCATAGGTTTATTCGATGGTATTTTTTCAAGTGGATCAATAATACACATATCGCATGAAAAGCTACCTCAATTATTTGAGATATTATCTCATTTAGTAAAAAATAATGGATTTTTAGAATTAATTATTCAGAAAGGAGAAGGGCAAAAGATTATTAAACGTATAATTAAAAATGAGAAAACTAAAAGAGTAGTATATTTCTTCACTCTCAAACAATTAAAACTTATTTTAAGTCAATTTTCATTTTATTTTTATCGGAAAGGATATTTAGATAAAAAGTTAATAGAAATGAATTGGAAATGTTATATTTTTCAAAAAAGCAATAATAAATTAGAAAAGAAATAAAACAAGGAGATTCACGCCTTCAAACCTCGGACTTATGATATTTTATTTTTATCCTTGATTTCATAAACTGAATTGAACTTTTCGATAAAATTTTTATATTTTTACCACTTTTTACCCCATTTCTAAGCGTTTGTTATTATATTAAATGAAGTATATTTTTTAAATCCGAAATTTTCATACATTTTTTGAGCGGGATTTCCTTCTGTGACTGTAAGAATTGCTTTTTTATAACCTTTTTGACGAGTGGCTTCTAAAACTTCTGAAAGTAGAGCTTTTCCAATACCTTTTCTTTGATATACTTTATTAACAGCGATATTTTGAATAATAAGCTCACCATCTTCATCTCCTTCTTCTGTTAGACAAAATCCAATAATCTGTTTTTCAACTTTTATAACAAATGAACAATCTTTTAGGATATAGGTTTTTAAACTCTTTTCTAAATAATCTAAATAAAGAGGAACTGAATTCACTTCTTCCCAAAAAGATGCATCTGGATGATTTTTATAAATCTGAACGCTAAGTTCTGCAATATTGATCAAATTTTCCTTATTAATGGGAGCGAAGGAATATTTGGAGGGTAATTCATAATTTTTTTCAAAAGAATTTAAGTTAAGAGTCAGGTTATGCCTTAATAGAGTGCTAAATCCCAGTCTTTTTAGTGGGGTTGCTAAATAATCTTCTGGAATAGTAAAAGCAAAATTTTTAAATTCATTTATCCCATATTCATTTTTCAATATTTCAATGGCTTCTTTCAACAAAATATAGGCAACTTCTTCCCTATTAATAACATCCAATATAAAAAAATGCCTAATTAAAGCAAACCTTTCATTGATATAGCTAGTTATTATGAAACCTAGCGCATCTTCATCACTTCTGACTTGAAAATTTATATGATCGTCGCTTTCAGATTTAATAATATTTTCGATCCAGTCAATCCAAAATTTAGCTTCTTTTAAATCCTCTTGCAGAGTATCTACGAAATAGTGTGTTAATGATTCTCTAAGATTACTAAGAGTGTTTTTGTATCTTTTCTCTGAATATTTAAGTTCTTCTACTTTATACAATCAATACACCATAAAAGGAGATTTAAAAATAATTAAAAAAAATGAAATTTACTATAATTAAAGAAACATATTAATAACTTCTTGAGCATCAAACAAGACTTCAGGATAGTATTTGTAACCTTCTACTTGAGTATACATTGTATATCTTTTACCAAGGGCTTTCATCCCTTCTAATATTTTATCGTCTGGGCATTCATACACTGCATAAGTTTTAATCATTCCATCTGGGGAGATAACCATCCAATTCTGTATTTTTTTTATAAAATCGGGGTATGCGGGTTTATCTTTTGACGTAGATACTTTTAGCATTTCATTTCCTTTGCTTTGGGGAGTCCAACCTGTAATCATAATATGAGCCATTTGATCTCTACCTCTATAATTTATTGAATATTAGATTTCTTTGTAAGTAAAAAACACACACAATAGTATAAAAGCTTTATCAATAGGGTAGCAATGGCAACATTACTACTATAAATAAAAGGTAATTCAGAAATTGTAAAGTTAATAATTTTAAAAAGTAAGGATATTTTACTAACTTATTGTTTGGAGCTAATTATTTCTTTTACCCGTCCAATTTCACCACTCCTCAACCGAACTTTAATCCCATAATGGTGATTAGGAGAGTTTGTAAGCACATCTTTGACAATACCTTCGGTTAACTTACCAGATCGTTGGTTTTTCTTTAATACGATTAAAACGCGCATGCCTGCTTTAATATATTCTCGCTTTTTTCCATTCATTTTAACTTTATCCTTTATCTCCTTAGTATTACTAATTTTCAAGACTATATTACCTTTGGGAGTTACATCCACCCGATTTTTTTAAAGCATCTATTTCACTAAATAAAGATCGTTTTTTTTAAAGCATCAAATCTTATATTTATACTAATGGGATTATTTAAAGTGAAAAATATAACAAGTTTTATTTCCATGGGACCATCATTTTTGAAATCAATAGTAAGGAAGGTTCCATTTTATGTGAATTATGATTTAACTTGGCAATGTAACTTAAAATGTCAACATTGTTATTTTTTTTCATCAACAATGGAATTAAAAGAGAAAAGAACAGAATTATCCAAAGAAGGATGGATTAATCTTTTTAAATACCATAGAAAATTAGGAACAAAAATAGCTATTTTAACTGGTGGGGAACCTACTTTAAGAATGGACGTTATTAAAGAAGCGATTAAAACTTTTCCCTCCGTTCAAGTTGTATCAAATGGAGTTATAAAATTACCTCGATTTAATGGATATAAACAACCGAAATATTGGGTAAGTATAGATGGTAGCAAGGAAACTCATAATAAGATAAGAGGTGCGAAGGTTTTTGATACCGTCATACAAAATATTCGTGAAACCAATCCGGTCGTTTCATCAACCATCATGACTTTAAATTATAAGGAAATTGAAGAAATTGCCAAGATTGCTTATACAAATGGTGCTTCTGGATTAGTCTTTCTATTATATACCGATTATCCTGACAGCCCACTTTTATTAAAAGATAACATATTAAGAAAGACAATAAAAGACATTTTAAAAGTTATGCGTGAATATGGAAATTTTATTTTTTATTCCAAAAAAATGTTAGAAGTTTACATGTCAAAAGAATTTGTACCACATTGCATATTTAAAACTGGTCAAGTAAAAAGTTTCTATCCAGATGGAACACAGAAATTTTGTGTCATGGGAAATTCACCAGAATTGTGTAAGAATTGTGGGTGTATCGTACCGATTACTGCTTACGCCTTATTTAGAAAATTTGATGCAGAAACAGTTGAAAAAGCGAGAAATTTGTTTCAACTTGGATAATAAATAAGTAGTGATTTTTCACTTGTAAACTAAAGTTTTATAGTTGATTTAAAAAGTTTTTATGAAAATCTAGCATAAAAATTTTGATATAGTAAAAGCAAAGCAAAATTGTTTAAACAACAAAAAATTAAAAGAAAATTATGGGATGACCACTATTATTTTAAAATATTAATAACCCAGAATTTGAACATTTAGAATTTGATTAGAGTGCTCTCAGAAAAAGAACAGAAGGAACTTTTCGAAGCTCAAACGGATAAACAATTAAAAACTGTTTTCAAGAAAATCGCCTCAAAAAATCCAGATAAATATTTCCCTACAAAAGAGCTTAGAAATCTAGGTTATATGAGAAAGCATTGTGAGTGTTGTGGTAATTACTTTTGGACTACGCTTAAAGAAAGAGAAGTTTGCGGAGAGCCTGTCTGTTCGGGTGGATTTCAAGTAGTAGTTGATAATCCATCAAAAATCAAGTTATCTTTCATTGAAGTTTGGGAAAAAATGGTAGAAATTTTGGAGCCACGAGGATACACTCCCGTCAAACGTTATCCTTGTGTTGCCAGATGGAACCCAACATCAGAATTTACAGCAGCTTCGATATATGCGTTTCAACCATATGTAATTACCGGAGAAGTAGAACCTCCTGCTAAAAAATTGATAATTCCACAATTTTGTTTAAGATTTAATGATATTGAAAATGTTGGGATTACAGGGTCTCACAACACGGGTTTTGTGATGATCGGACAACATGTGTTTTTAACCCCTGAGGAATGGAACCAGGATGAACTTTTTATGGATATCCACGACTTTCTTCATAAAGGTGTTGGCCTACCAAAAGAAGAAATAACCATCCATGAGGATTCATGGGTAGGAGGAGGTTCATTTGGATGTAGCCTTGAATTTTTCAGTAGAGGTATAGAATTATTTAACCAAGTGTACACAATGTTTGATCAAACTCCTGAAGGTCCGCGAGAGCTGAAACTTAAAGTCCTTGATATGGGTTTAGGTCAAGAACGTATTGCTTGGTTCTCACAGGGAACCCCTAATATTTATGAAGCCACTTTTCCATTTGTATTAAAGAAATTAAGAGAAATTACCAAAATTGAATTAGACCATGATTTATACAATCGATTTTCTCAATTTTCTGCTTATCTCAATATTGATGAGGTTGATAATATCGATGAAGCCTGGGATCGGGTAGCAAGTGAACTGGGGATTAAAGTAAAAGAGCTTAAAAATAAAATCATGCCAATGACAGGTCTTTACTCAATTGCAGATCACTCCCGAAGCTTATTATTTGCGATTAATGATGGAAAACTCCCCTCAAATGTAGGAGGTGGATATAATCTGAGAGTAATTTTTCGAAGAGCAATTAGTTTCATTGATCAATTCAACTGGCCTATTAATATGGCTGATGTATGTAAATGGCATGCGGAAGAGTTGAAAGGAATCTTTCCAGAAGTCTCTGAACATCTGGACGAGATTAGAGAGATACTTGACGTAGAAGAAGAGAAGTTTTATGCTACCAAGGAAAAAGCTGGGAAAATCTTAGAAAGAGAATTAAAAAAAGGTGAAATTTCTGTAAACACTCTTATAGAATTATACGATTCAAATGGAATAAGTCCTGATATGGTTAAAGAAGCAGCTAAGAAACATGATGTGAAAGTTAAGATCCCTGACAATTTTTTTAACCTGGTAGTGGAAAAACATGAAAAATCCGAACAAATCCATGCTACTGGCAAAGAAATTGAACTAGATATAGAAGGGCTACCCGAAACAAAGTCTCTTTATTACTATGATTACACAGATACTTCGAATGAAGCGAAAGTACTAAAAATAATTGGTAAAATGGTAATATTAGACCAATCTGTTGCCTATCCAACATCTGGAGGACAAGTTCATGATATTGGGAATATTAACGGTCAGAAATTCAATGATACCTTCAAGCAAGGAAATTTCGTTATTCATGTGTTAGATGAAAAACCAAAATTCAAAGTAGGAGATACTGTTAGGGTAGAAGTTGACAAATCCTGGCGAACCCAACTGTCCCAACATCACACAGCAACCCACATTGTTAATGCAGCTGCTCGAGAAATTTTGGGAAATCACATTAACCAAGCAGGTGCAAGGAAAACTCTAAAGAACTCTCATCTTGATATTACTCATTATGAACAAATTTCTAGAGAAAAAGTAATGAAAATTGAGAAGAGAGCAAACGAAATTGTTAATAAAGCTATTGATCTTAATCTCTCATTTATACCTCGATCTGATGCGGAACGAAAATATGGGATGACAATATACCAAGGTGGAGCTGTTCCAGGTAAAAATCTACGTATAGTAGAGATTCCAGGAATTGATGTTGAGGCTTGTGGTGGTACTCATTTGAATAATACTTCAGAAACGGGTTACATTCACATTACAAAATCTCAAAAGATTCAAGATGGGACGGTTAGACTCACATTCACAGCAGGAAAAGCTACCAATAAATTAAAAGAAAAGCACAAAGCAATATTGGAAGAGTTAAAGGGAATTTTAAATATAGAACGCAAACAATTAGTAAGTCGTGTAACAGAATTATTCGAAAAGTGGAAAAATATTAATAAAGCACTCAAATCTGGCAAAATTGATGAAAATGATATGCACTTGACCTCCTCTGAAATCTTTGAAGGAGATGTGCTTTCAGAACTTTCTCAATTTTTGAGCATTAAGAAAGATGATGTTCCAAGCAAAATCCAAAAATTTTATTCAGAATGGGCTGAAGGAGTAGAAAAATTTAAACAAATGAAGAATCTTCTTAGTGAGGACTATATAGATGAGTTAATTAAAACTAGTCAAGATTATAAAAACTCTAAACTTATTCTTGAAACATTCGAAGGAATGGCTCAGAATGATCTTAAGAATTTTTCCATAAGGATCATGAATCATAATGAGAATGTGATAAGCATTTTTCTCAATAAGACCAATCAAGGCGTTAATGTTTTAGCCATGGAAGGAGAAAAGCCACTCAAAGAGTTAACATTGAACATTGGGGATTTTGTGAGAGAGTGCGTTGAAAAATTCGGAGGAAAGGGGGGAGGGAAAAAGGATTATGGACAGGGTTTTATCGAAGATAAGGATTTAAGTGTTAGTGAAGTCAAATCATATATTCTAAGTAAATTATCTACTTAATCTTTTTCTTTTTAGCATTGACCTCGGTTTCTGTAAGTCCCATTAAAGTTTCTTTCCCATAATACTTCAGTATTATAAATACTAATACCCATGTAATAAGACCTGTAACAAGACCACCTGCCATATCAACAACCTGCCCCATGATTAAGATAGGAAAGACATTCTGAAAGGCATGAAATATAACCATTATTAATAAACTCTCAGTGTTAACATAAATCCAACTGAATATAACACTTCCCCCAATAATGGTTACGGTAAACCCAATTAACGCTATAGCCATTAGAAAAATTCCTGTCTCATAATTCAGATAAATCATGTAAGGATAATGCCAAATTGCCCAAAAAATTCCAATAATAAGACTCACTCTATATGCCTCATCTTTATTTCTAAGTTCTGAAAAAGCATATCCTCTCCATCCCGGCTCTTCAAGACCACTTGTAAAAATATTGTTAACAAAAGTTAAAAATAGGATGAAGACAGACATCCCGGGATTAAATGCTCCTGATGCATCAGCACCATAGAGAATATTTGCACCAAGGGATACTAATGATAAGATTAATGGGATAAGAATTATAATTAAAATCCATTTTAGATTCACACGCCATACTGTAATTCTCTTAAAAAGAGCCTTAATCTCACTTCTTCCTTGAGATCTCTGTAAAACTATTAGGGCTGCAATAAAAGGACCATAAACCCCAATTTGATTTAAAATAAAAATAGCAACATGAACTCCGTCTTTAAAACCATTATTGGTTATATCAAATACCGTATATACCCCTGGTAAAAAGTAATCATTCACCGACGCGATAAGTATTGTTGGGATCCAAAATACCCAAGTTATACCTAGTGCTAATAGAAAGAATTGTCCAATAGGACCTTTAATTAAACTTACTTTTTCTTTAAAAGATGTTCCATTTGATGTCAATTACTTTACCATAAATGTATTAAATTACATTTCTAATCTTTTATAAAAATTTAAAATTAACTCTAATAGACTATAATTTTATGAGAAAACCTTATCTTTCTATATAGAATATATAACTCTTTATATACTATGGCGAGAGCGTTTAAAAATCTATATTTTTTCTTAATAATAGAGAAAGATAAAAAATTAAATAAATAAATACAAGTAAAATAAAATATGAAACCAGTATATAACGAGTTTAAGTGCCCCCAATGTGGGGAGATACGCTATATTAATGTTAATGGGATATGTTTCGATTGTAGAAATGAGAATAATCTCGAAGAATTAACAAGGAAGCGTAACAAGCAGCAAAACCATAATCGATCACATATTTCTTTATATGTTGAGAATTGAATTTAAACAGAGACTCTGTTTGTGCTGATATAATTAGTAGTTTGATATTTTTTTCTTATTTTAAGCATTTTTGTTAGTAATAACATTTTAAATTAAATACTTATTATTAAATCTATAACAATTAGAAAGTCTCTATAAGAACGCTAATGTGAGAGGGTGCTGAAAAGATGGTTGAAATCATACAAATTTCTGATTTACATTATGGAAGTGAATTTGTTCCCGAATATATGGAAAATATAATTTATTTTATAGAAGATACAAAACCAGATGTAGTAGTTTGTACAGGAGATATAATTCATAAAGGAAGAGTTGTGCAGTTTAGGAATGTTCTTCCTTATCTTGAACGTATAAAAAAAATTACTAATTTCATCGCAGTACCGGGAAACCATGATGCTAAAAACAGTGGTATTGTGTTTTTCGAAAAACTGATTGGACCTAGGAGATCCAGATTGATTTTAGAAGATAAAGATACAATACTTGTAGGAATTTGCTCAGCTAGAGATGATATGGCTGAAGGAAGAATTGGAGATGAACAATTAGACTGGTTAGGGCGCCAATTTAACAAGAATCTAGAAAATCGAATAATAGCACTTCATCATCATTTAATTCCTACCCCAATGTCTGGACAAAAATTCACAACTGTCCGAGATGCTGGAGAAATTCTAGAGTTCACCCAAGTATTTGAAGTGGATTTAGTATTATCAGGCCATCGCCATGTTGCACATTCTTACGTAATGGCTTGGAGAAATTCCTCAAGTACAACTTTTCTTTACTGTGGTACTTCAACTTCAAAAAAAGTTCGTTCAGATGATACACCTAGTTTTAATCAGATTTTTCTTGATGGCGGAGATTTAGAAGTATATATGATTACATCAGATACTCTTGAAAAAAGTTTGTTGTTGGAAAAAAAAGAGAACCACATTAAATTTCTTAGACCCCGGAAATCGAGGATAGAGCATCTTCTCGCGTCATCGGTGTGGGATGAATAGATATATCCATTATTAAAAAAAGTCTGTATAAAATATGCCTAAACCAGTAACCCCACTGTTAGCTGTGGATGCGGTAATTTTGTTGAATAACAAACAAGATCTTATCTTAATACGCCGAAAAAACCCTCCTTTTAAAGGAGATCTAGCACTACCCGGAGGATTTGTTGATGTTGGTGAAACTGTGGAAGATGCATGTATTCGGGAAGCAAAAGAAGAAACAAATATTAATATAAAGATCATTAAATTGATAGGAGTTTTTTCTGACCCTAAACGCGACCCTAGAGGACATAATATATCTATAGCATTCCTATGTGGACCCTTAACTGAGAAAGAGAAACCAAAAGCTTTAAATGACGCTACTGCCTTAGAAATTTTTCCACTGTCAAAAATCTCTTCCTTAAAGCTAGCGTTTGATCATCTGGATATAATAAAAAGTTCTGGAATTTTAAATAAATTAGAATAGTTTTTTTCATATACTACTTCTCTTTTATCTCATATAAATTCTCGAATAAATCTTTAACGAAAAGATAGTAGGAATCACTAGCTTTTCTAGGAACCTTTATTGTAGGAAATCCCAAAGATATTGCTTTATTTAGAAAGTCATCTCTGTTATCTATTATTATGCAGGTATGTGTAAAAACATCCTTTGCCTTCTCCATATTTTCCGTTATGAATACCTCAAAATTTAAATTATTATTTCCATATCGTATAGCAGGTTGATCTAAATTTAAACCAAAAAACTTTTCCATCAAATCTGAAGGGACTGTAAACGATCTTGTCTTTTGTAATCCGAGTAATTCGATAAAAAATTTGTCAGCATCTTTTTCAGAATTGGATCCCACTGCAATATGATCTATTTTAACCTTAATACACCCTTGTAATAAGTTATTTTACTCTTTTTTTTTGTTACATAATAATTAAAAGAAATTATTATTTTTAATTTCACAATTTAATTTAAAAATTTAAAAATCAATAGATTTTAATATTATTATTAGGTTAGAAAAAAATAAAGCTAAAAGGCTAAGGTATTTAGTGGATGACTGAAGTATCTGAAGAGGAATTCTTAATAAAACTTTTGGATGTAGTTCATAAACTCTCAAATATAGCAAAAACACAGTCTTATCGTTTTAAGAATAAATGGGATGAGTATCTAAAACCATTGAATGACAATCCCCATACCATCCGCCAAATACCACTTGATAAAAAAAAATTCCTTTCTGATATAGATTATAGAATAATAGTTTTAAAAAATGTTGAAAATGCCATCGTTGATGGATTCCATTCAATAAAATCGTTATTAGAAACATTGTATGGGGTATATTTTGACTCTGAATTATTTAAGAACGATTTCTCTGAAGAAGATCAGCTAGTTTTAAAATATTTAACAGCTCAACAAATTCTTGGAAATTTGATACAATACAACAAAATGGATCACGAATCTGTTCCAATGAAGTATAACATCATAGCACGAAATTATACTTTAATTAAACTGAAGGGACAAACAGATACCGAGGTTATTGATAGCTTAAAAAAATTAAATATCACTGATATTACGATAGCTGATTTAAAAAAAATTATGAATGAAGTGAAATCAGAAGGAATAATTACCATTGAAAAAAAGGGTAGCAATGATTTCTATGAATTAAACAAAGAATTCGAATTAAGCTCAGAAGGTAAAAAAAGATACAACCAAGTTCTTCAGCCTTTAATAGATTTTCCTACGGGATTTTGGCGTAGCTTTTATAATATCCGGGAATTGAATGTTACCTTAGACGAAAATTGTACCCATCAAGATTTTCTTATGAAAGTTTTAGCTAAATCTGCAACCCAAGGATATGCACCAGTTCATTATGTTTTCAAAAATTTAGTAAAATATTATGAAAAACTTAAGGATGAGGCCAAATAGCTTTTTTTAAAAGTCCTTAGTTTTTTTGATTGGAATGTCGAACTCTTGCAATAATGGAATCAGATGCTGTTTATCTGCAGAGTTTGTTCCCTTCCAATCAATAAGAAAAAAATCTACCTTTTCAGAAGTGTTGCTAATCATTTTTAAAATCATTTCTCGATTTAGCTCTTGAATATAATACTTGGGACAAATGAATGAAATTGCTATGTTCTTAGTTCCTATTAACCGTTGAAAGTTAGGTGCATAGTGAGTTCCACCGAAACCTAAACCTATCTTCTGGTTCCCTGTTTCCTTGAGTTCGAAATAATAATAAATTGTATTTATTACCGCATTTGCCACTGATTCACCTGCATCATCAATTCCCCATTCTACTTTACTACTGCCTAATTCCATGAATAGTAATGGAATTTCTAATTTAGTAGGGCCATGATGTGTAACCTCAATATCAAATGAAAAATCCGATAATATTGGTGGTAAATCTTTTTTACTCAATGAAATAAATCCTGCTTTAAGTAATAAAGCACTGGATCGAGATAATGTGTATGGATCACCTCCAAATTCAGCCTTTTTACCCCAATTGCCGGTTGTATGAACTAAAAATGCTGGTCGGGCTGTTTTTGAAGTATGTCGACTTGCAAAAATGAGAAAATCAGGTTTTATACCCGATTCCTCTAATTTTAAATCATTTAGAAAGATGAGAGGTTCTTTCGTTAAACCGAGATACACTTCAATGTCTCCTAGATTAGGGTATTCCTCCTTCTTCACATCATTTTGAATTAATTTAAATAGAGGGTGTTTATACCATAATTTTCCTTTTTCCTCAAAACTGTAATCCTTTGCTTTTAAAAATTTATCTCGAATGTTCATTGAAGCTTTATCTTCTTCAGATGTGATAATTAGGAATTGCATTGACTTTCACCAAGCGAAATATTACTTTTTGATGTATTAATCATAATCCGCATAGATTTTATAACTTTATTGTTGATGCTTAAAATTATTGATTTTACCTAAAAACTTTAAAAATCTAAAAGTAAATACACTAGTTATGGCTGTTAACTTTATAATCGTTTTAGTTCTTGCTTTTGTTTTTGGAAGCTTATTTTTTCTCGCAGATTATTTTGAACATAAATTTATCTTATTACATGCTTCCTTCATTGCAGGAATATCTGTGGCTTATTTTTTCCTTATTGTACTTCCAGAAATTAGTGAAAGATTACCAGAATTTCCTTTTCACTTAGAATTTTTTGAATATCTTTTTGTTCTAATTGGTTTCGTTTTTATCCACATTACCGAGAAATTAATTTTACAAAAAGTTGAATTCGGAACTCAAAAAAAGATACGGAAGTTACTTACAAAAGAGAAGACCTTAGAGGCTGTAGAACATAATATGGAAAGAATTCTTACTAGAGAATTAAAACACGATAAGTTAGATGAAGCTACACTAAAGGAGATAGCTCAAACTTTAAAAGCATTAAATGATCAAGAAGAAGAAATGAAATCTGAAATAAATAATTATAAAATTAAAATTCAGAACCATATTAATAATGACTTGCATCAGTTCAGATTAACTACAGATTACATATATCATTTCCTTGTTGGGATAATATTAATTGGATTACTATCTATAGATACTTTATCAGGAATACTCTTCTTTTTTTATGCTCTTTTCAGAGCACTTGTTTCTAGAAGATCTGAACGTCACATAATTTTCACCGATTTGGAAATATATGAAGAAGCAGAACATGAGCATAACCCCGTACTTAAAATATTTCTCTCAACTGCAGCTTTTACTGGTATATTGATTGGATTCTTAATAGATTCTCTCATCCCCATAAATCTGGAGATCCTTTTTATCTTCTATTCTTTTATATCAGGGGTTATTTTATATGTTATAGTACGTGAAGTAATACCTGAGAAAGAGAAAGGAGATCCAATAAAATTTATAATCGGATTAGTAGGATTCACCGTAGTGATTATTATTATTAATGCCTTTACAAACCCTTTATAGTACTTTTATAGTCAGGATATTTATAAAAATCTCTTAAACTTTTATTTTTTCTCTTTTTGTATTGCTTATAACTAATAAAATTCCATTTGAGGTGAGTTTTAACATTTTTTTATAATACAGAAAGACCAAACTAACTTCATTACAGATACTTTAAAAGAGCATGAATCACAATTTAATACAGGAATTAGAGAAATAAATCATAACTAAAGATTCTAATGATTGAACAAGCCCGAATTAATAAAAATCTTAAGGAGTTTTCTTTTCCTCGATTATCTGGGACGGAATTTGAAACTAAAGCTTTTAACAAGGTAAAAGAAGAAGTAGAGAATTTGAATTTAGAATTTAAAATCCAAAATTTTACTTTCAGTTCGTTTTATTCGAGAATATATCCTAAAGTAGCATCCTTATCCGTTTCATTAATTTTATTATTCCTTTATTTGAGTCTACCAATAATTGTATCTTTAATCTTAAACCTCACATTACTATGTATATTGATTGGTTCGTTCATATTGACAAGAAAACCCGAAAAAATACAATTCATTTCAAAATTAAATTCCCAAAACCTTCTAATAAAGATTAAATCCACATCAAATGAAATGGAGAACAATAACAGAATAGCATTGTTTGTAAGTCATTTAGATTCCAAGGGACAAAGATTCACAATTAAAAAACGGATAAGAATGATAAAACTTTGGCTCTTCTCTTCAATTATTCTAGCTGTTGTTATAATCCTAAAATACTTGATATTTAGAGGATTTGAAATACTTTTTTTTATTATTGGGCTGTTTCCTTTAATATTTAACATATTTACCACAATAATGATGCTTCTTAACAGAACAGATAATAGTTCTGATGGTGCTACTGATAACGCTTCGGGTATAACGTGTAATTTAGAACTGTTAAACTATTATACTATTCTTGAAAATAGATTAACAAATTATAACATGTGGTTTCTATTTACCGGAGCTGAAGAATGCGGAACAATGGGTATTAGGTATTTTTATAATAATTTGGAAAATTTTGATCGTAAAAAATCGATAATATTTAATTTTGAATCCATAGCTAATCATGTATATTTATTTCCAGGAGTAAAAGGGGATCACGCCAAGGACATTGATTATTTGCTTTTGAATAACAATAGAAATCTTAAGATAGAGCATTTCGTTACAGAAAGAGTTTTCGGTGCTCATTCAGATGGAGGTTTTTTAGGAGATAAGGGATTTCAAGGATTTGGAATTGGTGAGGTGGAAGCTTATGCATATATGCATACTCCTAACGATACTATCGACAAGGTCGATACGAGGTTGTTAGAGAAACTGTGTCTGGTTCTTACAGATACTTTAAAAGAGCATGATTCTAATTTTTTTAAATGAAATGAAGCTACAGTCTCATTTAAAAGATGTTCTATAATTCAATCTTAATTTCTATACTCATAATTTCAAAAAACCTATTTTTAGCCTATTAATGTTACACGTCTTTTAGCTTTTGAAAATAAGACAAGCATTTATAAAGATTTATATTCAAAGAGACTAAGTTTAAATTACTAGGTTATTTTGATTAAAGATGGAAATGAAGAAAAAAAGTTTCAATGAATTGCTAAGCATTGATGATGATGATAAAAAGATCATCGAAATGATTGAAAAAAATCCTGATATCACTCATTCTGATATCGCAAAAGAGATTGAAAAATCTCAACCTGCTGTAGGTGCTCGGATCATTAAATTAGAAAGAAAACATTTGCTCACAAAACAAGTTGGCTTCAATATTAAGCAAGTTGATATAAAAGTTGCTATAGTGTATATTTCTACTAAAGATGTTGAACAGATTGTTAAAAAAGTTGAAAATTGCCCCTTTATCAATCACGCATTCAAAATCTCGGGAGAATTTAATGTGCTCTGTTTTATCGCTGCTTCAGATCTACAAACCATTGAAAAATTAGTCGATTTATGCTTCAGACGGGATAAAAATGTAATAAACGTCAAGACAAATATCCTAATTGAAAGCATCCATGATTTTGTGGTACCAATTGATTTTCAGATTGAGGATTTTGACGGAAGGTATTGTGGACCAGGCTGTAATATGGTAGAAGATCTCCCAAAGTTCAAATTCAGGAAAGTAGATGAAGAATAAGTAATAAATTCTTTTTCTTTTATGAAATTATCTGACTATTTTACCTTTAAAAATATAGAAATGAGATTATTTAAGAAAAGATCAATCTCCTGTCACTTGCACTAATCCTTTTTTCTTGGCTATTTTGTATTTACATGATTCCCCGCATCCTTCTTCTAACGTAGGGTCATGATCCTCCGAATCAAAATCAATAGGTAGAATAAAATCCTTAGCAATTTCAATAACTAATTCCATTGAAGCGTTTTGAACCTGAGGATTATTTCGAAAATGGTAATTTACAATGTTATCTAATTTTTGAAGCTTAGAGCTGGCAAGAAGGATAAAAATGTTATGTTCACCACTAAGGCGGAACGCATTGAGCATAAAAGGGCAATGTCGAGCCATAGCCAAAATTTCCTCGGGATTCTTGGTCTTTATCTCGACTGTTGCTAAATGTAAGTCAACCTTCTTAAAATTGATACCTGGCTGAAATTGTAAAATCCCACTCTTTTCTAGCTTTTTTATTCGCATTCCAACAGTAGGCTGTGATCTATTTATTTTTGTCGCAATTTCCGTATGTGTTAGAGCTGGATCCTCTTGAACAAGTGAAATAATTTGCCTGTCAATATCATCAAGCTTTAATTTTTCTGAAATCATTTTATTTCCTCGAAATCTATTTTTTCTCGTATAATTATGTATAATTTTTACAACTTATAAAATATTAGGGTAAATTTATAAAAAATTAGTCTTCACTCTTTTGACTAGGAAGCTGTCTTCAATGGATTTTAAAGAAAAAGTTTATGAAATATGATCAGATTTTTTTTTATTGTTGTTGAATAATGATATCTAATTTTCATTTTTTTTTGCCGGGTTTGTCAATATCTCCTAAATATCCTGCACCACGCAAGAAACCACCAATTCCTGGTTTGGTCATTGGTACATGAAATATTTCCTTAGCCCAGGGAGCAGGGAATCTCTGGAAAATAGTCGATGCAACTAATGCAATAATAAAAATTGAAATAAATATAGAATAGTTACCCCAAATAGTAAGAAAACCCAAGGAAATCGCCATATTAGGGATATGGCTACCAATAGTTTTGATAAGAATTGATCTGGGTGTATCGTGTTCTGGGCTAATATAGACATCCCAGAAGTAATCCTGAATGAAATATTGCCATAAACCCATACTTACGAAACTTAGTAGATACCTAGCCCAACTAGGGACGCCAGTTAAGCGCCACAAATGATAAAAGGAAAGAAGCAGTCCGCCTGTACAAAATCCCCAGATAATTCCAAATAGCACCTCCGTCCCAAGATAATACTTACGATCAAATGTAAGCGTCATACGGGACCACAAAATCCAATATGCAAAAAAAACATAGATAAAGCAGAAAATGCAAAAAACTACCCATGATATATTTGTTATTTGCTCTGTAGTGAATAATGGTTGATTTATTAATTGTTCCATTGTACCAGAAGTTACTATGACAATGTTGCAAAACGAGAAGTAGATTAATGCACGAGTCCAAGCCGCACCTGGTTTCCAAACGTCAACTGGAAGATTTCTATACTTTTTTATATAAACAGTAATCATAATGATGCCGAATACTATAATACTGGTGAGGTAAATACTTAAAAACATGAAAATTGTCATCCCAATAAGAACATCTTGAATAATTTTAAACTAATATGTCTTATAAATAGTTTTTTTCAATTTTATATTTTGGAAAATTATCTAATTAGGATCAGTATTTAGAAGATTGATAACGGAATTTTCCCAATATAGTAAATAGTTTTTCCGTCAAACCTTAATTGGACAGGGATAATTTTAATACCTGATTTTCTTGCTTCTATCAATTTTTCTGTGAACTTAGGATCTGTTTCTTTATTTGGTGCGAATTCTCTAGCCTTACGTAATATTAAAATTAGAATTATGCCTTTATGCTTTATAATCTCTTCAACATGACGAGTACCTCTTTCTGTGGGAGCATCAGGGAATAAAGCAAATCCATCTCTAACTAATGTACAACCTTTAACTTCTAAAGGAACACCATCAAGCGTAAAATCTAATCTACTTTTTCCATAGGATACTTCCTTTTTTATCTCTTTTACATTGGCAAATTCAGGTAATAATTTAATAATCTTCAAGGCAATTTTAGAATGAAGTGCTGAATCTATTAAAATCCATTCATTTTCTTTTTTTACTGCTTTTATATAATACTTTAGCTTTCCTTGCGAATGCGTAAATAATACGTCTACTCCCTTTATAAGCAATTCCTTTAATCTGCCAGGATCGTGAATATGTGCAATTTCACGTTTTCCTTTAGACTTTATTTCACCGACAAATCTATTTGGTCTTGTTATAAATGTTCCCTTCATAAGATTTGGGATTTCAAAAATAGGGATTTTTTGGTTAGTCATAAAAAATCGAATAATTTGATCTATTTCTACCTTATATTATTTAACAAGAAAAAAGAATTATACTCTATAAACTAAAGAGATATATGCATTTTTTTATATGATTAATTATAATGAGTGAAGCAGAAGATCAGAGCATCATCGAAAGTTATCAATTTCATCACATTGACATAAGTAAATGTCGAGAATGCAGAGAATTTTCCTGTGAAGAAGCTTGTTTTAGAGGAATTTATGAAGTTATTAATAAAGATTCTATTCCTAAATGTACTGTTGTAGAGGATCGTGAGGATCGCTGTGTGAAATGTCATATGTGTACTACCGCATGCAAACCGAGAGCGATCACAATAGATTAGGAATTTTAATATTATCTACTCGATTTTTAAATGAATTCTAAATTTACACAGTCTATAGTTATAACATCTATTATCATTTTATTGTTAATTTATTGATTGTTTATAATTTAGATAAAAGAAACAATGGGAAAGCAATCCCTCAAAATCCTTAGGTATTTTCTGCAATATTTCGTCAAATGTTTCATTCAATCGATAATTTTAAATTGTTTTATTCACTTTTCACTTCATCTTATTTTTACAGTGTGTTTTGAATTAGGATATTTTAGGTGAAACAGATTTCAGAGTTTCGAGCGTTGAGAGTAATGGGTTATTTCAATAGGGTTATTTACCTTATTTTTTATTCGGCAACAATAATTACTATATATGGAGATAATACTGTTGGGGAACTGGGGATAGGTTTTACCGATCCAATATATGGACTAGTTTTAGTAATTCTTGGTTTCATAGCATTCTTCCTTTCCTTTATTAAAGAGATGTATAAATACTATAAAGATAAAAAACTCTAATCACCATAGATTAGAAACTTTAGTGAATGTACAACTAAGATAAAATTTGCTAGGTTAAATTAAATCCGAATGGCATCTACATTCTCCGCAGCAACAACATTCCTTTGTAAATGCTAATTGGTCACTTTTAAGATTTAAATCTATTGGTAAAACAAAATCATTCACAACGTCTTCGATAATGTCCATATGAACCTTTGTTACATCTGGATTATTTCGAAAGTTGACATTCACAATACTATCGAGGACTTTGAGATTCGTACCAGCCATGAAAATGGATAAAGTTGAATCCCCACTAAGTCGAAGCGCGTTAATCATCGATGGACATCTTTTAACGATTTCTATAGCCTTCTTAGGATTTTTAGTTTGGAGTTCTATTCTAGCAAAACAGAGATCTGCAACCTTAATATTTATACCTGCTTGGTACTTTAAAACACCTAATTTCTCAAGTTTTTTAATCCTCATGCCCACTGTCGGTTGACTACGGTTGACATGAGTCGCGATTTCAGTATGTGTGAGATTTGGGGCTTTTTGGATTAAATCCATTATCTGACAATCTATACTATCAATACCTATTTTTTCACTTATCATTTTCCATGACCTTTAATATTTAATAATATTCATATATCGCGATATTGCGATATAGTAATATTACGATAAAATAATATTTAAATCTTTGTGTTTTTCGTATTAATAAGAAAACACTAATATTCCATTAAAATAAGCTTTAAAAAGCTATAAAAACACATTCTTATAAAATATGATTTCTGCTGAATTTAGACGATCTATCGTTGAGTTCTTACGGGTATTAGGTGATGCCACACGATTAGAAGTCTTAGACATTTTAAAAGATAATGAACTACCCTCATCAAAAATTCAAAGAAAATTAAGTAGATCTCAATCAACAACCTCAAAACATCTAAACATGCTTCTAGATAATAACCTTATAAATTTTGAGAAAAGAGGTAATATAAAGTACTACAAACTAAATAGAAATATTAATATCGAAAATCTTCTAACCCAAATAAATTCAATTGTAACTACCATTAACAAGGAGAAATTAAAGGATATAAGAGATGTTGATATAATTGATACGCTGTCTTAAATTCGAATATTATAATTTATTTTTAATGCATTTCTAAGAATTATGAATAATCCAAATGATATTGGCTCATCAGAATATTCGAAAAAAATTCTGTTAATAGGTTTAGATAATGGAGGTAAGACTTCGATATTAAAATGTTTGAAAGGAATCAAGGGATTATCCGCATTCAATTCCCTTAACCCTACAAGAGGCTTAGAAATAGAACGATTTGAAGCCTTAGAATCGAAATATGCCATCTGGGATCTTGGAGGTCAGGAAGCATATCATGATGAATATATTAATGATATCGAAAATCTTTTAAGAGGAACTAAAAAAATTATATATGTTTTTGATGTCCAAGATGCAAAACGGTATGATCTAGCTATTAATTACTTGAAAAAAATGATGAAAGCAATTAAGGATCTCAATGATATTGATTTTTCGATTTTTCTCCATAAATACGATCCAGACTTAGAATTTAATCAAGAATTAAATGAAAGCATTATTGAAGGATTAATTGAAAAGATAAAAGGAGTAATTCCCCCAAATTTAATTTATTCTCTACATAAAACATCAATATATGCAACGTTTGAAAAATCTACAATCCCTTAATCAGTTTTTGAAGAAATTTTTATAGTTACATTTTAATAAAAATGTTGAATGAAAATAATCAAACAACCTCACCTAAGGTAAATCCAGAATTATTTGAAATTTTAGTCTTTTCAATAGCTCTGGTATTTACATTCTTTTCAAGCTTCATAAACTATTTATTATTCCATAGCATTGCTGAGATATTTAGTATAGTTATTGCTGGTGGTGTGTTTTTTGTGGGTTGGAACTCACGAAGATACATGGAAAATTCCTTCTTTTTGATTCTCGGTGTATCTTCTCTTTTTATTGGCATTATCGATTTAATTCACACCCTAGCTTATACTGGTATGCATATCTTTGAAGGTTACACTTCGAATCTTCCAACTTCTTTATGGATTGCGGCAAGGTATCTTCAAGCGAGTTCATGTTTAATAGCTTCACTTTCAATCAAGAAAAATGTAAAACCCGTTTTTCTTATCGTTTCTTACTTGGTCATTACAATATTATTAATAGTTCTCATTTTTGCTGAATTATTTCCCATCTGCTATATTGATCGGTTAACTCCTTTTAAAATTGTGAGTGAATATATTATCATTTTCATACTCCTAACTTGCCTCTTAATTATTTTCAAACAAAAGATTGAGTTTGATAAAAGAGTCTTATATTTAATTTTCAGCTCAATTATAGCAACAATAATAGCTGAACTAGCATTCACCTTCTATATTGGAGTTTATGATTTTTCTAACCTTGTTGGACATATCTTTAAAATAATTGCATTTTATCTCTTGTACAAAGCTATCATTCAAATTGGGATAAAGGAGCCCTTTAATTTATTATTTAGAAAAATCAGAAGAAGTGAATTGGAGTTAAAAAATATTATTACACATTCTGGAGCAGGGATTACAATGTTGGACGAGAATGGGACATATATGTTAGTAAATGAAAAAGCAGCAAGCGAATTAGGGGGGAAACCAGAAGATTTTATTGGAAAAACGGTTTTTGAAGTTTTCTCTAGAGAAGAATCAGAAGAATTTTTGAAAAGTAACCGCGAATTAATTCAGAATGGAATTAGTCGAGCATATCAGCGAACATTTCATTTACCAACTGGAAGAAAGACATATTGGATAACTGAACAACCCTTGAAAGATATTGATGGAAAATTTTCATCTCTTCTCAGTGTTGCTACTGATATAACAGAACGTAGGAAGGCGGAGGAAAGATTATCACAATTAGTTTCTACAGTTTCACATGAATTAAGAACCCCTATCACCGTTTTATTGATGTCAATAGATTATCTTACTAAAAATCGGGATAAGCTTGAAAAAGATTTAGAAGAGAAATTAATTGATGGGATTACTCGAAATATCCATTTATTAAACGATTTAGCCGAGGATATTTTATTAATTTTGAGAATTGATGAAAATATGTTAAAACTGGAATGGGAAGATTATAATCCGTCAGAAATAATTAATGAAATTTTATATCTTTTAGAACCTATTGGTAAGGAAAAAAATATTCATTTTGAAATGAATATCGATGATAATCTTCATTTAAAAGGTGATCCAAAAAGAGTGGACCAAATTTTTCGGAATATTATTGATAATGCCATTAAATATTCAAAGGAAAATTCAAAAATTAAAGTTCAGGCTTTCAATAATTACCAAGGTAAATATAATCCAAACGAATCTCTAGGAATTCTCTTTCAGTTCGAAGATTATGGTCGTGGTATCCCAAAGGAGGATATCCCTCATGTTTTTGAACGGTTTTTCCGTTCTAGTAATGTAAATGAAATTTCTGGGACAGGATTGGGACTAGCTATAGCAAAAGATTTAATTGAAGCTCATAAAGGGGAGATTTTCTTGGAAAGTGAATTAGATAAAGGAACAACATTTTATGTATTTCTACCTTTAATTGATTGAATTCAAAAAATTTTAAATAATAATAGATTCAAATATCTTCTTACTAGTTTAATGAGAAAAATTAGAATGGTGAAAGCAAAACCCCTTCTTCTAGTCGTCGACGACAATCATGATATCCTCTTCAACCTAAAAATTATGCTAGAAGAAAGGGGTTATGACGTCATAACTTCCATTAACGGAGAAACAGCACTTAAGAATCTCTCTACTTTAAATGCAATTCCTGATGTGATCATTTCCGATATAATGATGCCAAATATGAATGGCTACGAATTTTTTTCTGCGGTTTCTTCTCATCCTCAATGGAATCGTATACCATTTTTATTTCTAACAGCAAAATCCACTCCAGAAGATATTCGATTGGGTAAAATGCTAGGGGCTGATGATTACATCACCAAACCATTTAATAAGGAAGACCTTATTGCATCAGTCTCAGGAAAGATTGCTCGAAATCGAAAAACTGATTTAATAGATAAAAAAATTACGGATTTACTAACCTCCTATCAAATAGAAATGCAACCATCTATTTCTGAAGATGATACCTTACCTTTTTATCTATTAATTGTGTTTTGGGACGATATTGAGGGCCCCATATTGAGGAATAGTCATCCTCCTGAGAAAAAATGTCATTTTTCAATCAGTACTATAGGTAAACAATTATTCCATGCTGCTACCTCAATTTATGGACATCAAAAAATCACTAAAGCTGAAGGCATTTTACTCAATATTGAAAATATAAAAAAACAAGGATACGTTTTTTTTGATGCTTTTCCAGATAAAAACGAAAGATTCAGAGAAAAGCAATATATGCTTTCTATAATCGCACCCAACATAACTTATTTTGATTCTCTTAAAGTAAAAGAAGTTTTGAAAGAAATCTCTGAAAAGATAAAAAATACCCAAGATTGGGAAATAGAATATTATTGGGAGAAAATTTTAAAAATACTATCAACAGGTTCGCTTTTGCTAAAACCTCAATAGGAGTGCTTAATTTCAAGAAAATTTATGACTTTTTATATTTTAAAAATAAAACTGATTTTCAATTTAATCTTTAAGCGAAGAATTTTGATTTTTTAATTAACTATAGAAAGAACTTTTAAATCAGCTACTTTGGATGGATTTATAAAGAAATCAAAAATAAAAAATCGGTTTAGAGTGAAAAAAATGGAAGAAGTTAAAGAAGAAGTTATAGAAGACTCGAAAGAAGATAAGTATTTAATGGCTCCTGAAATTTGTTCCTGGGCTGATGATGAAAGTGAAACTTACAAAATCGAAATTCAATTACCTGGAGCAGAAAAAGATTCAATCAAACTCAAGATGCATGATGATAGTTTTTTCATTAAAGGAGAAACCGACGATACCATTTATATCGGGACCTATTCTATTTGTTGCCCAGTAAAACCAGAAGAAGCAAAAGCAGTTTATAAACAGGGGCTTTTAAAGATTGAAGTGCCTTTTAGAGAGTCTGAATATCATAGTATAGATGTAAATATCGAATAAATTTTTTCTTTTTTATATTTTTTAAGGTAAGAAAACTATTTAACTGACTGAACTATACCTTTATTCATAAAAGTTTATCTAAATTCCCTTGAGAAATCCCTCTGAAGAAATCTCAATTATTAATCTTTAAGAAGGTAATGATACTTTTGAAAATCATTCAAAATACAGATTAAAACCATTTTAATATTCTATATCCATTTCCTTTACATAATCAAAAGCAGAATAAGCGGCAATTACACCTTCAGATACACCAGTAATCGCTTGTTTAAATGGAGCATCAGCTACATCTCCTGCAGCAAAGATACCCGGGATATTAGTTTCTGATTTACGATTTATCATGATTTCCCCTTTCTCATTAGTCTTTACTCCTACTCGTTTTGCTAAGTCTGACTTTGGAATAGAGCCTATCTCTATAAAAACACCATCTATTTCAAATTCTTTTCCATTGTCAAAAATAACTGATTTCACATTAGTGTCTCCTTTGATCTCAACTATGTTCGTTTCATATATAATTTCTATTTTATTATTCTCATATACTCTTTGCTTGTTTATCGGTTCAGCTCGTATTTCTTTACCACGGTAAATAATATAAACTTTTTTAGTGTTTTGAGCTAAAAAAAGTGCTTCTTTTGCAGCAGAATCACTCCCACCAATTACACAAACAACTTTATCCTTATAAAAAGGTCCATCGCAAGTTGCACAATACGAGACTCCCCTTCCAGCAAAATCCTCTTCACCTGGAACCCCAAGTTTTTTCCTTTCTGAACCAGTAGCGATGCAAATTGAATATGCCTTAAATTTTTGAAAGAAAGAGTTAAGTTCATAATGATCATCGACTTTTTCAATGCTTCGTATCTCATCAGATATGTATGGAATATCAAGGGAGTTCATATGTTCTCTGAACATCTCCATAAGGCCCTGACCGCTAATAGTGGTGATAGCAGGGTAATTTTCAACGACATGTGTTGTTGCAATTAATCCTCCAAACATTTTACCAATAATCAGTACATCCATGGCAAACCTTGCAGCATAAATAGCACACCCTATTGCTGTGGGTCCTCCTCCCAAAACAATAAGGTCATATGTTTTTTCTAAATCGATACTTTCCATATCAATGTTAAACATCTTTTCATCTCCTTTCTATATTATAATCCTTACAAATATTAGTTCTTTTTTAATCTAGG
Source organism: Promethearchaeota archaeon (assembly GCA_016839705.1). Taxonomy (GTDB): domain Archaea; phylum Asgardarchaeota; class Lokiarchaeia; order Sigyniarchaeales; family SOKP01; genus Loki-b32. The sequence goes on along the minus strand of JAEOTR010000016.1, from coordinate 17,675 downwards.
GTACAACAGCCTAAAAAGGTTTCTTCTATACAAAAAAATAGAGTATAACTAGTTAGAGTGAATCAATACTGAACTCGAATATTACTCCCAATCAATGCCTTTAATATCTCAGGTGCACCAACCATTCCAACAATTGTTTTTTGATCATTTATTATCGTATAGGGAACACCTGCGGCATCGTAATACTGACCGATATCTGGATTTGCTATTATATCGATTATGACTGATCTAATTTTTCCATTGGACGCAATCGCAAAATTGTTAACTATCGTAGCAACCTGCGGACAGTATGGGCAAGTTTCTGTTATCATCACCTTTATTGTAGATGGCTTGATACGGTTTAAGTTCTGCCGTATCGTATTCTCATAATAATTGGATGCCCCGGCAAATGCAAATACCGCTTGAATGAATGGTTGAATTTCACCCGCTTTGGGCGAGGCTAAATAGCGAATAACTTCTCTCCCCTGATCATCTATAAATAAAATAGTTGGGACTCGACTTATGTCATATTGTTTAGCGAACTCGGGACTCTCATCAATACATAGTTCTTCAATTGTGAGCATCCCATTCGAATTTTCTTCATAGACCCTCAGTAAAGCCATAAATTGCCCACAATCCATGCATTCTCGTATTTGACTTCCACTTGGTTGTTTCTCCTTACATGTAAATACCTTCAGAGTAACAGGTTTATTTAACTTGGCCATTTCTGTTTTAATAATTTCCTTATATTTATCATCCTGAGACATTTATGCATACATCCCTCCAAAATCTCTTCCTTTCGACCCAACAAGTTTATCAAGCAAATCTTGAGGAGTAAATTGACCGATTATACTATCCTTTTCATTCACGATTGTATGGGGTACTCCTTGAACTTGATATTTCATTCCTAAATCAGGATTCAAGTTAACGTCAATTACTTCTGCGGATATCTTTCCTTTAGAAACCATTGCAAAAAGCGTTAAAACTGGTACTGTTGCGGGGCAATACGGGCATGTGGGGGTAATAAAAATTTTCATATTTGACTTTTTTATTTTTTTTAGATGAGTAATGATTTGATCCGCGTAATAGGGTCTTACTCCTGAAAAATATTGTATACTATTTAGAAAAGGTACAAACTCAGATCCTGTAGGGTGTGCTAAGTATCGAATAATTTCATTGTCATTTTCATCAACGAATAATATCGCTGGAATTCTAGAAACATTATATTTTTCTGCTTCTTCCATATTTTCTTCGGTTGAAAATTCATTTACTTTTAATTTTCCATTAGAGAGCTCTTCTAATGTTGTTAATAACTCGTGCACTCCCTCACAAGTCATACACTTTCTAAGTTTACTCCCATCTTCTTGAGTTTTGAAATCAGTAAATAGACGGAGCTCTACTGGATTCTTAAGTTTTGCCATTTCCCTTTTAACATTATTAAGTTCATTTTCAGAAAACATTCCAATATCACCATCTTAATTAGTTCTATTATGAATATCTGAATTATACCTTAAAATAATTGTTAATTTAAAATATAAAAAAATCAAAAATTTAATACATTTTAAATAAAGATAAGAGGAATATCCTAATATTTCAAAAATTTATTTAAACAATTTTTTCGGTATCTAGATCAATTTTTTATTTATATTCAACTTTCCTTCAATTTTTTTTTTAAACATCAGATATAAAATAAGACCAATAAAGAAACCGATTGTAATATTTAAATACCAACAGAGAATGGCTGATATGAGTATTATTGGGAAACTTTTGCGGTTAAAATCTTTAAATGCTATTCTTCCTAATAAATATGACGTATAAATTAGCATTGCACCTAAAATGGAACTCGGAAACTCGGAAAAGAGTAAAAAGAGAGTGTTAGAAAAAAATAATCCAAGTACTATTTCCAGAATTCCTTCCAAAATCATAGATCCTCCAGTTCTTGCTCCAAACGCATATTGAGCCATTAGTCCGCCAGATCCATGACATAAGGGGATTCCCCCTAAAAAAGGGTTAATAAGGTTAATAGCACCCATATTGAATGCTAAGACATTCGCATCTATATTATCTTCCCTCTCTGGAAATAAATCCTTAATTAATACAACTGTAGCGATCATGACATTCGTAATTGTTAAAAATAATTGAGCAATACCCGCATAAGCCATCCCTAATAAGAAATTCTGCCAGGTTGGGAATTCAAAGCTAAAAATAGGCAAACCTAATCTAATATCAGATAGCTGTACTGTACCCGTGAATATAACTATTAAAACACCCATTAAAGTAAGGATTATCGCAGAGGGGATCGGTTTATTCTTTATCAACAATAATATTATTAAGATTGAAATGAGACCAAGTAATAGATTTCCACTAAAAAAAACAATTCCTGCCCACCCTAAAATTAAAGCCAAACCTAACTGAATGCCTCGTACGGCAGTGATGGGAATTTTCTGCACTATTTTATTTAGTTTTTTAGAAAATCCTAGTAAAAACCAAATAACTCCCGTCCCAAATCCTGTAGATATTACCATATTAGAAGTCCATTTTTCTGATATTGCCACGGTTCCAATTGTCTTTTGTGGTTGAACTGGTAAGGGCAAATTGAAACGAATTCCCAGAATTATATTTGTTAACCCTAATGTAAGAAAGATGCCAGCAGGTTTTAAACCCACTATTGAGATATAACCAATAATAAACGGAATAAGTGTTCCCCAATCTCCAAATGCACCCCCAAATTCTCTAATGGTAAATTTTTTAGATCCTTTTAGTGCAGAGTTCTCCTTTAAATCAGATTCTAATCCCAAGATTAATCATATATAAAAGATTTTCAAATAAAATTAAACTTCTCTTTCTTCTTCTTAAAAAGGATTGTGATTTACATAAATTTAAATTGATTTAATTAATCTTACTTTCAGAGTTTTTGGATAATGGAATAGGAATTCCTGATGAAAGTAAAGAACTAATATTCGAGAAAGGATACAAAAAAGACACAAAAATACGAGGAATGGGAATTGGTTTGTCTTTAGTGAAGAAAATTGTCGAAAGTTTTCAAGGAGAAATTTGGGTTCAAAACCGCATTAAAGATGATTATTCAAAAGGGAGTAATTTTGTGATACTAATCCTCGTTTTAGATTAAATTACTCATTATAATAAAAGTTCAAATAGATCCCTTGCTTTTGGTTTTATTTTACATAATTTACTAAATCTACGTAAAATCCACCAACACGAAGGGCAATAGGTGGTAGCAAAATCTATATCTTCTCTGTCAAAATCAGACATTCTTTTACGAGCGACACTTTCAATTATATCTTTACGCCCCATCCATCCTGTTCCCCCTCCACAGCACCAATGTGGGACATTGATAACCTCGTACCCACTTTTTCTAAGAGTTTTATCAACCAATATTTCAACACCCTCCATCCCCCTATTCATTAACTGACATAGATGCTGAACTCCAATCTTTCCCTCTTTTTTCGCTTTAGAGGGTTTAATATATTCAGATATATATTCAAATTTTATATCTGGGGATAATTTAGGTTGTAAATAAGTATTGAAAAGATAAAAGCATGCAGGGCACAAACAAATTACTCTTTTATATTTTCTGAAGATTTCAATGTTTTCATTACAACAAGTTTCAAATTCAGATCTTAAACCACTTGCAAGCAAATGCCAACCACAACAAATTTCTTTTTCTAATATGGTAAAATCTATTTTTTGGTTTAATAGATATTTGAGAGCATGTTCAGTGTACCTTGGAATTCTTATCGTAGAAAGGCATCCCATAAAAAAAAGAGTATCAGATTTAGGGGGGATTCCCTCTGGTCTCTTAATACGCATTTTATTTGTTGGGTATGGTGATCTATATTTCCGAAAATACTCAATCATTTCTTCTGTCTCTTCAAATGTATTCCCGTCTTCAATATATTTTTGTTTTAATAGAATTCTTTCGTCTTCTGTTTCACATTCACCACAATGAACACAATTATAAAGCTCTAAGAAATCTTTTTGAGTAAAATTTATATCATCTTTACTTTTTATTAGATTTCTAATTTCATCATCATCAAGAAAATGATGTGGATCTACTTCTTCAGTAGGATAGTTCTTCCTTCCTTTTATTCGCTCTTCCATGGTTTTAACAAAATTGATGATGTTTAATACTTAAGAATAAATTTCTAATGTGAACAATGCTATTCTAAAAATATAAAGAAAATAAGTATAAAGAGATTATTATTAAAATTATTTTTCTTTTTTTATCTTCACATCTGTTCGTTGAACTCCTACTTCTCGATTAGGTGGTATCGCTGCTCCACAGTTATCCTTTTTTGCCTCATTTTCTTTAAAAGCTCTATCAAGTTCCGCTTCTAATTCATCGTCTGACATTTCATTTGGCATAATTAACAAATGGGAAGAAAATTATATAAAAATTTAGATTATGAAATATTGATATTCTGGTTATCTTGTTTTAGATAAAGAGAAAAAATAGTAATATTATTTGGTTTTATTAAAATATTCCAATGCTGCATTTTCTTTTTCAACCGGTCGTCGATCTGGCACAATAATATAATTTATGCCTTTATCATAGAAATCACGACTTAGATAAAGATTACAATAGCACGCGAAATATTCCTTTATATCTAAGGGTGCATATTCGCATGGACATATTAGATCTCTGTCTAAATCCCTTTTACCAGTTGGAAGTCTGCATGGACAAGATTGATACCCCAAATTTTTCTTGTTAGCAACTAGTCCCTCAATCAAATCTTCAAGAGTTCTTTTTTCTCCATTTAAAATCCAATCATTTTTTTCTGCAACTTGTTCAATATACTTTTTCATTCCTTCCTTTGTTTCCATATCCACTCTTATCCCCTCACTTCCCTAATAACTCTTCATATTGATTTGGATTATAACCAATTACATGGCCTTTTTCACATATAAGAAAAGGATAGGATATTCTTGAACTGTATTTAGATCGTAAGTGCTCTAATATTTTCGCTTTGTCCTCTCGTTCAATCTTGTCAACATCTATATATTTATATTTTAAATTTCGATCATCCAGGAACCTTTTACACTTCTTACACCACATACAAGTTGAAAGAGTAAAGATGAGTATATTTTCTTCTGATCCTTTTTCACCTTCAACTTCTTGAGCAAGCTTCTCAATTAAATTTTCTACTGACATTATAATCTGTAATATTTATTTTTTACAAGATAGAATTTCTCAATTCCACTTATTCAATAAAAGAATCTATTCTATTAATAATCTAATGGTAATAATTTATTAAAAATCAGAAATCTAATGTTTATAGTCAAAGTTAATTTAAAGTTAATTTATTAAATATTAATTTTTTCAGTGATTTTCGTGAATCGCTTTTTTTTAGCAGCTTTTCTTATTCCATTCCATAGATAAAAAGTTTATAATAGCAATTACCTTTTCTTTAATTATGTCTAAAGCAAATATACCAATTATTATTACGAAAGAAGATTGCCATCGTTGCCATGAACTTAAGGATTGGCTTAAGGAGAACAAAATTAACTTTATAGAACGAGATATTGATGATGAGGAATTTGTACATGAATTATTACAGGATAAAAATTTTCTTGGAACATTTTGCGACGCAGATGGATGCATTGTGAATACTCCAGCAGTTTTGCATAAAGGAAAATATTGGTTTAAAGAACTGTGGGGAATTAATGGTCTTAGAATAAAGGAAGCGAAAAAATTATTTAGTGTAAAATAATTTCTATTTTTTTAAATTATTTAAGATTTGAGAGAAGCGCGCTCAAGCTAGCGAAATAAACTAACCTTAAATTCTTGAAATGTTATGTTTTAAATTCAACTAACCTTTTAATTACTTTTCTAATTGATCTTAAGCCTTCTTCATCTTTTTGAATCCCCTTCATACCTAAATCCTGACTCCATAAACTTGCACCTAAATTTGCTCCAAAAGCTCCTCCCGATACACTGATAATATGATTTTGTTGATAAAAATCTAAGATACTTCTTATAGCTATTTCCTGTCCCCCATTTCTATCACCACCTACAGCTAACGCAGCCCCAATTGCATTTTTAAAGACTTCTGGATCTTTGGCTACTAATGCTCGGGTGCGATCAAACACCGTCTTTAATTGTCCCGATAAGGTGCCTTGAAAAACCGGAGTTCCTATAAAAAGAAATTTCGTGTTTTCGAGTAACGGATATAACTCTTGTAGATCATCAACATTTATACACCCTTTTTTCTCTCGTATACAATAATCACAGTGTGTACAGAACTTTATTTTTTTATTCTTTACTGACCAGAACTCAGTGTTAAAATCGAATTTCTCTGATGCATATTGTAAAGCATATTGGACTGCAAAATCTGTTCCTTGTTTCCTCGGACTTCCACATATTCCAAGAATTAGGTTTTTATTTTTAACCATAATTTTATTTAATTTTCTGCCATATTAAAAAAATACTGATTAGAAAAGAAGATGAATATGAAGTCTGATAAATCGAGTATGGCACGGATAAAAGTAAAATTTCCAGATAAACTGTGGATTTCATATATTTTCAAAGAATTTCCTGACGTGAGAATGGAAATTCAATACTTTCTTCCATATGATCTTGAAAATTCTATAGGTAATGCCATATTTGAAATAATGCATTACGATACTGAATCGATAATAAAAAATATAAAAGAACATCCCTCTGTTGTTGAATTTAGTCTTATGGAGCAGGAGGAAAATAGAATAAAGATTAATATAAAGACAAAAGATCCATACTTATTGTATGCTGTAATAAATTGTGGAGTGTTGATCGATTTTCCTGTAAATGTAAGAGAAGGTTATGCATATTGGAGATTGATATCTTCAAGAAGCAGGATTGATGAATTATTAACAATATTTGATAATAGGAAAATCGATTATGAATTGCTCAGAATTGGGAGTGCTCCTTATGATCTTGAGGATGAAAAATATAAATTGAGTCTGGATGAATCTGAAATACTCGATCGAGCGATAGAAAAAGGTTTCTTCGAAGTTCCGAGAAAAATTTCATTAGAAGAATTAGCTAATCAAATGGGAAAGTCTAAATCAGCATTATCAGTAATGCTTCGAAAAATCATTAAAAAGAAAGTTTTAATTGAAAAATAATTAAATAAAAATAATAAAAATATTTAAAAAAAAATTATATCCATTCTTCTTTTATGATATTCCCTTGTATGCCTATAACCATATATTTTATAGGAACTTTTCGACTTGCTTGTTTAGCTCCTTCTTGAGCTAAAGCTAATAAGCCTGAGCAACAAGGAACTTCCATAATGGCTACAGTGAGTGTGTTAATTTTGGCATCATCAATTAACGATTTAATTTTTTCCACATAAATTTCTTTCCCTTGGTCAAGTTTAGGACAGGCAATCGCTAATGATTTCTGTTTTAAGAAATCTCTGTGAAAATCACCGTAAGAAAATCCTACACAATCCGCTGATAATAAAACGTCCGCTCCCTGATAATATGGCGCTCGGGGATTTATCAAATGCATTTGAACCGGCCATTGTCGCAGAGCCGAAGGAACTTTTCCAGTACCAACTTCGGTTTGAGTTTCAGGTTCATCAAAAACCATTGTTTGAGCTGATGGGCATCCACATTGTGTAGTATGTTCAGCTACAATCCTTTTTACTTGCTCCGTTTCAGTGTGTTCTGCATGTTTCATAGATTCTAAATGTTTTTCTACAGCTTCTTCATCGAACTCTACAGCCTCTCGCTCTATTATTTCTAAAGCTCCTTCAGGACATCCCTGAATGCAAGCACCTAAACCGTCGCAAAAAACATCGTTTATGACTCTAGCTTTGCCATCAATTATCTTAAGGGCGCCTTCTGCGCAATCCACAATACAATTACCACATCCGCTACAGAGATCCTCATCGATTTGTATTATCTTTCTTGATACTAACCTTTGCTGTTTTGTTTCAGTCATATTTAGATCAAATGGGGATGATTATATATTTTTAATTTCGAACATGTTCTAAAAGATAGTTCCCCCCTCAATTTAGAAACCATAATAAAAACCTTAAAATAAGATGATTAAACTATTAACTCTATGAAAGTTGTCATAATAGGAAATAATGTTTCAGGCACATTTGCTGCCCAAAATATAAGATTTCTGAGTGAGGAGACAGAAATCGAGGTTTTCACTCAAGAAAAGTATCCTTATTATACAAGAGTAAATTTACCCGAATTAATCTCTGAGAAAGTGTCTATTGATGATTTAATTGTGTTTAAAGAAGATTGGTATAGAAATAAGCGCATACAATTAAATCTTAATACACATGTTAAAAAAATCGATCCGAAAACTAAAACGATTGAAGTTGAAGGTAAAAGTAAATCCATTTCGTATGATAAACTTGTTTTAGCATTAGGAAGTACTCCTAACGTGCCCCCCATTAAAAATGCTATTGAAATGAAAAATGAAAAAAAAGGGGTATTTACTTTACGAAGCATAGATGATGCTTTAGCTATAAAAGATTATATTAGAAGCAAGAATGCTAAGAAAGCAATCGTCATAGGTGGCGGTTTACTTGGTTTAGAACTTGCAAATCAGATCAATAACAGTAATTTAGATACAACCGTCGTAGAATTTTTCCCTCGCCTATTACCAAGACAGCTAGATGGAGAATGTGGTACAATGCTAAAAGAAGAAATTGAAAATAGAGGAATAAAAGTCGCGTTAGATGCTGCTACAGAAGAGATATTAGGAAATGATTTTGTTTCCGGGATTAGATTAAAAGGAGGACAAAAAATCGATGCGGATATTGTATTAATTCAGGCAGGCATTCGACCTACAATTGAATTGGCAAAGAATGCAGAATTAGATACAAATAGGGGCATAATTGTAAATCAGTTTTTAGAAACAAGCGAAAAAGATATTTTTGCTGTAGGTGATTGCATAGAATACAAAGAACAAATATGGGGTATCATTCCTGCCTGCATGGAACAATCGAAAATTGTCGCTGCTTCTGTACTAGGAGCAAAAAAAGTGGAATATCAAGGCACAACCCCTAAAAATACCCTGAAAATAGTAGGATTGGACGTAACCTCTATAGGAATTATTGATCCTTCCAAGGAGGAATCAGGAGGGTGGGAAATTCTGAGAAAAGCAGATAAAAAAGATTGCTGTTATCAAAAATTAGTGTTAAAAGAGAATAAGCTTAAAGGAGCAATCTTATATGGAGATTCTAAAGCAACATCTTATGTCTACAGCAAAATGGAACAGGATGTAGACAAAAACGAGCTTAGGGATTTGTTAGAACTCTATATTTATGTTTGTCAAAAGTGTGGGATGGAATATGATGATGCAGTAATGGAAGTTCTCTTTAAAGATCTTCCCGATGATTTTAATTGCCCTAATTGTAAAAACCCTAAAGAAGGGTTTAAAAAAAAAGAATGAGAGAAAGTGTTAAGATTATATTATGAAAATATATAGATGTAAAAGATGTAATTATTTATACGATGACGAAGAACAGAAGATACAGTTCAAAGAAATTGGGGATGATTGGAGATGCCCCAAATGTCGTTCTTCAAAAACTTTTTTTATTGCAAAAGAAATTCCTAAATAGAATTAAGTTTAACTTTTCTTCAAAAAAAACATTAGCTATAAAAACACAGACATCTAAATCCTACTAGAATTAATTCAATTAAATCAATTTTACATGATTGTGATAAGATATGGGAGAAAAAATTTTAATTGAACATTCAAAATTAAATATGGCTTCATATGGTTTCGGTAAATTCTTAACTGAATTTATAGAGATGGCATTTACCGTTTGGTTGTACTTTTTTTATGTAGAGACTATCGGTGTTGATTCATTGATCATCGGATTAGCAGTAGTAATATATGCTATTTGGAATGCTGTGAATGACCCGCTTGTAGGATATTTAACAAATAAACCCTTTAAATTCACAAAAAAATGGGGAAGAAGATTTCCTTGGATAATGATTGGTGGCGTCGCATATATATTGAGCTATATTCTAATATTTACACCTCCAGATGTAGATCCTCAATCAGGAGCTTGGATTTTTTTCCTTTGGTTCATCGCTTCTACAGCTATTTTTGATACTTTTAATTCAATATTTTTTGTTAATTTTGCATCCCTTTTTCCTGATAAATTTCGCTCTGTAGAGGAACGTAGGAAAGCAACAGGAATACAAACCCCTATTGGAATAGTTGGAGTCGCCCTAGGTGCATTATTACCCCCGATGATAATAAGAGATAAACTAAATGCTAATTTATTTGTAATAAACGCAGGATTAGTAATAATAATAGGAATAGTTGTCTTAATGCTTTCTATCCCTGGTTGTCGGGAAGATCAAGTTACGATTGACACTTATCTTAAACAACACAATAAAGAAGATAGAACTCCATTTTTTAAAACCCTCAAAATGTCTTTAAAGCAAAAATCTTTCTTATATTTCATAATTACTTATACGCTTTACAGATCATTGGTAATATCTTTCCAAGCTTCTATCCCATTTTATACGGAATTTGTTTTAGCAGAAGACGTTCAAACAATACTATCAGCAGGATTTCTTGTTGGAGCTCTAATCTCTTCACCATTATGGGCTTACATCGCTCAAAAAACTGATAATAACAAAAAAGTGATGTTGATAAATAGCCTTTTGTTGACCCTATTTACAATTCCGTTTATATTCGTTAATACCGTCGTTATAGCTATGATTGTAGTCATTCTTTGGGGTTTTGGCCTTGGAGGTTTTTGGACAATGCTAGCACCGACATTCGCAGATGTTATAAATGAGTCTGTCGTCAATAACCAGAAACGTCAAGAAGGTATTTTCAATGGATTCTTACAATTCTTTGGACGATTCGCTATATTGGTGCAAGCGATTAGTTTCGCATCAGTACATACAATTACAAGATTTGTTGAAGGAGGAGCGGTTGGAGTTCAACCCGCTTCAGCAATATGGGGTGTACATGTTCATTTCGCTTTACTTCCCGCCATTTTTATGCTTCTTGCCACGATAATCTTTTGGAAATTTTATGATTTAACACCAGAAAAAGTAAAACTACACCAAGAGAGAATTATCGAACTTAATTTATAATACAACCCCTTTTAATCTTTTTTTTTCAAATCAAATAGACATCTTTTTAGTACAATTTATAAAATATTAAATTAATATTTTTAATATACATTCAATTAACAAATCCATCAAATCATATACTTTGACTCAAAAATAAAGAAATGTGATATATATGGGAAAGTGGGAATGTCAAGCTTGCGGATATATTTACGATGAAGAAGCTGAAGGAACTAAGTTTGAAGACCTACCTGATGATTGGACGTGTCCAGTTTGCGGCGTTGGCAAAGATATGTTTGAAAAAATTGAGTAACTAACTTTTCTTTTTATTTTTTTCTTATTGTATTTCTGTAAGATTTTATAATCAATAGAATATAAGTTTATAACGTGATTTGTATTACTATAAAAAAATAACATACAAATCCTTAAAAAAGGTGAAATTGAAATTACGCATTTGGAATTAATGAAAGATGTCTATTATGTGGGTTATGTAGATTGGGAAGTTAGAAACTTTCATGGTTATTCAACCCACAGAGGAAGTAGTTATAATGCCTACATAGTGAAGAGTGGGGAAAAAACAGTACTCATAGATGCCGTAAAGCGACCGTATTTTAATTATTTTTTAGACTCTATAAAAGAAGTATGTGATCCTGCAGAAATTGATTATTTCATCACGAATCATGTAGAGATGGATCATTCTGGGTCATTTCCACTCATTCTAAATCATCTACCTAATGCGGAGCTAATCGCATCAGAGAAAGGTGTTGAAGTGTTAAAAGCACATTTCCATGGGGAGATTGGAGATGAAGTTTTTAATAAAATTAGGGGAGTTAAAGAGGGAGACACATTAGACATAGGAAACGGTAAAATATTTACCTTCGTTCCAATTCCTATGATCCATTGGCCAGATTCAATGGTTTCATTTATGACTGATGAAAATGGTAAGAATGTGCTGTTCTCAAGCGATGCATTTGGTCAACATTTTGCAACATCAAAACGATGGGATGATGAAAACGATTTATGTGAAATAATGCAAGAAGCTGAAAAATATTACGCGAACATTTTACTTCATTTATCTGGCTTAATTGCTAAAGTATTACCTACAGTAGGGGCGTTGCCGATAGAGATAGTATGTACTGCACATGGAGTATGTTGGCGTAGTCATATTCCAGAAATACTCGAGAAATATACTAAATGGTGTAAAGGAGAAATTGAGGAAAAAAGCGTATTAATTGTTTATGATTCAATGTGGGGAAGTACTGAAAAGATTGCGAAAGCTTTAGCAAAGGAGATTAGTCATCGAGGTATTACTGTAAAAAGGTTTAATTTAACTACCGCTGACTATTCGGATGTAATTACAGAAGCAATGAAAGCAAAGGCTATCTTAATTGGAAGTCCAACTTTAAACAATGGGTTATATCCAACTGTAGCAGAATATTTGTCATATCAAAAAGGACTAAAGCCGATGCATAAAGTCGGTTTAGCTTTTGGTTCTTATGGTTGGTCGGGTCAAGCAGTACAGGAAATTGCAAATATTATGAAGGAGACAAAAATTGATGTGCTTGATGAGTTAATAAAGATCAAATTTGTGCCAAAACCAGACGATTTAGATTTTAAAGAAATTATAGATAAGTTACTTGAAAAAATGTGATAAAATAAGAGGTAATGATTATGAATTTTGATTTAACAGTAGAACAAGAAGCTTTACGAAAAAGGGCTAGGGAATTTGCGGTAAGGGAGGTATTACCAGTAGCTGCTAGTTATGATGAGGCAGAAATGATGCCTATGGAGGTTATTAAAAAAGCTTGGAAGGCAGGCTTAACCAATTTAGGCATTCCAAAAGAATATGGTGGACAGGGTTATGGCTTGATTGAATCCGTAATTGTTGTTGAAGAAATTGCGGCAGCTTGTCCCGGCATAGCTACTTCTATATTCGATAATGATTTAGGTTCGGCACCAGTTATTATTGGTGGAAATAAAGAACAAAAAGAAAGGGTTCTTAGAGATATTACAGAGAATTTCAAATTAATAGCGTTTGCTACTTCCGAACCAGGAATGGGTTCTGATGTAGCAGGAATGCAGTGTAGAGCAGAACCAGATGGAGATGGTTTTGTATTAAATGGAACGAAATACTGGATTACTAATGCTGGATATTCCGATTATATTTCAATATTTGCAACTGTTGATCCCGAGAAAAAACATCGTGGTATTGCGGGTTTTATTGTTCCTACCGATCTTGAAGGGGTCTCCACGGGGCAACATATTCCTAAACTAGGACAACGAGCGTCAAACACTTGTTCTGTAGTCTTAAAAGATGTTAGGATTCCTAAAGAAAATGTGTTAGCAAAACCAGGCAGAGGTTTTGTTGTTGCCATGCAAACTTTTCAAAAAACTAGGCCTGCTGTTGCTGCATTCGCGATAGGGTGTGCCAGATCTGCTATGGAATATTCAATCGATTATGCTCTTAAAAGAAAAACCTTTGGGAGACCTATTTCGAATTATCAAGCAATTCAGTTTAAAATAGCAAATATGTATAAAGATATTGAAGCAGCTAAATTGTTAACTTATAAAGCAGCATGGGAAGGAGATCAAGGTCGTGATAGTAATTTAGCATCTTCTATTGCAAAGGCATTTTCTTCTGATGTTGCGATGCAAGTTACCACTGAAGCAATTCAAATTTTTGGCGGTTATGGGTATGTCCGAACATTCCCCGTAGAAAAATTGTTCAGGGATGCAAAACTTTTACAGATTTACGAAGGAACTTCAGAGGTTCAGAGAATTGTTATTTCGAAATTTTTGTTAAAACAATATGAACACGCAATGCCTAATTTATTTGAATTACCGAGAGAAGAAATAAGCATTGAAGAGAAAGAAGGTGAATCTGCTCCAAAAGTATTACAGACAAGTCAAGAACTTGGTGGGAAATATAAATGTCAAGTTTGTGGGTTTGTTTACGATCCCGTTAAGGGAGATCCTGATGGGGGAATTGCTCCAGGGACCGCATTTGCAGAGATTCCAGATGATTGGCATTGTCCCGTTTGCGGTGCAACAAAAGACCAATTTTCCAAAATATAAATTTTTTACAAATTTATTTTTAGTTTTTCTTGTTTTTTTATCTTTCTTTTTTTCAGAAAGTCATAGTAAGTCTTATAATATTTTCTTTGACATAGATTATCGCAGAAGACCTTAAAATGACTATCTAACCAAAGCTTTCGTAATTCATGGATTTTTAAATAATTGTGAAATTTCCCAAATTTATAAATATCTATAAGGGAATTACAGTTCAAGCAAATCCGGGTTGGTATCTCTTGTTCTATTTTTTGTAATTCATCAATTTTGAGATTTTTGAAACACTCACAACAATGGAATTCTAAGATTGGGGCTTGCCATAATTTTAAAACATATTCTGGTGTAAAATCAACGTTATCACTTAGAAAATCATAAATGTTTAAATCTTTTTTACAGCTAGCATTCCAACATTTTCTTTCCTTGAAATTATGTTCCAGTTTGATTAGATCTCGTAATTTCTGAATCTTTTTCCACATAGAAGCATTATTTAACTTTCTGTAATACATAAGAATCTCAAAATATTCTCATACCCATTATATTAAATGATTAAAAGTATTGTATGTTTTTATAATGATCGCTTACGATAACAAGCAACCTATATGAAATTTAATACTTCCTTAACTGCAGAGAGAAAATCGCTGGAAATTATTGTGGGTTTAATTTTAAGTGTCTTCAATTCATCAATATGTTTTTCACCATGACCACTTGTGAGGAATACGGTTCTGCAGCCACCATTTATCCCAAATTGTATATCCGAGGGATGATCACCAAACATCCACGACTCTTTGAGGTTAACATCAAATTCTTTGATAATTTCCTTAATAAATTTCGTTTTTGGTTTTTTACACTCACAATAGTCTTCAGTCAAATGAGGACAGAAATAGGTTTTAATAATATCAATAGATTCGTTTTTTAGTAATTTGATGAGGTGGTCATTGAACTTATGAAAATCCTCTTCTGTATAATATCCTCTCCCTATTCCTGATTGATTCGTTACTATAAAGAATATGAATTTTTCTTTCAGAATTTTTAAACCTTCAATTACGCCTGGGAGAAGTTCTAGATCTTCGATTCTATAAGCGTAATCTTTATCTTCTATTAGTACACCATCTCTATCTAATATGATTGCCCTATTTTTCGTCATAATATAATATTATGCCTTGTTTTTTTTATAGTTTTCATCCATTTCTTAAAAGAATAAGAATATTATAACTCCAAGATATACTATTCCTAAAATGACATGTAAAAGAGCAAATAATCCCCCGACTTTCAACAGTTTTTTGTAATTCATCCCCTCAACACAGTATTTTGTAGAGAGTTCCAATGTCATCATGTCAGCAGCGCTTCCTTGCGGAAGGAAATTACCTCCAAGATTTATTCCTAAAATAAATGCAATAAATAAAGGAGTTGATGAAAACCCTAAGGGAGGACTAACGAGAAGATGGATGATCGGAATAAAAAGAACAGTAACAGGGACATTATCAAGAAATGCTGAGAGAACTGAGGTTAAGATTAAAATAAAAATACACAATAAAAAGAGATTATTAGGTGTAATATTAACTACAAAATTCCCTATTATTTCTATAAGTCCAACTTTTTCAAAACAAAATATCATTACAAAAAGAGTAATAAAAAAGAATGGTAATTTAAAATCTACTTTTTTAAAATAATAAGATATATCTGGTTTTTTTCCCCCCGCTTCACTTCTGCGTGGATTCATAAATACAAATAATATCATTCCCAATAATCCTCCAAATAAAATATCTGGGATAATAATTAGTAAAGCAAAGAAGGCTAATAAGGCTCCTAAATTACGATAAAAAATCTTAGGGTTAATAGATTCTTCTAAGATTATTAACTCATGTTCTTCTAAATGATTACGTACTAAAGGCTCATCATATTCCTTACAGTGAGGAATCCAAATTTCATTTAAATGCTTCCTGAGGACAAAATAATCTAAAAGGGATAACGTCACTAAGGTTGCTATAATAAAATAAACTGATAGATTTGTGAAAAACCAAGATGTAGACAAATCAAATTTATTTGCTATTAAAATACTCTGCGCAGACCCAAAAGGAGTAAGAGTCGAGGCAAGGTTAATACAAATTGTCATTCCAAGAAGAATAGGAGTAGGATTAATCCTCATCTTTTCACTGGTACTAATAATCATCGGAATAAAAATAATCGCCACAGAAACATCTTCAATAAACGCAGCACTCAAAGTTGAAATTAGACATATTACCCAGAAAAAACCACGTGTATTTGTACTGAATTTCTTGGTTATCTTTAATGCAATTTCTTGAAAAATAAGTTGCTCTTCTAAAATAACTACGATTGTAAATAAAGAAATTAAGAAAAAAATTACAGGCCAATCTATTGCTAGAATAAACTCTTCTATTGTAAAAGGTTCTGGGGAAAAAAGGAAAGTTGCAGTAGCTGCAGCAAGCATAGCTGCGACGCTATATGTTAAAAAATCTGTTTTTTCACGAAATAGTGCGATGATGACAATAACAAAACAAAAGATTACAAATAATTGTAAGAAGATTATCATTTTTATTTCTGATATTCATAAGGCTTTGTAAGATCAATAATAAAGAAAATGTTATAAAAACTTAAAATTTCTTGATTTTAAAATATTCAAAAATAAAAAAAAATTTTAAAATTAAATTTAATCAGTCCCAACCCAAGTTCCGTGCAAATTGCAGTACTCACGAGCTTTTAACCCGCTCGTGTCAGAAACTGTAAATACTGCTTTCGGTTCCATTCCGGGGGATAACATCTGCCTTTTGTAACAATTATCCTTACAAATTAGCTCGATCCACATGATGTAATGTTCGGGTTCATCAGCCATAGGATGAGGAGTACCCATTGAGATTCCTACATCAACAGTTACTTTATTGCCTTCAATTGTTATCTTTGGAACATGCTTCTCACCTTTCCAATCAGCAGTCTTTTCTTCCATTAAAACCATTGGTTGACCGCAACATATGGTCTCAGGAGCTGCGGGATGAAGGATCTCGATTACTTTTCCACACACATTACATTTCCAAATTTCTTTTTGCTTCATAATTTTTCACAGATTCCAATTCTGTTGTTCTTTAAAACATGTATTTTGATTTTTAAAAATTTTGATTTTAAATTAAAGATTTTTTGTTCTTTTAGAATTCTTCACTTTTCTTTTTATAGTAGAATCTTATTCTATTAAAATTATGGTTTACTTACCTCTCTAATTGCGTTAAAGATAAAAAAAAAATTTTTGGAATTTTTGAATTATATTTACTTTTTTATTATCTCAAAAGGCAATTCTTCCTCAGATTTTCGAGAAAGTCTTTTAGTGCCATAATAAACAAATACTATAATTAAATATGTACTTAAGATAATACTCACTCCAATATAAAAAATCATCATTGGTAATAATCCTAACGTTCCTGGTATATATGTTCCCATGAAATTCCAACAATAATGGAACAATACCACAATAACTAGACTTCCTTTGGTATTATTATATCCCCAAGTTATAAAAATTGATAAAATTATATTTAAGAATATGAAGATATAAAATG
>JAEOTR010000015.1 GCA_016839705.1 Promethearchaeota archaeon | reverse complement strand
GTTCCTGAAGGAGAGGAAACTTTTCATTCACATGTTCGATACCATGCATTAGGAACTAATCCAGAAAAAGACCCAATTATTTTTGAAAATCCTGAGCGCTTATATGAGTATCCTGATCCTTATTTATCAAAAGATGAGACTTATATGATCATTGTGAGTTATCGATTCATAGCAACAGACTTGTATTTTGTAGATTTGACAACCAATCCCCCGACAACTCGTTCAATAATTGTTGATAGCAACTGGATGATCTCACCCCGTATGCATGAAAAATTTGTGTATTTCCTAAGCAACCATGAATCCCCAAAGTATGGGGTTTACAAAACAACATCAAAAAAGTTAGAGATTGAACATTGGGAAAGTGTAATTTCCCCGGAAGAAAATATCCTCCAAGATTTAAAATTAGTGAGTAATAAAATTATTGCGCTTTGGTTGCATAATGCAACAAGTCATTTAACGGTTCATAATTTAGATGGAGTTAAACAGAAGGATATTTTAATTCCTAAAGACGGGGCTATTATCGGTGAAACGCTTTCAGGAGAGTTGGAATTTGATAATTTATATTTTTATTATCAATCGTTTACTCAACCACCGATTATGTATGAATATAATATCCCAAAGGAAAAATTAACGATTTTTCATGAAGCACGACCAAAGCTTGGAAAGATAGAATTAATAGTCTCAAAAGCGTGGTATTCATCAAAAGATGGCACTAAAGTTCATATGTTCATTATTCATAAAAATGATATTGAATTAAATGGAAATAATCCCACCATACTGTATGGTTATGGAGGTTTTAATATTAGTATAACTCCTTTCTTTTCCCCTACAAATCAAATTTGGGTTGAAAATGGAGGGATTTTAGCTTATCCCAATATTCGGGGGGGAGGAGAATTTGGAGAAGAATGGCATAAAGCAGGCATATTAAATAAAAAGCAGAATGTTTTTGACGATTTCATCGCAGCAGCTGAATATCTCATTAAGCAAGGATACACGTCCCCGAGTAAACTCGCGATTAATGGAGCAAGTAATGGAGGTCTACTTGTAGGTGCTGTGTGTGTTCAACGTCCCGATTTGTTTGAAGCTATATATTGCAATGTTCCCTTACTAGATATGATCCGTTATATTAATTTTTCACTAGGAAAAACTTGGATCCCTGAGTATGGTGACCCTGAAAAACCTGAAGATTTTAAATGGCTCTTTGCTTATTCTCCGTATCATCACGTAAAACGAGGTTCTGATTATCCTGCAGTATTATTCCATACTGCAACTGAAGATTCTCGTGTAGATCCAAGTCACGCCATGAAAATGGCAGCTTTATTGCAAAAATACTCAAATTCTGAAAAACCAGTTCTACTTCGGGTAGAAGCTAAAGCGGGTCATGGATTGGGAAAACCTCTCTCAGCTCTCATCGATGAAATCACCGATATTCTCTCATTCTTTACATGGCGTCTAAAACGATCATAAAGGAATTTGTAGGTTAAAGGTGTTAAATTATTCAAGAAGAGAAAAAAAACAGAAAGCAGCAAAAAAAGCAAAATAATTTAAAAAAAAAAATAATTTTTTGGTTGATATTCCATCCAAATTAGTGTTTTAGATATTTGAACAGAACATCTAATTCTTTCAATTTGTCAATAGGTTTAAAAATTATATCATCTGCTCCCGTGCTTGTTAAAATTGTCTCTTTTTCCTTTTCCGAAAAAATCGCCGATATTAGAATTATAGGGATTGAATTATATTGACCGTTCGATTTTAGCATTTGGCATAATTGATCGCCGTTTATATTGCTTGTCCTCAAATTAATATCAAGTAATATAGCTCTCGGCGTTAGAGTCTTCAGAAGATACAAAGCTTCATCAGAAGTCTCCACTGAATTTATAGCTACACCCTGGGTTTTATAAAATTGATCAATAGTTTTTCGCTCTAATTCATTATCTTCAATATATAAGATATCAATTTTTTTTACGAATCTTTTTATATTTGGCTCCTCGAAATGCTGTTTCACAGAACTTTCTAAATCTTCTAAAGCCCTTAATGCATTCTGGATATCCTCCGAAAATTTTTCTTTTTCTTCGATATAATTATTTAACATTAAGAGTGATAACTTAAGGGGCGAGATTCTTTGCTTTATTTCTTCCTGAAAGCCATTTCCAATTTCGTATGCGCCTATTGCCTTTCTTATTAAATCATCAAGTTCGCTTTCATTGTAACCTTGAGGATCGTTATGTAAATTTTTCTTAAGCATAGCAGTAAAATAATCTATGCCGTAATTTACAAAATTTCTTATTACTTTCGCCTGATTCTTAATTTCATATTCGTCCATGAAATCCTGTAATTTAGAGTTAAGGCACGAATCTACATACGTATACCATTTTATTTCCTTCTTCAATTTATCTGATTTTATCCTTTCATAACTATCTGTCATAATACATCACATTCTTTTGATGCTAACGGAATTAAGATTACGAAGTTGCTCCCCTGTGTATAATCTCCCTTTATACGATTTTCAACCCAAATCTCTCCATCGTACAATTCTATTAATTTTGCTACCAATGAAAGCCCGATTCCCATACCCTTAGAATGTCTTCGTTTAAAAGGAACTTCTTGAAATATCATCGCTTTTCTAGCATCATCTATACCTATACCATTGTCTTTGAACTCGATCTTCACATAGTCCTCGTACTGAGTTTCAATTGTAGATATTTCTACCTCAATTTGAATAAGCTTATTTCGATTATATTTAATAGAGTTTATGAGTATGTTTTCAAATATTTCGCCCAAAAGCTCATTGGCTATTGCGAAATGCTTTCCGTTATCTGTTATAACTTTAATTTCAATATTCTTTTGAGGAAAACTAATACGAGTAAAATTAATTGCACTTTTTAGGATAGGAAGTACTTCTACCGGTTCTAAAGGCAGTTCATATTCTTCTAAATCCGAAAGATTCCTTACATTTCGAATTAACTTCTTACCTCGGGTTAATTGCTGAGCGATGATTTTGAAATATTCCATGATATCCTCTTTTTTTAATTCACCACGAAACAGTGATTCACAGAGCTCTACAGAATTACTGATTATTTGAAATAAATTTGAAATATCGTGGATAAATAACCCTTTAATGCACTTCGTTCGGTAATATGCATTCTCAAATACATTTTCTACTTCTTGCATAATCTTTCCGCTTTTTTTTTGAGTTTGTGTGTTACTTTAAGTATCGTATAATTCGTTTTATAGTTTTTACATCGAGACTTAGTGGAAAGTTCGAAAGTCTCGCGAAGTGTCAAGGAATTGTTATAGTGCTAGAACAATTTATGAACTGTTAAAAACACCTATATAGAGAACATCGTTACAGGAATTGTTATTGGAGATGGTTCTTATGCAAATTCTATAATTGAAAATAAATGCATTAAAAACTATGTTACTGGGATCTCTATTGTTGATAATGGAAAAAACAACATGCTAAGTGAAAATGTCATTTCTGAAAACAATATTGGTATCTACCTCAATAATACTGCTAACTATAATTATATATCCAATAATATAATTAAAGAGAATGGATGGGGAGTCTTGATTGATTGGGATCTCTACCATAGCATGAAAACTTGCATTGGCAATGAGTTCTTTTATAATGATTTCATCAGTAACCTTCCTAACGGAGATAGATTAGATTTAGGTATTGATACTGTTTGGGATGATGATACAAATACATATAATCCACCACTACCACCCCCATAGCTATTAATGGTGAAGGGTCGTACAAGTTCATACTCACCACAATTGACGGAGAAATCACTAGTGATGGTACCGATAAGTTCAGCATTAAGATATGGGAAGAAGACGAAGTAGATGGTGATGAATTTGTTATATACGATAACAAACCGGAAACTGCTATCGGTGGTGGGAGTATAAAGATACACAAGAAGTAGAAATAACTATAGATAAAATTTCCAAAATTTTTTTTAAATTTTCTTTTTCTTTTTTTCGATAATTTATCAAATTTTTCCAAACTCAAAGATGATGCAACAAAAACTCTAATACTAATAAAAGATGTAAATTCAAAAGAGATAAGTGCGAAATTCTGCAGATTTAGGATTAAAACAGGATTTTCTTGCAAAAACTTAAATTTTATACCAAAGACTTTGAGTTCATTAAATTTATAATAGAAATTCATTACAATCTTTAATGGAAAATAAATTCTGAGAAAATAATCCTTCAAAGTTTTTATAGATGGATTTAAATATAAATCAGAAAGAGATAACAATGTTATAAGGTATTTTTAGATTTTGAAATTATTAAATTAAATTATGGAATTGAACGAATTTTTTGAAGAGGGCAAGGATAAGGAGGAGGATGTTAAGAAAAATTTAAAAATATTACTGAACTCGTTTTTAAATAGAAATCCAAAAAGTAATGCTGCTGCCATTGTAACAAATGAGGGCCTTCCAATTATTTCTACTATTTCTCATCGGTTAGATGTAGTAAAAATATCTACGATGGCAGCAACGTTATTTTCTTTATCAAATATGGCTCTTGACGATATGATACTAGGCGAATTTAGAGAACTTTTTATTAAAGGAAAAGAGGGTTATTTATTTATTTTTCAGGCGGGATCAAGTGTAATTTTTATGGTTTCCACTGCTATTGATATTAAACTTAAATTATTTATTTTTGAGTGTGAACAAATTTGTGAAATGATTACAGAATTATTCTCACGTTGATTTTAAATGTTTTTAACATTTATTTAGGAATTTTTTTTAGAAAAAAAATTTAAACCTCATATTTATTACAGTTAACATGGTGAAAGGCAGAAAATTAAATTGGTGATAAGAATAATGAATGAAAATGAAATCCAAAAAAATGAAGAGGTAGTATACAAAGAATGGATTCCCGCGGGGAGATTTGTAAAAGTCGTAATGCTCTTTGTATTTATATTAATTATGACAATCGGGATAATATTCATTGCGTTTATGCACGAAGAATTGTTGGTTATAGGCATTTTATTTGGGGGAGTAAGTCTCTTTATTTTGCTTTAAAAAATTAAATCAAAAAATTGAAAACTGAAACATTTGAACCTTAATATTTGAAATTATCAAAGATTAAATCACATTTATATTAGTATTTGATTATATAAATATCAAACAACCAACTAAACCATAACTTATAATTATTGATATCTTTAATCATTCTCTTTCGAGGTTTACCTCTTGTCAATAAATAGAAATAAATTGCTAACTGAACTCTTTACAAATTTCTTAAAAATAAATAAGGAAGTTGAAGCCATAATCGTTTCTGATCAGGATGGTTTGATAATTTCCGGTGAAAGAAGAATAGATGTGGATATGGAATTAATTTCGATAATGACTGCGATAGTTAGCCCTGTTATAGAAAGATTTCGTGATGAATTTTCGTATAAGAAATTTGGAACCGCAAGCTTTGATACTGAAAAAAACCGAATTTTATTTATTTCTATAACTGAAGATATAACCTTAAGTTTAGTCATTGAAAATCTTGGTTCAATTGATAAAATAGCACCATATGCGTATTTTCTTGCGGAAAAAGTGGCTCAGATTCTCGTTGCGACTATAGAAGATTTAATTGAGGTTTCAATTCCTAATTTTGATTTTAAAACAGAAGGATATTATGGAAGTGATAATCTACTTTATCAAGTTGGATTAGAACCTGGTGGAGAATATAGATTTAAATTTATTGTTATTGGTGACCATGAAGTTGGTAAAACCTCAATCTTACGAAGGTTTGTGGAAGGGAGATTTTTAGCAGATTATCGTACTACTATAGGATTGAATGTATTATCTCATAATTTTGAATTTTTTGGTAATGAAATTAGCCTCTTTCTTTGGGATATAGGAGCTCAACAATATTTTAAAAGATATCGAAAGGTCTACTATAAGGGGGCACAAGCTGCGTTCATAGTTTTTGATTTAACAAACCAAGATTCCTTTTATAATGTAAGTAATTGGTTTAATGAATTAGATGAATTTAAAGAACATGATATATCAGTAGTAATTGTTGGAAATAAACAGGATTTAGAACAGGAAAGAGAAATTGAACGTGAAGAGGCGGATACCTTAGCAGAAATGTTATCTGAAAAATATAATAGAAAAATTTCATATATCGAAACAAGTGCTTTAACCGGAGAGAATATTGAACAAGCTTTTGGGATTGTATCCTATCATTATATTATTTTAAGCAAAGAATTTGAAGAAAATAACTTAAAAAATAGAATTTTAACAGAAATTAATTCAATCCTGGAAAATAGAAATACCCTTTCAATAGCATTTATTTCAATAGATAACATGAACAATCCCGCTTTAAACCTTTTAAGAGAGATAAAAGATTTAGAACTGTCTTCAATAAAAAAAAAGAAAGATAAAGCGATCTATAAATCTTCAAAAGGATTAATCTTGGAAAGTTATAACTTCGATTCTTTGAAAGTATCTGATTCTGATGGAGTTTTTATTATTTTTGATAGTAAGAATAGAGATTCTATTGACCCTCAATGGAATAATGTAATATTGAAAATCATAGAAACGCTCAAGGATAACACAGTAATCTTAATTGGTGTAATAGCAAGGAAAAACGCTAACTGGTCAAAAATGATGGGTGAGTTTAATTTTTATACGAAATTAGAAGAAAAGCAAATATCGTATTTTATATCTAAAATTGATTCTGAATTTCGATTAGAATTATATAAACAGTTAGAAGTTATGTTCAATACCATCATGAACCTTTAGGCAAAAAAAAGAGTTGGTATTAATTTTTTTTTTTGTTAAATCTATCTATGAAAATATTCTTGCAACTTTTGCTTAATTAAACCTTTTTCTTTGAGATCATAGAGTAACTCATCAGTACTATGAATGATTATCTCACTTGATTCATGAGTCTCTCGCAAGACATCTAATTGTGATTTATAATACAAATTAATAATTTCATTGAATGCGATCTCATAATTATCTTTTAACCCAATTAATGAGGAAAATAACTCGTAATGAATAATTCTAATATTTTCTTGATGATTAATTCCTCTATTTGGTAGGATTTCAATTGTTTGTGCTTCAATATTTTTAGACCATTCAATACCGACAATTATTAATACCACCTCTGGATTCAGGAAATTATTACTCAATTTGATAATATTTTCATTAGATACATCCTTAGTGAAAATTATTTGAATTGATTTGATTTTATCTCTAATCGAGGGATCTATATCTGCAATCAATAATTTATTATCAGTAAGAATCAAGCCATGGATCTGGTTTTGAACATCATCATATATTTGAGGATTGGAGTAATATTTAATTCCAATATCATCAAAATATTTGGTTAATAAATCATTAATACAGGAATAAACGATTTCTATCTCCCCAATTAACAATTGTGGTTCTTTCACTTCCAGAATAGCTTCTTCTTCAGTGTTAGAAGATTCTTGATTTCCAATGTATACTTTAAGATTTTCAGAGATTAACTTACTTTCATTATATAAATCAAGTGCTTTTGAATAATCTCCTGATATTGCAGCATTTTTAGACTCAACCTCATACTGATCTTTTAAATATTCAAGACCTTTAATTGCAATATCGATTTGTTTTTGACGGTATAATTTTACCTCTTGGGAGTTACCAAGAATATCTTCAATTATAATCAATTCTCCTGCGAATTCTGCTGCC
Source organism: Promethearchaeota archaeon (assembly GCA_016839705.1). Lineage (GTDB taxonomy): Archaea > Asgardarchaeota > Lokiarchaeia > Sigyniarchaeales > SOKP01 > Loki-b32. The sequence goes on along the minus strand of JAEOTR010000015.1, from coordinate 2,801 downwards.
TTTATATAATCTTTATTTTCTTCTAAATATTTAATATACCCGAGTAACTCTTTATTTCTGTTTTTTAATTCTCCGTGACTCTTATCTTTGAGTGCTTCATAATCCATTAGTTTTAATTCTTCATGAATTTCTAACTTAGGTTTAGGTGCAGGCATCTTTTCTGAGATTTGAGTGGGTATTACTTCTTTACTTTTTGATTTCTTTAGAACTACAATTCCAACTACCCCACCAACAGCAGCCCCTATTATGACAAAAATAATCCATAAGGGAAATTCTGATGGTTGAGAAGGTAGAGAAGTCGAAATTATAGAGAAACTCCCTGTTGATGCTGGACTTTGATGACCTGCACCATCAATCTGATACAAAAAGAAATGATAAGTTCCTGGTTGGAGAGTTCCCGTATATTCATAATAACTGCCAGTTATGTTTACTTCAAACACGAATCCTGGTGTAGCAAAAGGATTTGCTTCATTATCTATAATCAATCTATATTTTAATATCCCAGAAGGATCTGAGCCTTCTTGCCATTCGAATATTAAAGTACCACTTACTTCTCCTTGGGGAAAACTTATGAATATCGGAGCTGAGGGTGCTATTGTGTCTTTATATAAGATTAAAATAACAGGGTCACTCAAATGACTGACACTGTCATTTGCATAAATGTAGACATAAAATTCTCCTTCTGGCAAACTATTCCAAATCAAACTATCAATTTGCTCATTTATGTTATTTCCTAATACTATATTGATTGTATTAACTTTATACCAAATAACATCAAGATTTGCATCAGTTGCTAGTACATTGATAATCGGGGCTGCTCCACAATAGGTATTATTCAATGGAAGATTTATTGTAATTTGAGGTGCTAAAGTGTCCTTTATGACGGTTATCTCATCAAATCCTATGACTCCAAGGGTATTATTTATATAGAATTTAATCGTTATGGTGCCATCCCCTTGGGCGTCCCATGCCGATTGATTTATAGTCCCAGTTAACCCTGTAAATGTATAATTTACTAATCCATCATCTAAGGTATACCAACTTGTATCTAGATTACTTCCACTTATACTAACAATAAAACTAGGTGCTGTACCATTACATACATCGTCTGAGTTAGGAGTATTAATCATTACTAAAGGAAGAAAGATATCCTTATAAACTATAACATCTGCAGTTCTTAAATTACCTAATGTGTCATTAGCATAGAATCGAATTATTACAGTTCCATTACCGACTTGGTCCCATACACTCTGAACGATAAGTCCTGCCCATGTATAATTGAGTGTAATAATTGTTCCATTATCCAATTGATACCAACTCACGTCCAAATTGGGATCATTAATATTAATAGTAATGTTTGGAGGTGTAATCCCGAATAGATCATAATTATTTGGTTCTATAATAGTAATAGTAGGAGCAATTGTATCTCTGTTAATTCCTACACTTGCAGAGTGCCAGTTACCCGCGGAATCATTTACATAAAATGTAATTGTAACAGCACCTTGACCCGCATTACTCCATGCCGTAGAGTCGATCGTTCCACTCATCGCTCCTGTGTAGTTGTTTAAACCTCCATCAAGTGTGTACCAGATCTCACCTAAATTCACCTCGGTGATGGTAAGGCTATAACTTGGAGGGATGTTATTAAACCATATTCCAGACGATGGTGAATCGATACTATCTATTGAAGGATCAATTGTATCTTTATTAATTTGTACGGTATCAGAGTCCCAGTTACCCGCGAAATCTTTTACATAAAATGTAATCGTAACTGCTCCTTGAGCTGCATTACTCCAGGCTGTAGAATCGATCGTTCCGCTCAATGCTCCCGTGTAGTTGTTTACACCACCATCAAGCGTGTACCAGATCTCACCTAAATTCGCCTCAGTAATGGTAAGACTATAACCTGGAGGATTGTTATTAAACCATGCTCCAGGCGATGGTGAACCGATACTATCTATTGAAGGATCAATCGTATCTTTATTAATTTGTACGGTATCAGATAATGTAATGCCAAATGTATCGTTTAAATAAAATATAATAGTAATAGAACCCTGACCAGCATTGTTCCATGCTGTAGAATCTAATACTCCAAACCAGGTACTTGATAAATGAGCATTACTAGTAACAGTAAAATTGTTAAGACCATTATCAAGCGTGTACCATATGGAATCCCGATCATTTCCACTCACAAAAACATCGTAATCAGGAATGAATCTAAACCATTCGGCAGTAGTAGGAGAATTAATAGAAATTGATAAATCTGAAGTTTTTATCACTCCCACACTCGCCGAATCCCACTTACCCACAGAATCATTTATAAAGAATGTAATCGTAACGGCGCCTAAACCTGCATTACCCCAGGCTATAGAGTTGATCGTTCCACTCAATGCTCCCGTGTAGTTGTTTACACCTCCATCAAGGGTATACCAAATCTCATCCAAATTCGCTTCGGTAATGGAAAGACTATAGCTTGGTGGTGTTGAATGATTAGAGCCAGAAGAAGGTGAGTCGATATTATCTATCGAAGGATCAATTGTATCTTTATTAATTTGTACGGTATCAGAGTCCCAATTACCAGCAGAATCGTTTACATAAAATATTATCGTAACGCTTCCTTGACCTGCATTACTCCAGGCTGTAGAATCAATCGTGTCGCTTAATGCTCCGGTATAGTTATTTACACCTCCATCAAGGGTATACCAGATCTCATCTAAATTCGCTTCCGTAATGGAAAGACTATAACTTGGAGGGACGTTATTAACCCATATTCCAGACGATGGTGAATCGATACTATCTAT